>JADJPF010000020.1:340925-681850 GCA_016713405.1 Blastocatellia bacterium
TAATTTATTAGCTGCACGAAAGAAGCTTTCTTTTCATGAAACAATGTCTTAAATGTAATCGCCCTTTTGAAGATAATAGCGGTTTTTGCCCCTATGATGGACAACGCTTAATTTTTGTCCAAAATAAAGATGATATGATTGGGCGGTTGATTGATAACAAATACCAAATAGATAAACTTATTGCTAAGGGTGGTGCTGGTGCAGTTTATCGTTGTACGCATGTACAACTAAATGTTCCTGTAGCCTTAAAGATAATGCACAGTAACTCTACAAGTGATGTTAGTACTATTGAACGCTTTCGCCGTGAAGCTTATGCAGCAATGCAAATACGCCATCCTAATGCTATTGCTGTGATGGATTTTGGTGTCACCATAGATAATTTAGTTTATGTTGTAATGGAATATTTATCAGGTGTAACACTTAGACAAAGGTTAAAGGAACAAAAATTCTTTTCTATTAAGGATGCTAACGAGATTATCCAACAAATTGCTGCTGCTGCTGCTATTGCTCATAAACGTAAAATTGTCCATCGAGACTTAAAACCAGAAAATATCTTTCTTCACCTAGATAGCGAACAAGAAGTTGTAAAAGTCCTAGATTTTGGCATCGCTAAGTTTAAGGAAGCTATTCATAATGAAGTAGAAGGAAACATTACTCGTAAAGGCTTTGTTGTTGGAACTCCTCATTATATGTCACCAGAACAATGTTATGGTAAAGAAGTAGATGCACGCTCTGATGTTTACTCTTTAGGCATTATTCTTTATGAACTACTTACAGGACAGTTGCCTTTTGTTGGGCCATCACATACAGCAATAGCTGTAAAACAAGCATCGGAAAAACCACGCCCTACTTATGAAGTCCGTAAGGGCATACCAGCGGTTGTTAATGCTGTAGTAATGCACGCGCTAGAAAAAGCTCCAAGTAATCGCCCTCCAGATATGATTGCTTTTGCTTCTGAGCTAGAAGCTGCTGTAAAAGCTGTAACAGAACAAGAATTCTTAAAAGTATTTCTTAATGCCAGTGAACAAGATTTAGAAGCAGCACTGCTTTTAGCAAGTGACCCTAATAAAAGCTCTACTAGGATGTTAGAAATAGATAGCGATTTACCAACTTTAGAAGAAAAATTAAATCTACCTCCGCCCCCAGCCTATATGTCTGACAATAATAATGATATAAGTAATGCTCCTGTAGTTGGTGTGTCTGGTAATGTTGCTAGTAATTCCAGAAGTAGTTCTTTTAATCACTCTATAAGCATTGGCTTAAAGGCTAGAAAAACAGCATCTGTTCCGCGTTTGCAAGTTAGTAAAAAAACTAGTGAAAATGACTTTAGCGAGTTACAAAACTTACTTGGTGCTGCTCCAGAGGCTATTACAGTAGGTGATAGCAGTAATCAACAAGCTTTAGCTGCTGATTTATCGCAAATAATTTCTATAGAAATACCATCGGGTACAGTCCCTAAAATTGTAAATATTAACCGAGAAGCCTTACTTAATAGCTCTAAAGAAACTGCAATGTTGCTGCAAATTATTATTGGCGATTTAGAAACAGATAGTCCGCTAGATGATATATTTTTGAGTGAATTAAAAGCAGCACTACAAAATTTACTTGCTAATGTGAAACCTAGTTAACGGATTTCTTTTGGAACCAACTTCTAAGTTAAACGTCAAAGTCAAAAAATCCCAATCCTGAAAGTTGCAAAAGCTTATGAAAATACTTTTCCTCATATCTTTATTTTTTGCTTTTACTATGGTTGTTTACTCACAAATTAATGATTATGAAAAAATTAAATCTGAAGCTGAAAAGCTCTACTCTGAAGGCTCTTATAGTATGGCTAATCAGCTTTATCAAAAGCTAGCTGATTGGCCTTTGTCCGATACAGAAAAACGCTGGGTAAACTTTCGTTTAGCTGATACTCTTTGGCGTAGTCAAGCTGCTACAAACACATCAGATAACACAAAATATGAACAAGCCCGTCAACAATTAGAAATTTTAGTTAGAGATATTAACCGTGAGCAAGATAGGGATTTAGTTTGGGCCGAAGTCCAAGAATCACTAGCTGATTTTTATTGGCAAAGAAATAATAGCCGAAGTTGGGGACAAGCTAGCAATTACTACCTAGCCGCGCTAGATTGGTGGGCCGGCTCTCAAAACCTAGATCTAGCCCGTCGTAGATACTTAAAAATTGTTTTTTCCTCTGCTAAACCTACCTGGGCCGAAACCTATTACTATTATGGTTACTACGGAAATATTTTTCCTATACAAGTTTTAGAAAATGCTTTGAAAATTGCTCAGTCTGATAATGATAAAGCTCATGCACATTATTTGATTGCAATGGCAATTCGTTATAGTGGTGGAAGTAATGAAGTTCGCCAAAAAGCACCAGAAGAATTTGAAGCAGCAATCAAGTTTGGTAAAACTGCCGATTGGTATGATGACGCGCTATTTTATTATGGCGAATGGCTGCAAAGCTATGGACGTATTAGCTTTGCTGATGATGGTCGAGTAATTCAGCAACAAGATTTTCCTGGCGCATTAAAACTTTATCAGCAAATAGTAAGCGAATACAAAAAAGGTGAAAGTCGCTACTATGACCAGGCACAACAAAAAATAGTAGAAATTACTAAATCCTATGTTCAAATTAGCGTTTCTAATTTCTTTTTACCTGATTCAGAAATACAGTTTTATCTTAACTACCGCAATGTAAAAGACATCAACTTTGCTTTATATAAAGTAGATTTAACTCAACACTTAAATTTTACTGACAACAATGTTTCTAGCAGTGGTTGGTTACAACAAATCAAGCTTGAAACTACACAACAAGTAAAAGCATGGACAAAAACAGTTGAAAATAAAGGTGATTATAAGCCTGTTGGGGAAAACATTGTTTTAGGTGAAAAATTACCCGTTGCAGCCTATGTTATTGAAGCTAAAAGCGGTGATAGCACAAGCAGGGAATTAATTTTAGTTACTGACACAGTTTTACTAGTTAAAACTGCTGGAAAACAAGTCTTAGCCTATTTTAGTAAAGCAATAGATGGTAGTCCGGTTGCAAGTGCAAATGTAAAGCTTTGGCAACGCTATTACACAGGTAATCAATATGTTTGGCAATCGCTAAATTTACAAACTAATTCAGATGGCCTAGCAGTTTTTAATCTGCCTGATAATAGTTCTAATCAAGATATTTTTATTGCTGCTAATAGCGATAATTATCAAGCATTTAGCCTTGGTTATAATTATCGTTATGGCAGTAGTGGTCAAAGCTGGAAAGTTTATGCTTTTACAGATCGTCCGGCGTATCGACCAAAAGAAGAAGCTAAATGGAAATTTATTGTCCGCCGCTATGATGGGTCAGTTTATAGCACTCCAGCTAATGAAACCGTAGAGTTTGAGGTTACAGATCCACGAGGAACAAAAGTCAAAGAAGGCAAAACAAAATTAAATGCTTTTGGCACGGCTTGGGACAACCTACAACTTACTGAAGCTATGCCACTTGGAGAATATCGCATTAGATTTTGGGATGAAGGAAAACGAAACGGCATTGGCGATGCTGTACTATTTCGTATTGAAGAATATAAGCTACCAGAATTTAAGGTTTCTGTAAAAACACCTGAAGAAAATGGAAAAAGACAAGTTTTCCGCATAGGTGAAAAAGTAGAAGTTAATATCCAAGCGGATTACTACTTTGGCGGGGCCGTAGCCAATGCTAACGTCCAAGTGGTAGTTTATCAAAATCCTTTTTATCACTATTACCGACCAAGAAGAGATTTTGCTTGGTACTATGAAGATTTTGATCGAGGCTATAATAATTATTATGGAAACGGACAAGTCATTAAACAAGAAACACTTAAGACTGATGCAGAAGGACGAGCAAAACTTATTTTTGAAACTCCAACTTATGGAGGACAAGATTTTGAATATCGAGTTGAAGCTAGAGTTACTGATAGCTCACGACGGGAAATTATTGCATCAGAACGAATTAGAGTAACACGCCAACGCTACTATGTTTATTTACAACCTGATCATTATCTTTGTCGCCCACAAGATAATATTAAAATCAAAGTTAAAACCATTGATGCTAATGATCAACCAACAGCAGTTGAGGGAAATATCAAGCTAGTTAGAGATTATTGGTATGAAATTTGGCTTGATCCAAATGATAAAGAGATTAAAGGCGAGGAACTAGACAAAATACGTAGGCAGCTTAAACAGTTTCCTCCGCCAAATGAGCCAAATAAAAAACCTTGGCGGCTAAAATTCCGAGGTTATGAGCATGAAGAAATTTTAACAGACAAATTAACAACTAATGACCAAGGAGAAGCTGAATTTAATGCTAAACCTGTTAAAGTTGGCTACTACCGTTTAGAATGGGCTAGCAAGGATAAAGGCCGTCCTCCAATCACTACACAAACAACTTTTTGGGCAATAAACAACGACACAACAGAGTTAGGTTATCGCTATGATGGTGTCCAAATTATTGTTGATAAAGATACTTTGCGCGTAGGTCAAAAAGCTTCTGTAATGGTGACAGTCCCAAGCCCAGACCGCTATGTTTTATTTAGTCTTGAAGCTAGCGACCTTTACAGCTATAAACTTTTACGTTTAAGCGGTACTGTCCAACTAGTAGAATTTGATGTTCAACAAAAACATGTTCCAAATGTTTTCCTAAATGCTTTAATGGTTTGGGATAAACAAGTTTACTCAGATAGTAAGCAAGTCATTGTTCCACCTACGCAAAATTTCTTAAATGTTAGCGTTAAGTCAGACCGTGACCAATATCAGCCACGAGAAGAAGGAACTTTAACTATTGATGCACGAGATGAAAATAATAATCCTGTTTCGGCTGAAATAGCCTTGGGACTAGTGGACGAGTCTGTTTATTACATCCAAAGTGATTATGCTGGAGATCCTCGTCAATTTTATTTTGGAAGTAAACGATCTCTTAATGTCCAATCTTTTAACACTTTCCAACAAAAACGCTATGTTCGTCTAGTTACAACAGGCCAAAGATCTCAACCATTAGTTGAACAAGAACGCTTGCAAGAATTTCAAGGAAAATCTGGTGGAGAAGGTGCTTTTAGAGATGAAGAAAGTGATTTTGCTGCTGCACCTCAATCCGTTGCTGCTGAATCAGTAATGAGCTTACAATCAGGTGCAAGACCTGCTGCACCTGCTGCAAATGCTCCTGCTAAATCCTTGGGACGGGCTAATAATGCTCAACTAGCTAAAAAAGAGTCTAAAGATGATGCTAATGAACGCAGAAGAGACGGTGCCGACCTAGACGATAGAAAACAAGTTGGTGAGAAAGGACAAGGGGGCGAACCTGCTGTTCAAGTTCGTAGCGATTTCCGGTCAACTGTTTTTTGGCAACCTGATGTTGTGACTGATAATCAAGGAAAAGCTACAGTAAAAATCAAATATCCTGACAATTTAACTAGCTGGAAAGCTGTTGCTCGTGTTGTAACAACCAAAGACCAATTTGGTATTGCTGATGCAATGACTAGAACCAAACAACCGCTAATTGTTCGTCTTCAAGCTCCAAGATTTTTTGTTGTTGGTGATTTAACTACTGTGTCCGCAGTAGTCAACAATAACACTGATAAAACTATAGTTGTAACACCAAAAATTGACGCTACAGGCGTAACCGTAACAGGATTTCTAAAAGATGGCAAACCTGCAAAGGGCGAAGCCTCAAACTTAGAAATTCCTGCAAATGGTGATGCACGGGTTGATTGGATTGTCTCAACATCTAAAGCAGGCGACGCAAAAATAAAAGTTAGCGCGTTTAATAAAACTTACTCTGATGCTATGGAAAATAGCTATCTTGTCTATGAACATGGCATTGAAAAGTTTGTTACTAAATCAGGAAAAATGCGAGGTAGCGAAGTAGCAGTAAACTTAACTATTCCTAAAGAACGCAAAATAGAAACTACTTCTTTAGTTGTCCAAGTTGCTCCAAGTATGGCAGTTACAATGCTAGATGCTTTGCCATATTTGCTAGATTATCCTTATGGTTGTACTGAACAAACAATGAGCCGGTTTTTACCTGCTGCAATTATGGCTAAAACCTTGCGTGAGCTAGGTTTACAGCCAGAAGTTGTAATGGGACGTTTATTTGGCGGAATTGAACAACAATTTGTTGATAAAACTCAACCAAAAGGCAAAAAAGATTTAACTAAGCTAAATGAAATTGTTTACCAAGGGCTAAATCGTCTGTATGACTTCCAGCATTCTGATGGCGGTTGGGGTTGGTGGAAAGAAGGCGAGAGCGACCATTTTATGACAGCTTATGTTTTATGGGGACTGACTCTAGCCAATCAAGCTGATATAGATGCTCGCTTAGATGTTGCTCGTCGTGCTGCTAACTATTTAGATAAAGAGCTTGTAGAAGAAGAACTTAACTATGATCAACAGGCTTGGATGCTACACGCTTTAGCCGTATTTCAAGCTTCAATAAAAGCTAAAGCTACAGAATTTCAAACCAAAGCATTTAACAACATTTGGCAAAATCGAGATAAATTAAATGCTTATACTCGCTCATTGCTTGCTTTAAGCGCACATTATTTTGGAGATAAAGAAAAGGCAATGGTGCTAATTCGTAATCTTGAAAATGGCGTAAAAATAGATAATACACCTGATGTAGCAGTAATTGAAAAAGGTGCAGAAAAATCAAATGATTCTGTAATCGGCACTGCTCATTGGGGCGAGGATGGGCTTTATTATCGATGGTCAGATGGTGGAATTGAAGCAACTTCATTTGCTCTAAGAGCTTTACTTACAATAGATCCACAAAATAAGCTAATTGAACCTGTGACAAATTGGTTAGTAAAAAACCGACGTGGTGCGCAATGGAGTAACACTAGAGACACTGCTATTACGATACTTGCCTTAAATGATTATCTAAAAACTACAGGTGAGCTAAAACCTAACCTAGAGTATGAGTTATTAGTTAATGGTAAGTTAGTAGTTACTAAAAAACTTTCTGGTGAAGACGCAATAGCAGCACCTAGCCAATTTCCAATTGAGCAAAAGCTAATTGCTGATGGAGCAAATGAAATTCGCATCCGTCGTAAAGGTGGTAGTGGGACGCTATATTTTGCTGCTCAAGCTACTTTCTTTAGCCTAGAAAACCCAATTGCTTCAGCAGGAAATGAAATTTTTGTCCGCCGGGATTACTATAAAATTGTAAGTAAACCTACCTTACTTAAAGGGTTTATTTATGAAAAAGAGTTAATGAAGGACAAAGATAAAATTAATAGTGGCGATAGAATCCAAGTTGTACTAACAATTGAAGCTAAAAACAATTATGAATATCTTTTGTTTGAAGACTTAAAGCCTGCTGGAATTGAAGCTGTACAAATTCGTAGCGGAGAAGCCCTTTATACAAGAGAACTTAAGAGCAGTACAATTGAAAGACGTTTTGCAGATAAGAAAGAAATTTCAACCGATCCGGGTCAAGCTCCAGAAACTTCACCGCGCAAAGCCGCTTTACGTGGTGAAGCTAAAGCACTTGTAGAAAAAGAAATTGCTAAAACGCTTCCTAATCAAACAGATGATCTATCTGCTCAAGATTACACTGGGCGTAGTCGCTGGGTTTATCAAGAACTTCGTGACCGCAAAGTAGCACTTTTTATTGATAAATTGCCTGAAGGCGTTTGGGAAATTCGTTATGAATTTCGTGCAGAAGTGCCAGGTGAATTTCATGCTTTACCAGTTTTAGGACATGCTATGTATGTTCCTGAAATTCGTTGTAATAGCAAAGAAATTCGCATTAGCGTTACGGATGAGAAAAAATAAATTTCACTAGTTAGTAGTGCATAAGAACTAACTTTATTAGCCAGTCTTAGGCATTACTAACTAGCTTAAAAAATAATATTAAGCTAACAGATTACTTAAAAACCCTACCAAAATACATTAAAGACCTAATTTACATTAAACCCCTATTAGGATAAATTCCTAGACACACCTCAAAATCTAAAACTATTAATCAACAAAATTTTTCATTATTAGCTAAATTAACTAAAGCTAAGTTAACTAAAAAAACTTGCCCCAAAAATAATTGCCCCTAGGCAAAAAACTAGTTTGGATAAGGAGAAAATACATGACAGCAAAACTATATATTGGAAACATTGCTTATAATGTTTGTGGGGAAGATCTTTCTAATTTGTTTTCTGAGGCTGGCACAGTGCTAGCAAGCAGAATAGTCTTAGACCGTGTAACAGGTAAATCACGGGGATTTGGCTTTGTTGAGATGGCTAATGCTAATCAAGCAGAAGTAGCTATAAGCCGCTTTAATGGACATACTCTTTCAGGTCGCACATTATTAGTTTATTTAGCTCATGACAATAGAGAACTTAGCCGACGCGCCCGCGAAGAAAAACAAAAGATTTCTAATGCACAAAGAGCTACTTTTTATAATCAAGAAGAAAAGCTAATACCCGAACGCCGTCTATCTCGTAGCCAAGCAGGTTAAAACAAGCTTATATAAAAGCAGTTATTTCTAGGATTTTTTACGCACTAAAACCAAGTGCATAGTAGGTTTGTTTTTTTGCCAAAAAGATGTTCCCAACGAAGTTGTAAGAGAGGTCTGCTATCTAAAACCTCTAAGTTGGCACTGGTATTTTGCTTTAGTGTAGCTAAAAAGTCTTCTCTAGTAACAAAATAGGTTGTTTTATCATCGGCTAATTCTTTTAGCATATCTTCTAGTTTCCAATTTTGAAAAATTGCTCGTTGTGTATAAAACATCAAACTAGGTGTATCAACAGAAAATGTTCCTACTTTATCTGTTGGGCTAGCTTGGGACTTTATAATTTGGGCAAACTGTGGAATTGGCCGATAAAACTCTATCTTAGGCATTATCAATGTAATACTTAATATTAATAACCAGCTAGAAACTAAAATTACAGGTAGCTGTAATTCTAGTTTTTTAAGGCTAACTATTAAGCCTAGAGAAAGTAAAACTAAAGCAGTAATAGCTAAATAAATTAAATTTGTTCTTATTTCAAGTTTTTGGTAGGCTAGAAAAATTATTACACTACTTGCTAAACAAACTATAGCTAAAAGTGAGGATAAAACTATTTGTAAATTAGTAAGTAACTTATTATGATTAAATAAGTTAAATCTAAAATAATAAGCAATAATTATTGCTGCTGCTGGATAAAGAGCAACTAAATAAACAGCACGCTTACCAATAGATAAGCTAAAGAAAATAAAAATAAAAATAAACCAAATAATTGTTAAAAAAGGCAAAAAAGATTTAAGCTTTTCTTGGCTAATATTAAGTTTTTCTTCTTTCCAGCATTTTAGCCAGTAAATAATTGCTGGAATAATAAAAATTGACCAAGGCAAGGTTTCAGAAAAATAAACCCCTACATAGTAGTAAATTGCTCGTCCGCCCAGTTCATCAGTTACATATCTTTTTACAGTCTCATTAATGATATTAACCTGAATGAAATCCCAACCATATTTCCAATACATCAATGTATACCAAGACGCACCAACAACACCCGTAATTACATAACCCGTAGGGCTAAATAGTAACTTTATTAACTCCCAACGTCTTAGAAGTAAAATAAATAGCCCTACCATAGTCATTGGTACAACAATAGCAACAATACCTTTATCAAGCATACCTAATCCCATAGCTAGGTAAGCAAGAAATTTATATAAGTTTTGCTTTTTCCTTTCTGTTTCAATCATAGCGCGAGCAAAATAAAGCATTGTTAAGCTAATAAAAAGGGTGAGAAAAATATCCCCAGCATATTGACGGCAGTAGATCATAAACTTCAGCATAGTAGCTAAAACTAATGCTGAAATAATGCCTAACTCTTTATCTGCTATGAGTTTACCTAAAAAATAAGTTATCCAAATCGTTAAAATTGCAGCAATTGCTATAGGCAAACGCTCAGCAAATTCTGACACTCCTAACGTCTGATAAGAAAAAGCAATAATCCAAGTTGCAAGAGGAGGTTTCTTAAAACGTGGTTGATAATTATAGGTAGGGATTAAGTAATTACCACTTTCTACAACTTCTCTAGCAGGTTCAGCATAAAAACCTTCGTTTCCATCCCAAAGAGAGTTACCGCCAAGGTTGATAAAGAAGGGTAGGCAAAAAATTGAAATTAGCAGGAAGGTTTGCCAATTTTTATTAAATTTTCTTAATAATTCAATCATGATTTTGGAAAAACTGTAATTTTCTACATATTTACTCTTAAAGCAATAGGGTTGCTAGGGTCAAGTTCTAAAGCACGACGAAACAATGCACGAGCTTGTGAGGTATGGGAAAACTTTTGATAAAACAATCCTAACTCAGCACAATATTCAGCATTTCTTGGTGATAGCTCAATAGCTCTTAAATAGGCTGTTTCAGCTTGTCGAATATAAGCAGGAAGTTTTAGCATACTGCGAGCTAGCGCAATTTGATATTCTGCATTATCTGGGTCAGCATCAACAGCTTCTAAAAGCATTTTTCGGGCTTTATCAAAATGGCGTTTTTTATAAAATTCTAAAGCTACTTCATATTCTTCACTACCAAGTAGACCATAAACTACTGGCGGCAAGGGCTGTGTGGTGGGTAGAGCTTGTTCTACAACAGGTGTTACTTTTCCTTCAATAAAATTACCTGTGCCTTTTGCAATAGTAGAAATTGGTTTTAGAGTAATATCATAGGCAGAGCGTCGGCTATCATCGCTTAAAGTGTAATAGGCTTCGGCTAAACGCTCAAAAATTGTTTTTAAGTCTGACCTTAAATTTAAGTGGTAGCTGGCTAATTGGTCATGTCTATCGGGATGAAACTTTTTAGCTAGTTCACGAAATGCTTCTGTAATTTGGGATTTGCTACCTTTACGCCCTACATCTAATACAGCATAATGATCACAAAATCTAAATTTTTGTAGCAACATTTCTATTTCATAGCAAAATTCTGCTGCTGATCGAGCATCAAAATCACCTTGAAGCGGTATAAAATCAAATAATTCTGCAAATTTTGGGATTTCTACAAGTAGTTTTTCTGCTTTGGCAGAAAATGGAACTAACATTCCTGTTTCAATTAGACCTGATAAAGTACGCAGTACAATTTCTTCATCTAGCTGGCTAAGTTCGCAAATTTGCTCTATAGACATTGGACGATCAATTTTTTCAATCACTTTTATTTCATTTTGATTTAGGGTTAGAGCTTGAAAAAGTGCGGCTAAATTAGAGGTAGGAATTAATATTTGCTCAAAATCACCTAACCATTGTTCTATTAATTTGCGGTTTTTTAAGTGTCGAATCCCAGCAAAAATTACATCTGCTGTAGAAAGGGAAAGCATTACTTCATTTTCTAGTTTAGCTCCTGGCTCAAAAACAAAGTCGCCTTCTGCCCATTCAAAAGTTGAATAAAGTTGCTTTAAGATATGTTGTACCAATAATGGTTTAAAGTCTTCTGGTTTTAGTAAGCCTAAAGAAGTTATAGTAGCAGCAAATCTACTTTTAGATTTATTCATTAAATTGTTTATAGCTTCTAAGTCTAATGGTGAAATTTTTCCTTCTTTTACTAATTTTTCACCTAACAATTTGTCTGATTCTTTACTTCTAATATATACAATTGAACCATCTATAAAATAAAAACTAGTAACTAGTTCTGTTCTAGTAATATGTAACGCACCTGTTAATTGTTGCTGGTAAAATGCTCTAAGCAGTCTTGGAATTGTAGTACTACTTAATAGACCTTTATATTCAAGGGTTGAATTAGTGGTAGATTTTTGACTTTTTGCTTTTTCAAAAGCTTGTTGTTGTTCTAGGCTAACTTTTATTAAATAAGGTAGTTGTTCTGTGTAGCCTTCTATTTTTGGTAAGCAATAATTAGCTCCTGCCTGCATTACTTTTAATAGCAAATTTTCGTCTATTTCTTCAGCAATAACAATTATTATTATATTGCTAGCCGTAGCTTTTAGCTCACGCACTACTTCTATAGAAGTAGTATTAGGTAGTAGAAAATCTACTATTACAATTTTGTAATTGTTGGTAGCAATTAACTGTTGGGCAGTAGAAAAGTTTTCTACTAAATCTAAAGTAAAGTTTTCTTTTTCTAGTCTATTTTTACATTCATCAGCTACTGTTTCATCAGCAGTAAAAATTAATACATTAATGTTATTGTCATTGGCTTGATTAAGCACTTGAGACATTTTCTTTTCCTTAAGAAAAACTATTAGGTGAGCTAAAGAAAAGTATTATAACATTAAGTTAATAGTCTGCAATTAAAGTGTGTTAGGTTAAAAATAGCTTAATTTTATAAATAATAATATTTTATTAAGTAAACAAAGTTGGGTTAAAAAGAAAAAGTGTTGAAACTATAAAAAGCTCCAACACTTTTACTTAAGTTTTAACTATTCTACAACTATTTTTTGGAAAAAGCCTTCTGACACCCAATCTTGAAACCACTTAAAGACTTGATTTTGCAGTGCAGCAACGTCTTTTTCATGGGAGTTTTCAATTGCACTTACTATTGCTTCTCCTAAAGGTTTGCCAGCTACAATGTCACTTAATAGTTTATAAGCATCTCGATTAAGTGGAAGTCTCCAAAGTTTATAGTCACGACGATAGACAGCAACCCAAGAGTCTATTTTTTTCGCTTTAGGCAATTTTTTATCTTCATCTTGTACAGCTTGTAAATACTGATTGGCATTGTGTTTAAGTGCCAAAAGCCGAAATGCTGTTATAGGAATTATTTTAGCTGTCTCCCAAATTTCTGGAGCAATAGCGGCAATATCCTCTTTGGTTAAAACAGGAGTCTCTTCTGCATCAAAAACATAACTTAGAGCTAGTTCCAGTGATGCTAAATCATAAAGAAAGCCTCGATCTTTTATCTTTGGAGCAGTTTTAATAAAATTTGGGATATTGTAGCTTAGAAAAGATAGGTTATAGCTGCGCGATGGGTGAACTTGTAAATATTTATCTACAAATTCTGGGTAATCATCTTCTCCTAAAAACTCAGCTAAAGCAGGGTAGTCTATTTTTAAGACATCTACTAGCCTAAGTATATACATTGACCGATAAAGGGCTAGGCGTTCATATTGATTAAGAGTTTTAGAAGGTTTAATAAATTTTAATGCTTCATCAAAAGGAATTTCTTCTGCTACGTCCTTAGCCTTCATTGCTTGTTTAGCTGTAGCATTAGGTTGATACATTATGGCGGAAGACATCCAACGTTGAAAACGACCTAAATCTATTTCCATTAAGTTAAGCTCCTACAGTTAACATTTCTGGTTGATGGCGATATGCTTTTGCTTTTAATACTTCATTATGAACAACTTCAAATTCTGGAATCTCATCATCCCATTCCATTAAAGTTGCACGTCCGCCAGTATGTTGACAAGATCTCTCATAAAGCTTCCAAACAGGATCAATTACATAATCGCTATGTGTATCAATAATATGTGTACCTTTATTAGTATGACCTGCTAGATGATATTGCACTATTCTATCAGCAGGAATTGCATCAACATATTCCATTGGGTCAAAGCTATGATTAAAGGAACTAACGTAAATATTATTTACATCTAGCAGCACTCCACAATCAGCTTCTTTAGCAAGTGTTGAAAGAAAGTCCCATTCGGTGATATCAGAGTTAGTAAACTCAATGTAAGCAGAAGGATTTTCTAGCATTAAAGGACGTTCTAGGACTTCGCTAACTTTGCGGACTCTATCAATTGTATATTTTAAGGATTCTTGGTTGTAAACCATAGGTAGCAAGTCATGAATATTAGTTCCTGCAACACCTGTCCAACATAAATGGTCAGAAACCCAAACAGCGTGAACACGCTCAGCAAGCTGTTTTAATTTCTTTAAGTAGTCAATATCTAAAGGGTCAGTGCTACCAATTGACATTGAAACACCATGCATAACTATTGGGTATTTTTCAGCAATTTTATCCAAGATATACATGGGTTTACCTTTAGTTTCCATGTAATTTTCTGAAATAATTTCAAACCAATCTATAGCAGGGTTGTTGTCTAAAATATGGCTATAATGTACAGTACGAAGCCCAATACCAAATCCTAAATCAGGTAAATTCCAGCGATTTTTTGACATAAAATTAAATTCCGTAAAATAATAGGTGATTAAGAAAAACTACTAGAATTTAGTAGCTTAGAAAAATAAATTATTTATTGATCTTTATCGCTAGTTTTGTTGCTACTTTTTTCTGTAGGGTTTCCACAACTAGTAGTTCCTTTGCAACTAGCTTTACCTTTGCAATTATTCTTTTCTATGGCAGGAGAATCAGAACTTGCATTTCTTGTAGATTTTTTCTTTTTGCGACGGCGACGGCCTTTAGCCTCAGCATCTGTTCCAGCAATAATACCTGCAACAGCAGCACCTAGCAAAAGTTTAGCAAAGTCTCGACGATTCATAAAAAGATCTCCTTAAAACCAATAAAATAAAATAAAATAAATAAGAGTTAATTAAAGTTAAATTTTATTTGCTAAATGACACGCATTTTAGCACCAAGTAACAATTATTAGCTACTTTTTTTAGCTCCATTTAGCTTCTCTACACGCTCACGAACCTCTTGAGGTGTAAAAGCTGGAAGTGAGCAACGCTGATTAGCACAAGCAAAGGCTGCTGCTTTATCTAAACTAGGATATTCTACATCTGGATTAGGTAGATTGCCTTCTTTTTTGTCTAACCATTCAACACGTTTATAGCTTGAAGGATAATTTAGCGCAGCTTTGTATAAAGCTTGTGCATTTGGGTCGTCTTTTGAGCCAACAATTGTTACATGTGCTGGGTCAAGCGACATTTCTAAACTAGCTAGTAAGACTCCACCGGGCGGGCGTTTGGTTGCAACATCTTTAATTGCAAGAAATTGCATTCCACGTTCAGCTAATTTTTTATGCTCTTCTTTCCCCGTGTAATGATGGAGCAAATTAGCAAAACGTACCATTAAAATATTTTCATCTCGTTGTGGTTTGGGTTGAAAACCACCTGGAATAATATGAGAACTAGCAAACCCAGGTATAGAGTTATCTTTACTAACAAAATTTTCAACAATAAATTTAGTTGTTTCTTCAGAACGTTCTAGCCATTTACGGTCACTAGTTGCCATATAAAGCTTTAGAAAAGCATTAGCCATTGCTATATTGTCGCCTAAATAAGGGCCAGCCGAATCTTTTTCATCGTGTCTGAATCCGCCACCTGGCAAATTACGGTTAGCCATAACCCATTGAGTAGCTTTTATAGCATCTTGCAAATATTTATCATCTGCACTAGCACTATAGAGTGTAACTAGTGCGTTAATTACCCAACCATTTTCTCTTGCATAAATATGTTTGTCTACGGCTGGAATGCCTTTGCTACGACGTGCTGCATCGTCTAGCTTAAAGTAATCTTCGCTATGTTTACCTTTAACTAAATCTGCATCTTGGCTAGTGTAAAAAGCACCTTCAGGGCTGGTAAGAAAATCTTTAAGATAACGATGTATATCTTTTGCAGTTTTTAAGTATTCTTCATTACCCCATAGAGTGTAGGCTAGAGCATAAACACGCATATTTTCTGCCTGCATAGACATAATTTTTTCAAAATGAGGTTCTTTCCAAGTTCCTCCAGCCGAATATTGATAAACTCCCCCCCATACAGGATCCATTAGTTGGAGTTGAGCTTGTAGGGTTTGTTTAGCCATTTGTTCAGCTTCCTTATCTCCCTGCCTACTAGCCGCAGTCATACAATATTCCACACTGTCCCAATCCATATATTTATGAGAAAAGCCCCAGCCACCTTGCTCTTTATCATAACCAGTTAAGAAAATTTCCTTAGCTTCTTTTGTTACTTCTGGAGCAAGAAAAGGTGATTCACTAGCAGTTAAAACCTTGTCAGGATCAGCCGATGGGCCTGGAGTAGGATCTTTAATAATTGCGTCTAATAATGCAGCCATTGGTTTAGGTGGAATATAGCCACTACGTTTTGCTATTTCCGTTCCATCTGGAGCAAAAAAGATTGTTGCGGGCCAACCATAATCTTCATAGCGGTTTGAAAGGTCTGGACGTGAATCTTGATCTACACGAACAGCAATAAAGCCTTTAGAAATAAGCTCTATAACTTCAGGCTCACTATAAGTAATTTCCTCCATCACATGACACCAATGACACCAAACCGCTTCTAAATCTAAGATTACACATTTATTTTCCTTTTTAGCACGCTCAAAAATCTCATCACTCCATTTTTCCCATTTAATACCACCTGCTTTATGTTCTGAGTGTTCAGTAGGTTTGTTTTCTGTTTTATTTTGAGGATTACAAGAAACTCCTAAAAAAGAAAAAACTAATATTAAAGATAAAATCAATTGCCGCATACTTTCTCCTTAGCGCAATTAGCTATTACACTGTAACTTCAGTAAATAAATAAAATTTTTCCAACAAACTTGGGAAGGCAAAAGAGACTAAGATGTTGCCCAAAAGCTTAGAGCTTGACTGAAAAGATAGTGGTCTTTTGCCCAAAACTTGCCAAAAAAGCCAAACACTATAGTAGGCTAGCCTAGGTCAACAAAGTTGGCAGAAAAGGCAGTCGTCCCAAAAAAAAACAAAAGAGAAAATAATTTTATGACAAAAAATATAATAATGCGAATAGGTGTAGGAAAAAAAACAATTAATCTAGTAATAAAGCTGTAAAAAATTTACACTAGTAAAAAGATTAGTAATAATGAAAAAGGGTATTAAGATATAGAAAAGTGGCTAGAAGAAAAAGTAGTAGAAAAACTATAGGGATATATGAAGGTATCAGTTGGTATGCTATGCTAGATCACCCTAGCTAAAGTAAATACTTTAACCTCTTTTGCACCTGCTTCTAATAAAGCTTTTGTTGCTACAGAAATAGTTGTTCCTGTAGTAAAAACATCATCAACTAATAAAACTATCTGTCCTTTAACTAAACGTGGTCTTGTTACTTGAAAAGCACCTTTTAAGCTATCTTCTCTATCTACTACGTTCATACCTACACGATGTTTTATTGTAGGTTTAACCCTAGCTAGAGATTCATTATCTAAATCTACTGTTATAAACTTACTAGCATATTCAGCAATTAAAAGAGCTTGATTAAAACCACGTTCTTTTAAGCGATTTAGATGTAAAGGTATAGGAATAACTAGGTTTATAGGGAGAAAGTCTGATTTTTGTACAGTATTTTGTATTAGCTCAACTAACTTTTCACAAAGATAAGGTCTAGTTTTTAATGCTAAAATACTTGCACTCATTGCCCCTTCATATGCACCACAAGCGCGAGCCAAGGAAAACAAAATATTTCGACAACGTAAACAGTCTTTTATTGGAAAATTTTGGGAAGGTATTTCAAAAGGATAACCACATTTAAGGCATAAATTATTTGTTGGCAAGACCTGATAAGCTTGCCAACATTGTTGACAAGCTACACCATAATCATTTGATTCTACTAACTGACCACAAACATGGCAAGCAGTAGGGAATAGTGTAGTTAGTAGTGCATCCTTTAATACTTTCATATATTTAACTTAGCCGACTACCAACTAACTACTTAATTTAGCTTACTCGTCGTCTTCTTCTAATAAGCCACGCTCTTGTAGGTCTTGGCAAGTAATACAATGACGCGCCCAGGGTACAGCTTCTAAACGCTTGGGTTGAATTGGCTTACTACAGTTAACACAATCCCCAAATTCTTCATCTTCTATACGTTCTAATGCTTCTTCTATTAGTTTAAGTATAAACCGATCATTAGTACTTTGACTAAAGAGTAATTCTTTAGTATAAGCATTAGATGCTTTATCTGCTGGATCTTGGGTTAATTCTGTGTCTGCCTCACGCCCATAGCTTTCTGTTCTTTCTACAACACCTGTTAAAGCAGCGCGACGCTCACGCAGTTTGGCTTCAAAGTATTTCACCTTTTCTTGTTCCATAAGTAAACTTTATCAGTTTTCCATAACTAGTTTATTTTAACTAAGGAAAACTTACCTCCTAAACAACTAAAAATAGGAAAATTATACTAGCTTTACAATTATTTTTGATACGGATGATTATTTATAATTGTATAAGCGCGATATAGTTGCTCAACTAGTATTAAACGAGCCATGTCATGAGTAAAAGTTAAGCTGGATAAAGACATTATTAAATCGCTTTTTTGTTTAACTTCATCTGACAATCCAAAATGTCCACCTATAATAAATGCTAATTCTTTAGTTGACAAGGTTTGATGCTTTTCTATAAACCGGGCAAAGTTTATAGATGTAAAAGATTGTCCTTTGTCATCTAAAATAATTTTATAACTTTCTTTGTTAAGAGCATTGAGTATTTGTTTAGTTTCCGCTATAAGCACACTACTGCGATCAGTTAAACCGCGTACAGATGAGAGTTCTAAAATGTTGTATTTAACATACCTAGATAGTCTATGAAGATAATCATTAATAAGCTCTAAAAGATATTTATCTTTAGTTTTGTCAATCCATATTAATGAGATTTTCATTTACAAACTACTCTGTTTGTATTTCTGTACGTTCTGCATCTCGCCACAAACGCTCTAAATTATAAAATTCTCTTGCTGATTCAGCAAAAATATGAACAACAAAGTCTCCATAATCCATCAACACCCATTCAGCCGACTGATAACCCTCAATGTGTGATGTACGAGAATTTTGCTTTTTTAGCTGTTCTTCCACTTCATCAGCAATCGCTTGAACTTGACGTGATGCACGAGCAGTACAAATAACAAAATAATCTGTAAAAGAAGCTATTTCCCTTAAGTCTAAAACCACAATATTAGAGGCTTTTTTATCAATAGCAGATTGAATAGCTACTGATACTCGGCTATCTGAAAATTGAGCTTGTGAAAGGCTAATTGCTGAATTTAATGTTTCTTTCATGCTGATCCTGATAAATCCTGATATAGCTGATATTTAACAATATAATTTGCTACTGATTTTGGTACATAATCAGTAATTGACTGCCCCTTAGATACTAAAAGGCGAATAGTAGTAGAGGAAATATTTTCTGCTACTAAATTTGTAAAAAAAATAGTTGAAGAATTTAGTTCTAAGCTATTTACTTCAAAGATATTACTTAAATCTTTGATCTCTTTTTTTAAAGCTAAACTTCGTTCAGAAAGATCTACTAAGTAACCTGGCCGAGTTACAACAACGATATTACAACTTTCTATTAGTTCTTGATATCGCCACCAACTATTTAGTTCTCTAAATAGATCTGTTCCCATGATAAAAAACAAATCTAGTTTTGTTGTAAATTGCTTTTTTAGCTGTGCAATTGTTTGTACAGTAAAGGGTTGTGTAGGAGACTCTAATTCCAAAGTACAAACAGCTATTTTTTCTAATTCATTTGTTGCTAGAACTGCCATTGCATAACGATGATAGGCAGAACTGATGTTATTTTTTATCTTATGTGGTGGTATATAAGCAGGCATCAGCAAAATTTGGTCACAATTAAAGAGTTTTTGCACCTGGTCAGCTATTTTTAGATGCCCATAATGAATTGGATCAAATGTGCCTCCTAAAACACCTACACGCATCTTTTGCCTACAATCTGACCACCAAAATTAAAAATTTGGAGCTTAATCAATTTCATTAGCGGCTAAGTGATCTAGCTCTTTAGTAATTATATGAATTAATTCTTGTGTGCCTGTGCCTGCAACAGCAGAAATTTTATGAAACTTTAAGTTATTTTGCTGACAAAAAACTTCTAGTTTTTCTAACCTACTAACATCATCTAAAGCATCTAGTTTGTTTGCTATAATAATTACTGGTTTGTCTATTAAATTAGTGCGGTAATTTTTTAGTTCTTCAGTAATTACTTGGTAATCTGTTAATGGGTCACGTCCACTAGCATTTGAAATATCAATAAGATGCAAAAGAAGCTTAGTTCTTTCAATATGTCTAAGAAACTGTAAACCAAGACCAGCACCCTCGTGCGCTCCAGCTACTAAACCAGGGATATCAGCAACAACAAAAGACCTATAATTACCCGCATCAACAACACCTAAGTTAGGGATTAAAGTAGTAAAAGGGTAATCAGCAATCTTAGGTTTAGCAGCAGAAATTCGAGAAATTAAAGTTGATTTACCTACATTAGGAAACCCTATAATCCCTACATCAGCTAGCAACTTAAGTTCTAGTTCAAGATGGAGGATTTCTCCTGCTTTTCCTTTTTCATGTTGTCTTGGAGCGCGATTAATTGAGGTAGCAAAAGAAGCGTTACCACGACCTCCACGACCTCCTTTTGCAAGTAAAAGTCGCTGACCGTTTGCAACAAAATCAGCTAAAGTTTCTCCTGTATCAGCATCTGCTACTAGAGTTCCTACGGGGACTTTAACTGTAATATCTTCGCCATCTTGTCCAGTACAGTTACTGCCTTGACCATGTTTGCCACGAGGAGCGCGATACTCTGGATTATAGCGAAAATGTAGCAAAGTATTTAGTTGGTTAGTAGCTTCTAAGTAAACGTTTCCACCATGACCACCATTGCCCCCAGATGGGCCGCCATAAGGAACAAACTTTTCTCGCCGAAAAGCTACACAACCATTACCACCATCGCCGCCCTTAATCCAGATTTTAGCTCGATCAATAAACACAATTTAGACCTAAATCTAGCCTTAAGCTACGGCTTCTGTTGCTGTTGTTTGTACAGGATAAACACTGATATATTTTCCTAGACGGCCTTTGTCTTCAAATTTAACAACGCCATCTATTCTGGAATAAAGGGTATCATCTTTGCCAATACCAACATTTTTGCCTGGTTTATATTGTGTGCCACGTTGACGAACAAGTATTGAGCCGCCAGAAACTAGTTGACCCGCAAAGCGTTTGACTCCAAGACGTTGGGCTTGTGAGTCACGACCATTTCGAGAACTACCTACACCCTTTTTGTGTGCCATAGAAATTTCTCCTTATAGAATTACTGTGTTTGTAGCTTTTAAGTGATTAAGCGATTTGATCAATACGCACTGCAGTAAAGTTTTGACGATGACCTTGTTTGCGCTTAAATTGTTTACGACGCTTGAACTTAAAAACAATGACTTTTTTTCCACGTCCATGTTCAACTACAGTAGCTTTAATTTTTTGATCTAATAAAGGTGTACCAACTTGGATAGTTGTTCCATCAGAAATTGTTAAAGCTTCTAGTTCAACCGCGCTACCAACTTCTTTGTCTAAAGTAGGTATACGAACGACTTCACCAGTAGTTACACGGAATTGCTTGCCACCAGAAAGAATAACTGCGTAAGCCACAGCCTTATTACCTCCCAAAAATTGACTACATTATTTGTTAATTAAATGAATGCTTTTTTAGTAAAGTGTCAAATTATAATGATGCTACTAGTCTTCGTCAATCTTAGCAGCCCCAAAAATTGATTTTTACCTTTTATGTGTTGAAGAAAAATTCTGTTTAAGAGTGATTTTTATTAAGAAAATTAAAAGAATTTTTGTAAAAGTTTGCTTGAAAAGCACTAGTAAGTATGCCATTATGGGCATTTCCTAATATATCCTGCAATACTATATTAATCAAATAATTTAAATCATACGTGGAGGGTTTTAATGAAGGTCTACGCAACACAGGAAATTCGTAATATCGGCGTTGTCGGTCATGGGCAAGCAGGAAAAACCTCATTGATTGCGGCAATGCTTTTTAGCTCTGGAGCAGTTAACCGTTTGGGGCGTGTTGCTGATGGTACGGCTCCAACAGATATTGATGAAGTAGAAATTGCTCGAAAAATGTCAATTTTAACCACTCCAGCTTATGCTGAGTGGAAAGGCAATAAAATAAACTTTTTAGATACTCCTGGAGCTAGTGCTTTTATTCATGAGGCACGTGGCGCGCTTCGTGTATGTGATACAGCACTTTTTGTTATTGATGCTGTTAGTGGTATTGGTGTAAGTACAGAAAAAGCTTGGTCTTATGCAGAAGAATTTAACCTACCTAAAGCTATTGTAATCAATAAGATGGAGTATGAACGCGCTGATTTTAAAAATACTTTAGCTTCAATAAATGAGGTTTTTGGACGTGCTGCTATAGCTGTACATTTACCTATAGGAAGTGAAAAATCTTTTCGTGGTGTAGTAGATTTAGTTAAGATGAAAGCCTTTACCTTTGAAACCGATGGTAGCGGTAAAATGAAGGAAGTAGATGTGCCAGCAGATTTGCAGGATGAAGCTAGTTCGGCAAGGGAAGCTTTAATTGAAATGATAGCTGAAGGTAATGACGCTTTATTAGAAAAGTTTTTTGAGCTAGGAACTTTGCCAGAAGAAGATATTTTACCTGGTATTAGAGTAGCTATTTTAGAAAGACGTTTAGTTCCTGTATTTGCAACTTCTGCTATTAACAATATGGGTAGCCAAAGCTTAATGGATGCTATTATTAATTATTTACCTTCTCCAGCAGATTTTGTTGAAGTTACAGGGAAATCTAGTAATGAAGCTGATGCAGAAGAAGTTAGCCGTAAAATTGATAGTTCTGAGCCTTACTCAGCTTTTGTTTTCCGTACTGTTGCAGATCAATTTGGCAAAATTACTTTGTGTAAAATCTACTCTGGAGTAGTTAAAGCCGATGCTACAGTCTATAACTTAAGCAAAGGTGTGCCAGAAAGACTTGGGCCAATCCACGTAATTCAAGGCAACAAAATGGAGAAAATCACAGAAGCAAATGCTGGAGACATTATTGCTGTTACTAAATTAAAAGAAACAGCAACAGGTGATACATTTGCTGATAAAGCTACCCCAATTCTTTATCAACCTGTACGTTTCCCAGAACCTGCTATAAACTTTGCTATTGTGCCTAAATCAAGACAAGATGAAGACAAACTTTCTACTGCACTAAGCAAAATGCTAGAAGAAGACCAAGCTCTTCGCTATACCCGAGATATTCAAACAAAACAATTTTTACTCTCTGGTTCAGGACAATTACACGTAGAAGCCGCAGTTGAAAAACTAAAACGTCGTTATGGTGTAGAAGTAGAATTACATACTCCAAAAGTACCTTACAAAGAAACCATTAAAGCCCGTGTTGAAGTACAAGGACGACATAAAAAACAATCTGGTGGACGTGGGCAATTTGGCGATTGTAAATGTATTTTTGAACCACAACCTCGTGGCGCAGGTTTTGAATTTGTAGACAAAATCTTTGGTGGCTCAGTCCCAGCTAATTTTCGCCCTGCAATTGAAAAAGGTATTATAGAAGCTTCAGAAAGTGGAACTTTAGCAGGTTATGTTGTAGTTGATTTTAAGGTAGAGTTAATTGATGGATCTTACCATCCAGTAGATTCTGACGAACTTTCATTTAAGATCGCAGGACGTAAAGCCTTCCGTAATGCTATGGAAAAAGCCAAACCTATTTTATTAGAACCAGTAATGAATATAGAAGTTGTTGCTCCACAAGAATTTTCTGGTGATTTAATGGGCGATCTTAATTCTAGACGCGGACGCATTCAAGGTATGGATGCTCGCGGCTCTCAACAAGTAATTAAAGCTCAAGTGCCTTTATCAGAAATGCTTAACTATCAGCCTACATTAAATTCTATTACGGCTGCCCGTGGTAGCTATTCAATGGAATTTTCTCACTATGACGAAGTGCCAGCACTAATTGCGCAAAAAAGTAATTGCTGAGGCTCAAGCTGAGGGCCATGTCAGAGTTAGTGAAGAAGATTAATTTTTCTTTTAGTAATACAAGGAAGAAACTCTCTTCCTTGTATTATTACTACCAACTAAACCATCCTTTTTTCTGCTTTGTTTTCTGATCTTCTTCTGCTATAGCTTGTTTAGCTTCTGCCTGTCCTACTTTATTATTAACTTTTCCTGACATTTCTTCTAAAGTGCTGTTTAATGAATCTGTGCTATTCATTAAATTATCTAAGGCTGAAAGTCCCATTGACAAATTAGATAAAGGTTCTGGTGCTGAAGGAGTGCGACCTGTTTTTTTAGCTACTAGGCCATTTAAGATTACTTCTTCATCAGCAGTTAAAGTATTATGAAGTTTTTTTTGTAACAATTCTTTTAATAATAATTGGTCTTGTTCTGTCATAAGGTTTCCTTAGTTTTGATAGTCTATTTTCCTATATTAATTTTTATTTCGCTAGCAGTAATTTTTCTAATCTTCATCAAACATATCTGATGGAACAAAAGTAAAATTAAAGCCACTAGCACCAAGTTTAAGAGTAAGTTTGTTTAAGATCTTTCTAATTTTATTAGCATCATCATATGGGCCATTTATATAAAAAGGTTTGCCATCTTTACCAAAAGTGAAGAGTTCTTTACATTCATTTATATCTATACCTTCAAAGATTTGTTGTGTTTTTTTATAGTCTGGATGAGGCTTAAAGCCTAAATTTTTAGCATAGTCCACTAAGTTTTCTATTAGTTTGCAAGCATAAGAAGGTAATACAGAATTAAATGTTTGGTCTTCTTCTAGGGTATTAACAATATTATTATATTCAGCTAAAGAAATTTCCTTAATAAAAGAATCTTTAACTCCTAAACAAAATATATCTAGTAAAAACATTGCTATAAGAATATTCTCATTTTGCAGTTTTCGACTTACAACAATATGACCTATTCCACTTTCAAAAAGGTCTTGAGGTATTAAGCATTCATAGATAGGTGTATTGACTAGAGAATTTTTTGTTTGAGCATCTTTTACAATAGCTTTTTTACTAGCTTTTTGTTTTTGCTGCTGTTGGTTATTTTCCATATTTTTTTATTCAAAAGAGATATTTGGTTTAATCTTTTTCTTTAATATGTAAAATATCATTGTTTTAGTTTGAACTGGTAATATAAGTAAGAAAAATTTTAGTAAAAAGGAAAAAATTTGTGAGAATATTAGTTACTGGTGGTGCTGGTTTTATTGGAACTCATCTTTGTCATCGTCTAATTGAAGCAGAAAATGAAGTTATTTGTTTAGACAATTTTTTTACTGGGCAAAAAAATAATATTGCGGATTTGCTTACATATCCTAACTTTGAACTAATTCGTCATGATATTACTCAACCAATTTTTCTAGAAGTCGACCAGATTTATAATTTAGCTTGTCCTGCCTCACCAGTTCATTACCAATATAATCCTGTTAAAACTATTAAAACCAATATCTTAGGTACATTAAATATGCTAGGGCTAGCTAAGCGAGTAAAAGCACGTATCTTACAAGCATCAACCTCAGAAGTTTATGGCGACCCATTACAGCACCCACAAAAGGAAGAATACTGGGGTAATGTTAATCCTATTGGGATACGTAGTTGTTATGATGAAGGAAAACGTACAGCAGAAACCTTAATGATGGACTATTACAGGCAAAATAAAGTTGATGTGCGTATTATCCGTATTTTTAACACATATGGCCCATTTATGCATGAAAATGATGGCCGAGTGGTATCAAATTTTATTGTTCAAGCCTTAAGAAACAAAGATATTACGGTTTATGGGGATGGTTCACAAACACGGTCTTTTTGTTATGTAGATGATTTAGTATCAGGAATGATAAAGATGATGGAGCAGCCAGATTTTATTGGGCCAGTAAATTTAGGTAATCCAGAAGAATATACAGTTTTAGAACTAGCACAAAAAATAATAAAAATGGTTCATAGCCAGTCAAAAGTTGTGTTTAAGCCACTTCCAGAAAATGATCCAACAAGACGACGACCTGATATTACTTTGGCAAAAGAAAAATTAAACTGGCAACCTACAATACCAGTTGACCAGGGTTTAGAGAAAACTATTGAGTACTTCCGAAAAGTAGTTTCAAGAGATAAATAGCTTATTATCTAGTAAATAGCAAACCTTTAAGCTTTCCAAGGATGGTTGACAAAGACTTTAATAAAAACATACCATACCAAGTTTTAACAATTTGTTTTCTTTCAAGGAGTATTACAGATGCATCAAGCAGACCTAAAAACCGATCCTTTTACACCTCTAAAATTGTTTTCTCATATGGAAACAATGTATGGTTGGTGGAAAGGAGAAAATGTCTATCCAATTACAATGGAATTAGGCCCTTCCACTTTATGTAATCATTTTTGTACTTGGTGTATGCATGGCGGTTATTTTGGTACTCATAAAGGTGATAAAAAATCCCTTAAAATGTATCCTGACAATAGCATAATGTCTTTTGAATTTTACCGGGGTCTTTGTGATGAGCTAGCAACACTAGGCACTAAATCTATGATATTTTCTGGAAGTGGAGAGCCTTTTGTTAATCCAGAATTAATGGATTTTATTGAGTACACAAAGAAAAAAGGTATTGATGTTGCAGCAATTACTCATGGTGGATTACTAACTAGAGAACGTGCCAAGGTAGTAGCAGCTAATTTAAGTTGGATTAGAATTTCGCTAAATTCAGGAACAGCAAAAACTCGCCAAGAAATCCATAAAGTAGATGATTTTGAAAAGGTTTTAGGCCATTTAGCAGGACTAGCAGAAGAAAAGAAAATACAAAATTCTAAAATCCATATAGGGGCTGGAATTGCTGTTTGCCCAGAAAATTGGGAAGAAGTTTATGAAGGTGCAAAGCGTGTACGGGAAACCGGAGTAGATTATTTCCAAATTAAACCTGTAATTTGGCATCCAATGTCAAAAGATAAACAATATGAAGAAGAGTTTTTCCGTAATGCTTTACCCTTAATTCGTAAAGCTAAAGAACTAGAAACAGATACTTTTAAGGTTTTTGTTAAAGAAGATCAATTTATTGGTGTTTTATCTCCTGATTATGAACGTAGCACTTATAAGAAATGCTACTCAACTTTCTTTCCTGTTATTGAAGCAAATAAAAAAGTTTATTATTGTTCTCAAACTAGAGGGCTTCCAGAGTTTTGCTTAGGTGATTTATCAGTAAATACTTTTAAGGAAATTTGGGAAAGTGAACAAAGACAAAAAGTAATTGAAAGTATAGATATTAGTAAATGTCAGCCTATTTGCCGATGTCATCAGCTTAATAAGACACTTTGGGCAATTAGACACCCACAAAATGCACCTAATTTTGTTTAAGGATTTATGTTGATCTAAAATTAACTAAAATGGCAGTTGCCAACTGCCATTTTTAGTTTTAAGACTTTAAGATTTTTTGGTGTTAGTAGTTTCAATAGCTTGACTAATCATTTTAGCCCAAGCATCGCTTGCTTCTACTATCTTTAACCCAGCAGAATTAGATTTACCATCTTGCCAAACTAACTCAATAATTACTGCGGCTTCAAACTTAGTATCAGGCACAGAAAGAGTTAATACACTACCTTGTTCTATTTGATGGGTAATAGAAATTTTAGCTCCAGACAAACTTACATCGTGCGTAAAGGTTTGCTCAGAGAATTTTTGCCCTTCTCGATCAACCCCGCTAATACCAATTTTCAATTTAATTGAATGGCGAACCTCCGTCCGACGATCCTGATTTTCTTGTTGCTGTTTCATATCATCATAGAGATCGTCATAACAAAGCTGACAAACTTTACGATAATTTTGACGACGTACAACTTCACGAAATTCTGGTAGACGCGTCAGATCGAACAGATGGTCAACACTCTCTTCGCAACTGTCGCAAAAACCTTGCATCAGATTATTCTCCTTAATCTAATTTAAATAACTTATGAATTACGGTTTATTACTTTACTAACAATTCTTAGGTAGGGTGGCTGGTATTGCAAGGTTTTCCAGACTTTACTTACCATATATTAACAATAGAGATTATTTAGTAAAGCAAGCAAGTGTTGGACTACAAATCATTGAAATTGCTCCATTGTAACATATAATTTTTACTAGAAAAGAGCATTTTCTAATTAGAAAAAAGATTTATTTAATCTGTTAATTTCAACTCTTGTTTGGCAAAACTTAGAAGCAAAAATGAAACAAAATTTTTCTTTGAGAGTTATATAAATTGACCATTTTTCTTTAATTTTGACTAAAATAAATAAAATTTTTACCGAGGGTTTAACTATGTATCGTCTAACAGTCAGACAATTAATCTTACTTTCAGTTATTTCCGCAGTACTGGCTGGTGGTATTGTTGCTATTTATGATCGTTATTGGCGTTTTGCCTTATCTACTGCTAGTACCAATACAGAAATTACTTCAACACCAATTGATACAGAAACTCCTAAAATAGCAAAAACAGATGCTTTTTCCTTAGATGAACAAAATAATATACAGGTTTATGACAATATTAGCCCAGGGGTAGTTAATATTACTAGTACTGCCTACCTAGAAGATTTTTGGGGTAATGAAGTTGAAGCCCAGCAAGGAACAGGATCCGGTTCTATTATTGATAAAAAAGGACATATCTTAACTAATGTACATGTAATTAAAGATGCTCAAGAGTTAACTGTAACTTTAGCTGATAAAAGCACTTACAAAGCAAAGGTAATAGGTAAAGATCCAGACAATGATTTAGCTGTAATAAAGATAGATGCTCCTATAGAAAAACTTCATGTTGTTCCTTTAGGTAATTCTCAAGAACTTCGTATTGGTCAAAAAGTATTAGCTATAGGTAATCCTTTTGGATTAGATCGAACTTTAACACGTGGAATTATTTCTGGCCTTGGTCGTCCACTAAAAACTGCTAATGGTCGTACAGTAGATAATGTAATACAAACAGATGCTTCTATTAACCCTGGTAATTCTGGCGGGCCTCTACTTAATGCTAATGGGGAAATGATAGGGGTAAACACAGCTATTTATAGCCCTTCTGGTGGATCAGTTGGAATTGGTTTTGCGGTTCCAGTAGATATTGCTAAACGAGTAATACCAGAATTAATTAATTATGGGCAAGTCTTAAGACCTTGGCTAGCAGTTGCAACCCGTTCAATTACCCCACAGCTTGCTAATGCAATAGATTTAGGAGTAAAAGAAGGTTTAATTATTACAGCCGTTTTACCTGAAGGCCCAGCAGGTCGTGCAGGCATTCGTGGGAGTGATAGACTAGTACGACGGGCCAATATGTACCATTTAGAAGCAGATGTGTTAACTAAAGTAGGCAATTACCCCATAAAGAATGAAGAAGATCTTTATCGTGCATTAAATAACTTTAAACCTACAGACACAGTTCAAGTTGAAGTTTATCGAGACGGTCAACCTATCCAAATCACTATTAAACTTGAACCTAAGCCAAAGGCATATAATCGATAGTTTGGCTACTAAATGAAAGGAATAAAAACCGCAACTGGATAAGAAGAAACTAGATGAGTGTGAAAGAAACAACTAGTGTAAATGTATTAAGGGTAATGATGTTTTATTTTCCAAAAACATCATTTAGATACTATGCACTACTAGCATTAAAAGAAGTAATGAAATTAGAGGATGCTAAAGAAGTTTGGAGCAAAACTTTAGCACAACAGAGAAAATTAGCATTAAAACGCCCATACTACTCACTAGGTACAAATCATTTACTACGTTATATGGAATGGGATTGTGCTTTGTATCTTGCAGCACAAGAGCAAGGCATTGCACAATCTTCTGCTAAAGAACTTATTGAGAAGATAAATTGGTCTATATTTGGCCCTGCAAATAAAGCTGTTTTTTATATATCACGTCTTCGTAGCAGTCAATTGTTGACTAGGATTGATTGGATAATTAGTTTAATGTTTTTACTTATCTTTACGGCACCTTTTAAGTATCATAAACACAGTAATTCTAATGAGGTAGCCTTTGATGTAACTTTATGCCCACTAGCAAATTACTTTAAAGAACAAAATGTTGTTGAGTTAACCGCTTCTGCTGCCTGTTCTCTTGATAATCATATGGCGAATTTATGGGGGGTTACTCTTACTCGTCCTCAAACTATTGCACAAAATCAGCCATTTTGTGAGTTTCATTTTCAGCCAAAACTTGTAAAACTAGAATCAGCCAAGCAAAAATAAGAGCTAGTACTATAGTAGGCTTAGTGATATTAAATTAAATCAAAAAGGCAACCCACGAAGGTTGCCTTTTTTGTTAAATAATTTGTTTTTCTACAAAATTATTCTGTTGTTAAGCCAGGAATATTTGGTAGTAAACGAGTTCCTGTTGTAGGAGCTTGATGGCTAATTAAAGCCTTAGCTTGTTTAACTACATCATCAACAGTAAATCCAAAGTGTTTAAGTAATTCTTTTAGTGGGGCTGACGCACCAAATTCTCGACGAGCAATAACAGCACCTTCAAAACCAACATAACGCCGCCAACCAATAGATGTACCTGCCTCAACAGCTACACGAGCGCGACAGCTTGAAGGTAATACTTCTTCACGGTAAGAATCAGATTCTTCTTCAAATAATTCCCATGAAGGCATACTAACTACACGAGCGCGAACACCTTCAGCAATGAGTTTTTCATATGCTCCAACACACCATTGAACTTCTGAACCTGTACCAATCAAAATAACTTCGGGTGTGCCTTCACAATCAGCTAAAATATAAGCTCCACGATGAACACCTTTAGCTGAACCAAACTTGCTACGATCATAAGTTGGTAGAGCTTGACGGCTAAGGATTAAAGCTACTGGACGGTGATTATTGTTCATAATATAACGCCAGGATTCTGTTACTTCATTAGCATCTGCTGGGCGTAAGACAACTATATAAGGAATTGCACGGATAGAAGCTAGTTGTTCAATAGGTTGGTGTGTTGGGCCATCTTCGCCTACACCAATAGAATCATGTGTATAAATATAAGTAACAGGCAGTTCCATTAAAGCAGACAGTCTCATTGTAGGACGTGAATAGTCTGAGAAGATTAAAAATCCTGCTCCGTAAGGTCTTAATTTAGAAAGAGCCATTCCATTAAGAGTTGATCCCATTGCATGCTCACGTACTCCAAAATGGAAGTTACGACCGCCATAACTTTCTTTTTGGAACTCGCCGCCATCAGGAATACGGGTTTTAGTTGATGGAGCAAGGTCAGCAGCACCACCTAAAAACCAAGGTACTGCTTTAGCAACTGCGGCTAAAACTTTAGAAGAAGATTCACGGCTAGCTAAACCTTTAGGATCAGCAGGAAATTCTGGTAAATTAGCATCCCAATTTTCTGGAAGTCCTCCAGCTTGCATGGTTTCCCATTCTTTAGCTAGTTCTGGATATTCTTGGGCATAAGCAGCAAACTTAGCCTTCCACGCTTCTTCTTGTTCTTGACCGCGGTTAATACACATATTGGTAAAGTCATGAACGCGATCTGGTACAAGGAATTTTTCTTCTTCAGGCCAGCCATAGCGACGCTTGGTTAATCTAATCTCTTCATCTCCAAGCGGTTCACCGTGTGCGCCGTGAGTGTCTTGTTTGTTGGGTGCGCCCCAGGCAATGTGACTATCAACAATTATTAAAGTTGGACGTTCTTTTTCCTTGTCAGCTAAGGTTAATGCCTTAGCAAGCATTTCTGTGTCATTAGCATCACTTACACGTAAAACATTCCAATGATAAGCCATAAAACGTGCGCCAACATCTTCAGTAAATGCTAATGCTGTATTGCCTTCAATGGTAATGTGGTTATTATCATAAATCCAAACAATATTTGAGAGTCCTAAGTGACCAGCTAAAGAAGCTGCTTCACTAGAAACACCTTCCATCATACAGCCATCACCAGCAATAGCAAAAATCTTATAATTAACAATTTCATGACCGGGGCGATTAAAATGGCTAGCTAACCAGCGTTGGGCAATTCCCATACCAACGGAATTTGCTACACCTTGACCAAGTGGGCCTGTAGTAGTTTCTACACCTGGGGTTAAGTGATATTCCGGGTGGCCTGGGGTTTTACTATCCCACTGCCGGAAGTTTTTTAATTCTTCGAGAGGCAAATCATACCCAGAAATATGTAGCACGCTATAAAGCAACATAGAAGCATGACCAGCAGAAAGCACAAAGCGATCCCGATTGGGCCAATGTGGGTTTCTGGGGTTAAAGTGCATAAATTGGTTAAATAAAGTGTATGCTACAGGTGCTAATGCCATAGGGGTGCCTGGATGACCAGAATTGGCTTTTTGTACACCGTCCATTGCTAGGGTACGAATTGTTGTTATACAAAGCTCATCTAGAGACATTTTATCAAGACTCATTAAAAAATAGCTCCTTCCGTGGGTGTTTTTAATATGCTTTTCTATCAAGGATTTAGAGACTTACCTGGCGCGAACTATAACACACCAAATGGGTAAAAACAACCAAATGGGAACTACTTCTTAGATGTTTTCGAGATAGGTATCTTAACCAGCAAAGAGCTAAATATTTGTTAAAGTGTCACTAAGAAAAGTGTCATAATCAACCATATTTTCTAAACACTAACCATAATAATCTTTAGCAAAATGGAGGAATGGTTATGTTAAAAACTTGTCTTATTTGCCAATACAACCTCAAAGAAGAACTAAAATCTTGCCCTCAATGCGGTGTTCGATTTGATGAAAATATCTTACAAGAAGTAAATTCCATTAATTATCTACTTAGGGAAGTTCCAGCCTGGCGAAGTAACAAATTAATTGAACCTTGGGTTGAACAAGAACTCTTTCGCTTTTATGGTGGCCGTCGTCATAGCTTGATACAATCTATCTTGCCACAAATCTCATCCATCGAAGTAAATATAACTACTCCTGAACTATCACCTAATACATTTTTAGTTAAATCTCAACAACCTACTTCTGATAATGTTAGTTTAATTAATGATATTACGACTGATAACACTAGTAATATTTTAATCACAGAAAATAGTAAGTTAAATCAAGTAAGTGAAATAAATACCGCAAATAACATAAGTATGGAAGCATTACAAGATATAGCTGTTAGAAATGTTAAAAATGTCAAAGCTACTAATGTTGTTGCTAGTAATTCTAATGAAGCAAATATTTCACATAACAAATCCTTTAATTTTGTTCCATCTCCCCTACCTGAAGCAAAAAAGCCTTTAGGAGAAATAGTAGCAGAAAACATCAACACTATTTTTGCTGTTAGTGCAGCCTTGTTTGTTGGTGGAGTTGCTCTTTACTATAGAAATGAAATATATCGTGGACTTACTCAGCCCATAGTTCAAGCTGTTATCTTGATGTTAGTTACACTTGCTAGCTTAGTGACTGGGACTGTGCTAGTACGTAAAACTGCTGAACATGTTGCAGGCCGTGCTTTAAGTTTAACAGGTGCTTTACTTGTGCCAATAAATCCTTGGTTTTTGGTTCATTCTAATTTAATTACTGACACTGGACGAGGTTGGGTTTTAGGGCTGGCTTGTACTTTTCTTTATGGCTCAATAGCCTATTTTTTAAGAGATAGCTTGTTTGTTTATTTAAGCTTAGTAACAGGGCTTATTACTAGCTGGGTTTTAGCTTATAAATTTGCAGGAAACGTTGCATCTACTAGTACTTATGCTGTTGTTTTAATGGTTTATAGCATTATCTGTTTATTTGCTGAACAACATTTTAAGCTTGCTAGCACAGAAACAGAGTTTTCAAGAGAAAAAATAGGTCGTCCATTCTTTCATTTTGCCCAAGTTGGTATAGCCTTAACCTTACTGTTTTATACTCCATTAATAGATTTACTTCCAAAAGAATTTATTGCTACTAAAAAGCATTTTGACCCGAGTTATAGTAGTCTGATGACGGTTTGGTTAGCCCTGGCCGCTGCTTTTGCTTATAGTTATTCGGCTGTAGTGCGTCGAGCTAGCTACTTTGTTTACCTTGCTATAGCGGCTCTTTATTGGTCAGAAATCTCTTTATTTATCCATCTAAAAAGCTCTATAAGTAATTTCTATTTAGCAATTGCTGGGACTACTTTGCTTTTAGGGGTAGTTGGACAAAAAGCAAACTTAGAAGAATTTTATAGTAAGCCAATAAGTCTATTTACTAGAGCAGTTGGAGAGATTTATTTAGTAATTGGTGTTGTCTATTTACTTTTTGCTATTTCTGCTAGTTGGACAACAATTTTGGCTTTTGTTTTAGTAGCCATAATGTTTCAAGCAAAATTAAATAACTTATCAAGCGAGCAAATAACTTATAGAGTCGCTCTTTTATCTTTAGTTGCTTATATTTTATCTTTGACCAACTTAGCCTTGGACAAAGATATTTTCTTGATTCTACAGCCAAGTATTGCTGTTGTAGCACTAGTGTTAAGTTCTAGGTTAGAAAAAACTAATCAAAGTTCTTTAAGTCAGGCTTGGCAAAAAATTTCTTTGCTGATAGTGACAATTTCAATTTATAAACTTGCTCAAATGTCTATTAGCAAAGACTTTGATTATTTAACCTTAGCAATTTTTTGGCTAGAAATAGCATTGATTTTTGCTGCTCTTAGCTATCAACTTAAGGAAGAAAGCTACAAGATTTTACCAGCAATCTTTTCAACTAGCTTAGGAACTATTGCTTATGGTTTAGTATTAGCCAAATATAATTATTTAGATCGTAAAGAAGCCCTTGTCGCCTTTGCCCTACTAGCTTTTATTTATTTTGCAGTTTCTCAAACAACAATTTTATGGCAAGCAATAAAAGACGCTTTTTCTTATTTATCTGTATTTTTAAGCTTTGCCCTGTTACTTTGCTGTTCTTGGTTAACTTTAGAGCTAGTTATAGAAAACAAAACCTCTGTTTTTGCTGCTCCTATAGCTCTAACTCTAGCTTTAATCGGTGCAAAAGAGTTTTTGCATTTAAAGGAACAAAAACATCTATTAAATTCAATCTTGCTAGGTGTAATTGGAATACTATTTGTACCTAATCTATTAGCAATACTTAGTATTACTAGTCATAGATCATTGTTTTTTGCTTTAACTACCTTGGCAATCGGTTATTTAATTATTGCTAAACTAGAAAAACGCCAAATAGACAAAGAAATTTATGCTACTTTTGAAGTTTTAGCTAATCTAGTAATAGTAATCAGTGGACTAGGATTTTTAGCTATTGGATATAATTTCTACACTGACCAATTTTCATTTTTTACAACTCTAGGATTTTTGCAAATAGTTCTATTTTATGGACTTGGAACTTATTTAAGTAATGATCAAAAACTTTCCCAAGCCTATAGCCATTTTACTTTTAGCCTTTTGCTTGTAACAACTTGTCTTTTTGGAAATTATTGTGGACTAAGAAATTGGGGAGATTTAGCCGCAATTCTTATGCCTGTTCTAATGCTTTATTTAGTGGCAGATGCTTTCTTAAGTAAAACTAAATTTGTTGGAGCAAGTGCAGTTGCTCAATTTGCACAACCTCTAGTAATAGCCTTAGGCTTATGGTCAGGACTTTTTAGAACTACAACTCATATTGCTACAGCCTTCTTTTTTGCAGAAATCGCTGCTTTTTATCTTTTAGCTACAATAATTAGAAAAGAAGTCGTTAATTTTTATGTTGCTCAAGTAGCTATAGTTATTACTTCGTGGAAATTACTACAATATGTCAACGTTGAAACTAGCTATTTTATGATATTTTATGCAATCTATGGTGCAGCACTGTTTTATATAGAAAATAAGACTAAGGCTGCATACCAATGGCTTAATCTAGCAATAAGCAATTCTGCTAGTGGAGTGTTAGCTTTTACTTTACTTGGGATAACATTTCAAAGTTTATTTTCATTAGAATTAAATGATCCTAATTTGACACCTTATCTAGTGTCTTTACTATTAATTATAGGGATTTTTGCATTACTTTCTACTAAACTTGAAAACCAGGCTCTTAAGCAATTTTACAAAATATCTACATTCTATTTAGGTGGACTAACTTACTTAACCCTAGGTGTTAGACTAGGTTATGACCTTTTAACACAAACTGAATTTTATAGCTTACCTATTGGAGCATTAATTTTATGGGCAGGCTACTCAGCTAAAAAGAAATCTGAGAAAATTGGCGATTTTTGGCTAGCCCTAGGTGCTTTACTTTGGGTATTACCAACAATGCTTCATGTAATGGGCTACCGTTTTATTACTCGGCAACCTGCTTTAGAATATGATTTTACTTTATTATTATGTTCTTTAGCATTAATTTTAGGTGGCATTTTACTACAAATTAAAACACCTGTTATGATTGGTGGAGCAAGCTTTCTAACAGCAATAGCAATAATAGTTTTTAGCGTGGTTCAATGGGAACAACAATGGCTATCTGTAGTTATGATTTTACTAGCAATAATCGTTTTTGTTTCAGCCTGGGCTATACATTATCGCTATAAACATCATCAATCAACAGAGTCAACTCATATAAATTGACGCAGGTCTGATAATGACAAACGGGAAAAGTAAAGCTCCTTTTAGTTCTAAGTTATATTTACCTAAGCTAGATAAAGAACCTAAAACTATTTTTGAATATTTAATAACTAGATTTCCACATCTTGAAGCTGAAATTTTAGCTTCAAGAATTGAGGAAAAAGAACTTTTTCTTGATGACAATAGCGCGATAACTTTATCAACTCCTTACAAAGCAGGACTTACAATTTTTTATCATCGCGCGACTGATAAAGAAGAAATAATCCCATTTCAAGAACAAGTTATTTTTGAAAATGATGAAATTTTGGTAGTTGATAAGCCGCCTTTTCTTCCCGTCACCCCATCAGGAAAGTATGTTAATGAATGTTTGTTATCTCGTTTAATACATAAATATGATTATAAAGAACTTACTCCAATTCATCGCATTGATCTTGAAACTTCTGGACTAGTATTATTTTCTAAAAATAATCAGACTAGACATTTATATCATCAACTATTTCAAACTAGACAAGTTGTTAAACAGTACTATGCAGTTTGTCAGCTTAACGATTGCAAAAAATTGGAAATTGGCAACAAGTGGACGATTGCAAACCGAATTGCAACAGGCGAGCCTTGGTATAGAATGAAAATTGTTGAAGGTGAGGCAAACGCTACTACAGAAGTACAACTAATTGATTATAAAGAAGAAAAAGCTCTCTTTTTATTAACTCCAATTACAGGAAAAAAGCATCAATTAAGACTTCATTTAACAAGTTTAGGGTTTAATATCTTAAATGATTTGCTTTATCCAGAAATAATAAAAAACACTAATTTAGATTACTCTAAAGTTTTGCAACTACTAGCCTACCATTTATCATTTAAAGATCCTTTAATAAATCAGGAAATTAAATTTTTTTCAAATCAAAAACTAAACTGGTAAAAATTATTTATAAATCTACTTGTTTTTCTAATCTAAAGTTGTAGTATTGGTTACTTCGTTTTGAGATTTCTTATCAAATATAATTTTTATTGACTAGCAATATTACTCTATCTGTTTAGTAATATTAATGTGTGGAAAGGTCTAAGTTAATGAGAAATAAAAGTTTATTGTTACTACTATTTTGTTTGATTTATTCTTTTACTTACATTTCTGTTTTAGCACAAAGTGGTTCAACTACAGCTAGCGTTGTTGGAACGGTCAAAGATCCACAAAAGGCATTGATAGCAGGTGCAACAGTCACCCTTACAAGAATAGAAACAAATTCTGTTCGCACTTTTGAAACAAATCAAGAAGGAGTATTTCAACAAGTTCAATTGCCTCCTGGTAGTTATGAAATGACTGTATCTGCACCAGGTTATAAACAAATTAAAACCAAATTTGAAATTAGCATTGGCTCAACTATTTTGTCAGAAGTTGAATTACCATTAGATAATGCCACAAATGAGGTTATAGAAGTTAGGGCCGATAATATTTTTAGTGAAGTAAAAACAGAAAGTAGTAATAATAATGATCTTTCTCGAATCAGCGGACTACCAATAAACCGAAGAGATTTTTTAGATTTTGCATTAACTTCTCCAAGAGTAGTTTTTGATCGTGTTCCAAATCAAGGAATTTTTTCTACATCAGGACTTTCATTTAATGGTCAATCGGGTAGATTCAATAATATTACTATTGATGGCCTAGATAACAATGATGTTAATCAAGGTGCTGTAAGAGCAACATTTAGTCAGGAAGCTGTACAAGAATTTCAAGTTGTGTCTGATGGCTATTCTGCCGAATTTGGCCGCGCTTTAGCTGGAATAGTTAATATTGTAACTAAAACTGGTGGAAATGATTTTCATGGAAGTTTATTTTTCTTAAATCGTAATGATGAAATTAGTGCGCGAAATACTTTTGATAAACTTCGCTCTCCTTATTCTCAATACCAATTTGGAGCTACTTTAGGTGGGCCAATAAAACGTGATAGAGCCTTTTTCTTTAGTTCTTTTGAACGCTTAACCATTAAGCAAAATAACATTGTTACTATTTCTGACGACACAGTTCGAGCAGGACGTAACTTAAATTACTTTTTAGGTAATGGCAATCAACCTTTTTCTGTTGGAACTACTTCTTTTTTAGGTCGTGTAGATGTTCGAGTTAATGAAAACGATACATTTTGGGTTCGATATAATAATAGTTATACTTATGATGGTGGATTTGAACCCTTTGGAGATTTAAGAGATAGAACTAGTGGCGGTATCTTAAATGTAGATGATAATACAGTTGCTTTTAATAATACTTATGTTAGTGCAGCACTTAACTTAGTTAATGAAACTAGGTTTCTTTATAGTCGGCGTAATCAAGGGACTTTACCTGTTAGTGATGATGCAGGAGTACAGCTACTTACCCCTGAAGGAAATGTTTCTTTTGGGCATAATAATTTTGTTCCTGAGTTTAACTCACAGCGAGTTTATCAAATATTAAACAATGTTTCGTTAACTAGAGGAAGGCATCAAATTAAATTTGGAGCAGATTTTACTTCTATAAGAAGATTGCCTCAAAGCGAACCAGCTTTATTTCCTGATGGTTTTGGAGTATTTACTAACTTAGATTTTTCTGTGCTTTTAGGTATGCCGGGACTACCTTCTTTAACAGGTCTTCAAAGCTTTGATCCAAGTTTACGTACACCAGAACAGCAAGCTTTTCTTACCTTTTTATCATCAGCTATACCAGGGCTTCCATCAGGACTAAATCTTGCTCAACAATCCATTCCTATAACTTTTTTACAAGGTTTTGGTGATAGAGCTATAGAAGTAACACCTAAGCTTTTTTCTACATTTGTTCAAGATGATATTCGAGTAAAACAAAACCTAATAGTCAAACTTGGCCTACGTTATGATATTACTAGAGTTAATTTTACTCCTAGTAACAATGGTAATTTTAGCCCTCGTATTTCAATAGCTTATAAGCCAACAAAATTACCTCGTGTAAATGTTCGCGCTTCTTATGGTTTGTTTTTTGCTTTGCCTTTTACTAGAGCAACCGTTAGTTCTCGATCTAGTCAAATTGGCTCAAGCCTTTTGTTTGTTCCTTTTCCTTTTTCTGCGCTCCCTTTCTCTTTACCAAAACATAAATTTGCTTCAATAGATCAAGTACCTCCAAATCTTTCTGTTATCCCTCAACTTAGTTTGTCTACACAATACCAAAAAGACTTAAAGAGCAGTTACTCACAACAAATTACACTAGGTGTTGACTATCTAGTTGCTAATAATACAGTAGTTGCTCTTTCTTATAATTTTGTTAGAGGTATTAGGCTATTTTCATTACGTGATATAAATCCCGTAGTAAATCCAGTACCAGGTGATCCACTAACAAGTATGATTGTTGGCCGAATAGATAAGACTCGGGGTTCTGTACTACAATTTGAATCGGCTTTTGATAGTTATTATCATGCTTTTTCAATAGGAATTAATCGCAGTTTTACTAAAAATTTAAATTTCCTGGCTCACTACACTTTTTCTAAAGGCATAGATAATGTTGCAGACTTTAATTCTGTAGTGACAGATAGAGCTAATGATCCGCTAACACCTGGTAATGAAAGAGGTCTTTCACTTCAAGATATACGTAACCGTTTTGTACTATCAAGTATTTGGAAATTGGATTATACCCAAAATCCATACTTAAAGGATTTTGAACTTTCAACAATTATTAGTCTTAATACAGGTCGTCCATACAATTTGCTAGCAGGAGTGGATCTTAATCAAAATGGTGATGGTGGTCTTTCAGATCGTCCAACGGCTTTGGGCCGCAATACGGGTCTAACACCAGGCTTTGCAACTATTGATATGCGCTTAACACGAAAAATAACTTTTAATGAAAAATATCAGCTTCAAGCCTTTGTTGAAGGTTTTAATATGTTTAACCGAGTCAACATTAACCCTAATTCCATTGATCGTACTTTTCCACCAAATGCCCAAGGCGGCTTTAATCTACCACCGCAGGAAGATGGCCGGTTTATTGTTACTCCAGACAGATTTCGAGGAGCTTTTGCACCTCGTCAATTTCAATTTGGGTTTCGCTTTGCTTTCTAAAAAGCTTCTAAATACACTGTAAACTAAATATTCTGATATTTTAATCTTAAGCCCCAACGGGGCGACAGATATGTAGCGTAGGGTGCAAGCCCTACGTATGATAATGTAATACTCTCAAAAGCCCCAACGGGGCGACAGAGTATTTTCTTAGCATTAAAAGACTATGTCGCCCTTACAGGGCTTAAAGAAACCTAACTATTATGTCCTAGGGTTGAAACCCTAGGCTACAGTTATATCGCCCCTCTGGGGCTTAAGAGTTAAGAATATAAAATTGCTATATTACTTAGTTTACAATGTACTAAACAGTCTCTAACAGGTAAGCAAATTTTTCTAGTCTAGCAATAAGATGTTGGACTAGAAAAATTTAGGAAAATAAGAAATTTTGTTTCTTTAATAGAAAAATAAATCTGTTAAAATCTCTATCCACATTTAAAAATTAATCCACAAAAGTTATTCTGAAATAAGGAGGTAAAGTAATGATGGCAATAAACTTGCCTACTGTAAGGGCATGGTTTTTTTTAGCACTATTTTTTCTTAGTCCAGCCTTGGTTTGGGCTTTTGATACTACTGGCACAATAACAGGTGTAGTTACTGATTCAAGTGGCGGAGCAATTGGAGGTGCGCAAGTCATAGTTCGCAATGTTGGGACTAATTTAACTCGTGAAACTGTTACTTCAGAGGCAGGGATGTTCCAAGTTGCTCTTCTTCCTGTAGGCGAGTATGAAATAACTGTAGAAGCAGATGGTTTTACTAAAGTACAAACTAAAGCCACATTGCAGATTAATCAAGTTGTACGAACAGATTTTAATTTAATGGTTGCTAATGTAAGTAATGAAATTATTGAAGTTAATGCCGCTGATGCTGTAGCTTTAATTACAGTAGATAACTCAACTCAATCAACTGTAATTGATAATAAGAAAATAGTTGATCTTCCATTAAATGGCCGCAATTTCTTGCAATTAGGTGCTTTAATTCCAGGTGTCGCCTCGGCTGTTGGCGGTGGGGGTGCTGAAGGTGCCACAGAATCAGGAGCTTTTTCTGTTGGTGGTCAAAGAGATAGAGCCGCTAATTTTTATATTGATGGGACTGATAATAACCAAATTATTAACAATAACTCATCTGCAACAGCTAGTGTTGATGCAATACAAGAATTTACCATTTTAACTAGCACTTTTAGTGCTGAATATGGGCGTAATTCTGGTGCTGTAATTAATGTTGTTACTAAATCTGGTACAAACCAAATACATGGCACATTATTTGAGTTTTTGCGAAATGATAAATTTGATGCTAGCAATCTTTTTGATAACGCTGCGGGTCAACCTAAACCAAAGTTTCGTAATAACCAATTTGGTTTTACTTTGGGTGGGCCAATTATTAAAGACAAGACCTTTTATTTTATCAATTATGAAGGTCAGCGTACTCGCGTTGGAAATACGATTTTTACTAATGTTCCAACACTTTTAGAAAGACAAGGCTCTTTTATAGATCCAAATACAGGCCGTCCGGTTCAGCTTAGAGTTGACCCTGTTAGCGCACAATTACTAAACTTTTTCCCATTACCTAATGCTAATACTCAATTTGGCAATTATGCTTCTTCTGAAATTATTAGCTTACGTAGAGATAATGCTATTGCCAAAATTGACCAAAAACTAGGCCCAAATGACCAACTTAGTTTTCGCTATTTAATTAATGACCGAGACACTTTTACACCTGTTTTATCAACTTCTGGTAATGCTCAATCTTCCTCTCAAGTTCCTGGTTTTGGTACTTCCATAGTTGCGCGTGTTCAAAATATTTCTGTAGCAGAAACACATGTTTTTTCTAGTAATGCAGTTAATGAATTTCGCTTTGGCTATAATCGTTTTGTAGATGTACAGTTAGGCATAGATGCTACTAACCCTGCTACACTTGGACTACCTAATGGCAATATGTCTGTTTTAGGTAAAGGAATACCACAGATTTTAATTTCTGGTATTTCTGGAATAGGTAATTCTAACCTATTTCCATTTACTGACAATCTACAAACCTATCAATTTATTGATAATCTGTCTTTTTCTCGTGGACGACATAACTTTAAGACAGGTGTAGATATTAGAAAAAACAAAGTTGATGGTGGCGAGGATTTTAGTTTTGCTGGAACAATTATTTTTGATGGTTCCCAATCTGGTATAAGTGCAACGGCTGATTTTATCCAAGGTACTCCACAAAGTGCTTTTATTGGACGTGGTTTTACCTCTCCAAAAATCCGCTTAAATAATTATTACTTTTATTTCCAAGATGACTTTAAGTTTAACTCTCGTCTTACAATTAATGCAGGTCTGCGCTATGAGTTAAACACTGTTCCAACGGCTTCTAAACGGTTGTTTAATTTTACAACTAGCCGAGGAATCTTTGGCGAATCACTTTATGAAGGCGATCATAATAATTTTGCTCCACGTCTTGGGTTTGCATACAATTTTGGCGACAATAAAACGGTTGTTCGTGGTGGTTTTGGTGTTTTTTATGACTTGCCTTTCCAAAATACTACTTTTAACTTAACTTTTAACCCACCTACTAGCACAATGCTCTTTAACTTTGGCCCATTTCAACCTGGTAGATTAGGGAGCATTTTTAGTGATACCAGCCTTGACCCATCTGGCCCATGCTTTGTCACTATTGACCCTAATTTCCGTAACCCCTATAGCCTTCAATATAATTTAACTTTTCAAAGAGAATTACCTGGAGAAGTTGCTTTTGAAATTGGTTATGTTGGTACACGAGGAGTTAAATTGATTGGCGCACGCGATGTTAATCAAGCTCAATTTTTTCCTGGTGCTAGTGGAGATGATATTTTTGATCGTCGTCCTACTCAACTATCTGGGCTAGATTTTGGTGTTGGTGGTGCTGATATTGTTCAAGAACAACAATCTATGGGGTCATCTGTTTATAATTCATTACAATTAAAAGTTGCTAAACGCTTTAATAATGGCCTAAGCTTCCTTGGTGCTTATACTTATTCAAGTTCTATTGATAACCTTTCAGATATTTTTGGTTTTAAGGGAAGTGCTGCTATTCCTCAAAATTCCAATGACTTACGCTCTGAACGCGGATTTTCTCCTTTTGATATTCGACAACGCTTTACCGTAAGTTACACTTATGAACTTCCATTTGGTAAAGGAAAACGCTTTTTTGCTAATGCAGGTGCTTTAGCCGATAAACTGCTTTCTAATTGGCAAATGAATGGCATTGTAACTTTACAAAGTGGTCAACCATTTACAGTATTTTTAGGGATAGATCAGGCTCTAACAGGTAATCTTTTTGGTGAACAACGCCCAAATAATGTACCAGGTGCTTTTATTCAAACCGATGATGGACGAGTTGTTTTAGCTTCAAATCTGCTAAATTTGGATGGATCTCCTAATTTTGTAGCACTTCAAGCAGCAGGCGTAATTCCTTTACCAGGGCAATTTGGCTCACTTGGACGTAACACTTTTAGAGGGCCAAATTATGAAAACTTTGACTTTTCTTTAACCAAACGCACTTCTTTTACAGATAGTACTGCACTAGAATTTCGTGCAGAGTTCTTTAACCTGTTTAATCATCCTACTTTTGCTTTACCAGATAATAATCTTAGTTCTCCCACTTTTGGGCAATTTTCCCGTACACCTGATGTTGCTGCTGGCTCTCCTAAAATTGCTAGCGGTTCACCTCGTGTAATCCAATTTGGATTAAAGTTAATTTTTTAACTATAAATTTGATACAAGGCTGTTGCTAATAACGCTATTATTAGCAACAGCCTTAAAATATTTATAGGGAGTTCACTTAATGAGTTCAACTAGCGAGCCTTGGCAAATACAAATTAATGACCAAATTTATCAAGCTGATGAGGAACTCTTAAAAATTTGGTTAATAGAAGGAAGAATTAAACCAACTGATAAAATTAGAAAAAATAATCAAGAATGGCTAGAAGTTGCTCAAGTTTTAGTTATACAGCCAGCTAAAAAAGCTAGTGCTATAGCTAGTGCTACACCTACTCCTATAGCTAACATAGAAGTAAGTCGAAGAGATGCAATACTAGAACCTATTTTTTACCGTCCAGAAAACTGGGAAAAATACTCAAGAATTGATTGCCAAAACCATCAAGATGTAATTCCTGCTTATGTTTGCCCAGAATGTGGAGCTAGTTTTTGTCAAGGTTGTGCAAAAGATCATTTAGTAGGCGGGGGTTATAATAAAGCTTGTCAGTGTCAATTTTGTGGTGCTTTATGTAGAGCTTATCCAGAAGTTAGAGAAAAAATCTTACTTTTATTAGAACAAAACTCAAAATCTAGCCTCTCAGACTTAAAAATGGCCTTTCTTTATCCTTTTGGCGTTGGTATAGCACCAATAGCCGTTTTTATTGTTGCCCTAACAATAGGAGGATTTGCTTTTCCTTTTTTTATAGGAATAGGTGTTTTACTTAGAGCTATTACTACTATTACTAGAGATGTTGCATCAGGAAATGTTAAGGCTAGTCCTATGGGTTTTGACTATAGTTCTTTTTTAACAGAGGTGCTTTCTTTTGGAGGATTGGGATTTGGAGTAATTTTAATTAGTTTTTCTCCAATGTTTGCTTTATGTTTTGGTGAGCTAAAAATATTTTCCATTTTAATGCCTTTAGCCGTGATTTGGGGATTTTTTTATTATCCTATTGCCCTACTAGTTGCAGGTGTAACAGAGAGTTTTGCTTCTGTTATTAATCCCCTACTTGGTTTTGAAACTGTTAAACGAATAGGTAAAAGCTATTACAAGCATTTTCTTTATTTACTAGCCTTACAATTGCCAACACAAATTTTTGCTTTTTTAGTAGCTACTTTACTTGTTGAAGGCTCAAAGAACGCTAGAGCATTTCTTAGTTTCTTTATAGTATTGATGTTTTTAGGTTTAATTTTTGCTGCACCTATTTTTTATACAAATTCTGTAATGGCTGCTTTAATTGGTAGAGCTATTTTTAAGTCTGCTGATAGATTAGGAATTCGTACTAATGCAACTACTAAGCTTTAATAAAAGCTTAGAGTGCTTGAAAGTTAATAGTTTAGAACTTAATATTTGATAAGTTTTTAGTTTATTAATCAAAAAGTAAGTTTTTAGGAGAAACTAAAAGTGTCTGGGAGAGAAGCACAAACTCTATTAAAATTTATTCTTTCTCAATATCAAAATAGAGTGATGCTTCAGAGTTATACGGCAAAAACTTTGGTTGACTGCTGCGCCATTTTGTCGGAAATAGTTCCAGAATTAAACTTATCCCCATTAATTATTTTAGGTACTAGTAATTGTGCTGATAGAAAACAACTATTAAATGCTTGCCGTCCTGCTTTAGAAGCAGCACAAAAAACTTTTATTTTATATCATCAAGAATTTCCTATTATTTCTGAAAAAAGCTGGGGAATATTTTTAGATAAAGAAGATAATTTATTAGCTGATTGGTTTTTAGCCGTTCTTACTCCAGAAGTCGCTTATTTAGTTGTTGCACAAACAAATTTTGACTCAAACGAAATTCCTGTTTTACTCTCTTATGACCGAGAAATAGTTAAAGAAACTATTAGTTGGTTAAGCGATCAAATTTCTAATGAAGACAAAGAAAAACTTAGCACAAATCTAGCAGAAATAGAAAAATAACTGTTAGTGCTGCCCAAAAAGAGGCGTGTTTAGTAAAAGTTTTAGAAAAAGTAACTTTTAATCTTAATCGCGCTCCTAATGAATATGAACGCATTGCCCAAGAAATGGAAACTACCCTCTATAAATTAGCTCTTACTAATAGCGAACTTGCTTTGCTTAATAGAATGCTTGAGCTAATTAGCCGCTCATTAGATACTAAGGAAATTTATCAGGGAGTACTTAATGCAGTAGAAGTTGTAGACTTAGAATCAGTAATTATACTTTTACTAGGCGAAGATAAAAAATTTTATGTAGATTTTAATAGCGGAATAGGTGCTGAATTTAGCGAACAAATTTCTAGTATGTTTACTAGTATGTTTACCGATGGTGTACTGCCTAGTGAGTTAGCAATAGTTTATACAGAAGAAGTAGTAAAAAATTTTCCACAGATTGAAAATGTAGTTAAAAATACAGGAGTTCGCACGGTAGTTGTTATTCCGCTTCGTAGTCGTAATTCTACTATTGGTTTAATGCTATTAACATCTAGTTCTCGTCGAATTTTTTCTAGCGAAGACCAAAGGCTTTTAAGCAGTATTGGTTCACAAGTAGGGATTGCTATTGAGAGCGCAATACTTTATGAAAAATCTCAGCGTCTAGCGCGTCAAATGAGTGCATTATTTGAAGTTGGTAAAACTATTAGTTCACATTTAGAAATTAGCCCACTACTAGCTTCTATTGCTGAAAATGCTGGAAAACTTTTAGATGCTGAACATACATTAGTTTCAATAGTATTTTCTGATAAGCAAAGTAACAAAATGGATACAATGGCTGAATGGAGCTTAAACGGTCAATCAAGAGCCGTTAGTCTAGCTAAATATGTGCAAAAAGAAAGCTTAGCTCAAGATATAGACCAAGATGGTAGTAATGATGCTTCATTAATTAGCTTTCCTATTTTTGTTAAGGATCGGTCTTCTTCACAACCTCGATTATTAGGCACTTTTTGTGCGTCAAGAGATGCTAAAAGCAATAGACCTTTTACACAATCAGACCTGGATTTACTTCATAACTTAACTTCACAAGTTTCTATTGCTGTAGAAAATGCAGAACTCTATGCCAAAATCTTAGCTGCTAATGAACAGCTAAGAGAAGCTATCCGCTTAAAAGATGAGCTAGTTTCAATGGTAGCGCATGACTTTCGTTCTCCTTTAACTTCTATACAAGCTTTTAGTGAACTACTTCAAGACCGTGTTTCAGATGATGGAGTAAAAAAACATCTAGCTATTATTAACCGCCAATCTAAACACCTGGCTTCTTTGGCTGCTGACACTTTAACTATGTCCAGGTTAGAATCAGGAAACTTTCCCTTAGACTTTAAGCCATTTAAGGTTAATGAACTTCTTACTTCTTTAATGGAAACCCGAACTACAGATTCAAAAATTGACCTAAAGTTTGAATTTTTGGAGCAGGATATTGAAATTTGGGGAGATGGTCGCCGAATTTATGAAGTAATTGATAACTTAGTTGGTAATGCTATTAAGTATTCTCCTGATGGGGCATATGTTCGAGTTAAGGTTGGGCAAATAAACGAAGGGGTACAAGTTTCAATTATTGATAGAGGTATGGGAATAGCTCCTCAAGATATGTCAAAGTTATTTCAAAAATTTAGTCGTTTAGATAGCGCACGACAACGCCAAATTGCTGGCACTGGCCTTGGACTTTATATTTGCCGAGCTTTTATTGAAGCTCATGGTGGGCAAATTTGGGTTGATAGCGAAGTAGGCAAAGGCTCAGCATTTCATTTTATCCTACCAAAACAAAAAATTTCTGCTAATGAAACAAATCATTAAAAAACAACAAGATAATATTCTTACTCAAGCCAACTCTATTAAACTTATTTTGATGGACTGTGATGGAGTATTAACAGATGGGCAGATTATTTTATTGCCTGATGGCGAAGAAATAAAAAATTTTCATGTCCTAGATGGGCAAGGCGTTGCTTTAGCCAAACAAGCAGGTCTAAAAGTAGGTGTTATTTCTGGTCGTCAATCAAAAGTGCTAACTAGACGCGCAAAAGAAGGCAGTTATGATTTTCTTTTTGACAAAGTGAGCAATAAACTAGCTATATATGAAAATTTACTAGTAGAAACAGGGTTAAAAGACCACGAAATAGCTTTTATTGGAGATGATTTACCAGACATTGCTATTATGTGCCGTGTAGGTTTAGCCATTGCGGTTGCTAATGCAGTTGATGAAGTTAAAAATCAAGCAGATTTGATAACTACTCGTTCAGGTGGTCAAGGAGCAGTTAGAGAAGCTATTGAATTTATCCTAAAATCCCAAGGTCTTTGGCAAGAACTAATAAAGAAATATTAAATTAATTTAATGAGGGGGCCTTCTAATGACAGCATTGCTAGCAAATAGCCTTACAGAAAATGTAAAGCGTACAAAACTAGAAAATGGACTAACTATTTTAACTAAAGAAGTACATACACGCCCAATAGTTGCCGCTATGATTTGGTATCGTGTTGGTGCGCGGGATGAGGAGTTAGGCCAAACAGGTAAATCTCACTTTTTAGAACATATGCTTTTTAAGGGAACAAGCAAATATAAAAAAGGCGAGATTGACCTAATCACTATGCAAAATGGTGGTAGAAATAACGCTTTTACCTGGTTGGACTTTACTGCTTATTACTTTACTTTTGCTAGTGATCGTTGGGAAATTGCACTTGAAATAGAAGCCTCTCGTATTCGTGACACACTTTTTGCGCCTGAAGAGTTTACATCTGAAAAACAAGTAGTCATTGAAGAGCTACAAATAGGTCAGGATGGGCCTTGGGATTCTTTAGAAGAAGAAGTTTGGGCAACAGCTTTTCGCCAACATCCTTATCATAATCCTACTGTAGGCTGGGTTGAAGACCTTCTTGATGCAAGTGTTGAGGATATGAAGGATTATTATGATAAGTGGTATCACCCAAGAAATGCTACTGTTGTCTTAGTTGGAGATTTTCAGACAGAGAAGGCTATAGAAAAAGTTACAAGTTTATTTGGTCAAATTCCCGCCGGCCCTGATCCTATTCGTAAAAAAATAGTTGAACCACCACAAAAAGGGGAGAAGCGAGTTTCTGTAGTAAAACCTACACCAGTAGAACGCCTAATGATAGCCTATCATGCTCCAGAAATTGGACATCCTGATTCTTATCCGTTACAAGTTTTATCAATGATTTTATCGGCTGGCCGACGTTCACGCCTTTATCAAAGACTCCAAGAAGAAGATCGCTCTGTTACTTATGCTCGTAGTTCTTATAATGATCATATTGACCCTACGTTATTTTACTTTCAAGCAGAGCTTAAACCAGGTAAAAAATTAGCAGATGTTGAAGCTAGCATTTTAAGCGTACTTGAAAACTTAAAAGAATCTTTAGTTTCTGAACGTGAACTAGAAAAAGCACGTCGTCAAATTCAATCTAATTTTATTTTAGGAAATGAAGATGTCTTAAACCAAGCTACGCTTTCAGGACAGTTTGAAACCATTGGCTTTCAATTAGAAGGAAAAGAAAATGGCTATGATTACCTAAGCCACTATCTTTCACATATTAATAATGTTACTGCTGAAGAGGTTAGGCGAGTTGCAAGAGAATATTTTACTGAAAAAAATCGCACTGTTGGCTATTTAGTAGCTGATAAAAATAATGTTTCAGATGCTGTAACTACTGATGAATCAATAGAATCTTCATTAGTTCCTGGTGCTGTAGAAAAAGCACTAAATAAAACTAAAATGGCAAGTATTTATAATAATGTAGCCTTTCGGTCACATTTAGATAGTTTTGAGCTTTTAACCCAGTTAACTAAGCGAACGGACACACAAACCTATACACCTGCATTAGATATTGAGCGAGTAGTTTTAGATAATGGGATAGTGCTATTACTAGGGGAAAGCCATAATATTCCAGCTATTTCAATTAATGCAATGGTTAATGCTGGGGCGCGTTATGAGATGGATGAAAAGGCAGGTCTAGCTTCTTTGCTAGGAGATATGCTAGACGAAGGTACTAAAACCAAAGATGCACAAATGCTTGCAGAAGCAATTGAACAAGTAGGTGGGCATCTTCAAACCTTTGGCGGCTATGGTCAAAGTGGAGTGTCTGTTACGGTTTTAACTCCAGATCTAGAGTTAGGCTTAGAACTAGCAGCAGATGTAATGATAAATAGTACAATCCCTAAAGAACGTTTTGAACAACAGAAAGACCGCCGCTTAGCTCAAATTAAAAGCCGGGAAGATGACCCCAGAGTTATAGCGTCTGATACTTTTAATGAACTTGTTTACACTGGACACCCAGCGCATAAGCCCAGACTTGGTTATGAACATACAGTTGCTAATTTAACTACTGAAGATATGCTAGAGTTTTATCATAAATATTTTATTGCTAATAACTCTACGATAGCAATTGTAGGTGATATTAATAAATCAGAAATTAAAGAAAAAGTAGCAAAAGCTTTTTCTAGTTGGAAAGTTGAGCCAAATTTTAAGTTACCAAGTGTTCCAGAAATTCAACGCCAAAACGCTCCAATAAAAAAATTTATTAGCAAAAATAAAGAGCAAATTAATCTATATTTAGGGCATTTAGGGATTAAGCGAAATCACCCAGATTATTATCCTTTAGTAGTTATGGATACAATTTTAGGTAGCTCACCAGGTTTTACTTCTCGAATCCCTAAAATACTACGTGATGAACAAGGACTAGCTTATAGTACATTTAGCAATATTACTGGCTCAGCAGGGCTTGATCCAGGTCGTTTTGTTGCTTATATTGGCACATCTCCAGAAAATCTACGTCTTGCAACTGATGGAATGATGAAGGAAATCTACCGGATTCGTGAGGAAGCAGTTAGCCCAGGCGAGCTAAAAGATGCTATTGACTATTTAACAGGAAGTTTTGTTTTTCACTTTGAAACCAATGCACAAATAGCTGCTTTTATGGTAGAGGCAGAAGTTTTTCAACTAGGTTTTAATCTTTTAACTGATTACCCTACACAAATTCGTGCAGTTACTATTGAGGATGTCCAAAGAGTTGCAAAAGAACATCTTGACCCTGAAAACATGACTCTAGTAGTCGTTGGCCCAATTGATGAAGAAGGAAAGAGCAAAAAATAAAGGTTATTTTATGCAGAAAGAAACAGATTTTGTTGTAATTGGTAGTGGGATTGCTGGGTTAAGAGCCGCAATTGGACTAAGTGAAGGGGGAAGTGTTGTTGTTTTAACAAAAGACCGTGTAAGTGAGTCAAACACAGAATATGCTCAAGGTGGAATTGCTGTAGTTTTAAGCGATGATGATCAGATAGAGTTACATTTTCAAGACACTTTAGAAGCTGGTGCTGGGCTTTGTGACAAGGCAGCCGTTAGAGTGTTAGTTGAAGAAGGCCCAAAATATATTACACAACTAATTAATTGGGGAACTAGTTTTGATAAAAAAGGAGGCAAACTTCTATTTACTAAAGAAGCTGCTCATTCACGACACCGAATCTTACATGCTCATGGTGATTCAACTGGGCGTGAAATTGTTCGAGGCTTACTTGCTCATGCTCGTACAATTGAAAAAATTAAAATTGTCCCTCATGCTGTTACGCTTGACTTAATTACTAATGAGGATCAGGTAGTTGGAGTTAAGTATTTAGATATAGAAAATAATCAGTTATGTCATATTTATGCTAAGGCAATTGTACTAGCGACGGGTGGAGCAGGTCAGCTTTATGCGCATACAACTAATCCAGATGTTGCAACGGGCGATGGGATTGGGATGGCTTATCGTGCTGGAGCAAAGATAGCCGACATGGAATTTGTTCAATTTCATCCAACAGCCTTAAATGTTATGGGCGCACCTAATTTTTTACTTTCTGAAGCAATGAGGGGAGAAGGAGGTTATTTAATTAATAGCGAAGGCAAGCACTTTATGGGTAAATATGATGAACGTGAGGAGCTTGCGCCTAGAGATATTGTTAGCCGTGCTATTGTTTCAGAAATGAGACGAACTGATTCTAAAACAGTTTATTTAGACGTAACACACTTAAAATCCAGTTACTTAAAAGAACGATTCCCCAAGATTTTTCTTACATGCTTAAATTATAACTATGATATTACTAAAGATTTAATCCCTGTTAGCCCGGCTGCCCATTATGTTATGGGTGGTGTACGTACTGACATTATGGGTAGAACTTCACTTTTGGGGCTTTATTCAGCTGGGGAAGTTGCTTCAACAGGAGTTCATGGAGCAAATCGGCTGGCTAGCAATTCCTTACTGGAAGGTTTAGTATTTGGTGCTAGAGCCGCAAAAGCTGTTTTAGAAGATAGCAATAAATTATTAAGCAAAATAAGAAGAGATACGTTAGAAAATAGTCCTGCTGATTATAAACTTAACCAGGCAATTCGAGGTGAGGTTAGCCAAATAATGTGGGAGCAAGTAGGCATTATTCGGGATGCTATTAGGTTGGAAAAAGCTATAGATAAACTAGATGAAATAGCTAAAGAATCTGTTAATTTATTGACACAAAATTATTTAAGTGTAGCTCAAGCAATTACACGAGCAGCATATTTTCGCCAAGAAAGTCGTGGAGGACATTATCGAGAGGACTTTCCTAAATGTAGCAATGATTGGGAGTGTCACACAATTGATCAAATAAAAGAAGGGCTTTCAAAAGAAGCTTTAAGCTAGAAATATAAAATTGTCCTAACAAAATAACTAAGTTATTTTATAGCTAAAGCATACTTAAGAGCATTAGCTGTTTTTGGCTTATGAATATGATAAGATAAAAGCAAATTTTCTAATAAACTTTTGGCATTAAACTTTATCAATAATAAATAATTAAAAGATTTGGAAAAGAGGTTGCCCTATGTCTGTAGAACAGCTACTTAAAAGTGCCAAAGCACTAGGTGCGCAACAGATTTGTTTAGAAGCAGGAAAAACAGCTTTAATTTTGGTAAATGGTAATATTAAAGAGCTTACAAAAACACCTCTTACCCCTTATGATATTTTTAAGCTAATTTCTCCAATAATGCCTGAAGAAAAAAAAGTTGCTTTAGTTGGACAACCTACTACAGAATTTACTTATAAACTTGAAGGAGCAACAGATTTTCAAGTTGTTGTATTAAAAGAAGCTAATGGAATTAAAGTTCTTTTTAGAGATAATAGCAATAAAAGTAATTCTGGTGATTTAGCTGCGTCATTAACTACTACACAACCCTTTACCAAATCAACAACACAATCACTTCCGGCTGTTAATGCACCACAAAGCCAGCCAGCAATGGCAGCAAATTTACCTCCAACAGTGGCTTTACCTGTAGCTAAACCAATAACAGCACAACCTGTTATGGCACAACCTGCTCAACCTGATACTGCTCCATTAGCGTTGCAAACAGCTAAACCAGTGATGGCTCAACCCATTACAGCTAGCCCAGCTACAGGTGTAGCTAGCACAGATGCTACAGCACTTTTAGACGAGCAACAACGAGCCGCCTTAGCTCAAGGTCGTCCACCTGACCCACGACCACCTTTACCTACACCTCCAAAAGCACAACCATTTGCAGCACTTCCAGCTATACCTCCACCGTCTACACCTATTACTCCTGTATCGGCTGCTAGCGTATTGTCTACTAGTGGTTCTATTACTGGGACAATGACGGGATTTAATCGTACTGGATTTGGCATTAATACGGAACGTCAAAAACTTAGACAAGATATAGATAAACTGCTAGAACGTACATTAAAAATGCGTGGCTCAGACCTACACGTTGCTACAGGCGCACCACCAATTGTTAGACGCTTTGGAACCTTAATGCGTGTGGAGGGAGAAATTTTAGAAATAGAGAAAGCACGCGCAATAGTTAGGGAAATTTTAACTGATGAACAATTTCGCCAATTTGAAAAAACTGGTGACTTAGATTTTAGTTATGAAGTAATAGGTGTTGGCCGTTTTCGGGGAAATGTCCTAAGACAAAACCGAGGTATTGACTTAACTTTTCACGTTGTCCCAGCAGAAATTATGTCCCCCGAAACCTTAGGACTACCTCCATTAGTTCGTGAATTAACCCACTTTCACCAAGGGTTAATTTTAATTACAGGTGCTGCTGGACAAGGTAAATCTACTACCATATCTTCTTTAGTTGATGTAATTAACAGCGAGCGAGCTTTACATATTCTTACTGTAGAAGATCCTATAGAATTTGTACATCCTATCGATAAAAAAGCTATTGTTAATCAACGTGAAGTAGGGCGACATACTAAATCCTTTGCCAATGCTTTACGTGCAGCACTACGCGAAGATCCAGATGTAATTGTAGTTGGAGAAATGCGAGATTTAGAGACAATTTCTTTGGCTGTAACTGCCTCTGAAACAGGACATTTGGTAATGGGGACTTTAATGACTTCTAGCGCACATCAAACAGTAGACCGTATTTTAGAATCATTTCCTCCAGCACAACAAAACCAAATTCGAGCAATGCTTTCTGATTCACTTCGTGCCGTTATTTCACAACGCCTGTTGCCAATGACAGATAATAGCGGAATGGTATTAGCAGCAGAAATTTTACTAGGCACACCTGCTGTAGCTAATTTAATTAGAGAAAAGAAAACATTCCAAATTCCAAGCATAATACAAACTAACCGACATTTAGGAATGAGAAGAATGGATGATGCTTTACTAGAATTAGTACAAGCAGGTAAGGTTAACCCACAGAAAGCACTAGATTTTGCTTTTGATAAAAAGGCTTTTGAAGCATCTATTAAACGTATTTAAGGAAATAAAAAAGGGAAAGAAATATGGCACAAATAGATCATCTTTTTCGGGAAACATTACGCCAAGGTGCTTCAGACCTGCATATGGTAATTGGACGACCTCCAATGTTAAGAGTACGAGGAGATTTAGTTCCAACCACATTTCCTGTATTAACTGCTAAACATAGCAGAGACTTAATTTATGAGATCTTAAATCCAGAGCAAAGAGATAGAATTGAAAACCATTTGGATTTAGATTTTGCTTATGAGTTAGAATCTGTTGCACGTTTTCGCGCCAATATCTTTTTTCAACATCGCGGCATGGGGGCTGTATTTCGTTTAATTCCAGAAAAAGTTCTAACACTTGAGCAATTAAATATGCCTTCGGTGCTAAAAAAAATAGCTGATATGCGTTCAGGGCTAGTTTTAGTAACCGGGCCAACAGGTAGCGGTAAATCTACTACCTTAGCAGCAATGATCAATTATATTAATGAAACTCGTGAAGCTCATATTCTGTCTATTGAAGACCCTATAGAATTTGTTCATCAAAATAAACGGGCTTTACTTACCCAAAGAGAAGTTGGAACACATACAGAAAACTTTAATGTAGCTTTGAAAGTTGCCGGACGACAAGACCCAGATATTGTGCTAGTAGGGGAATTACGCGATTTAGAAACAATTTCCTTAGCTTTAACACTGTCTTCTTTTGGGATTTTGGTTTTTGGAACCTTGCACACCAATAGTGCTATGAAAACAGTAGATCGAATCATTGATGTCTATCCACCTGAAGAACAACCACAAATTCGGGCTATGCTTTCTGATGCTGTAAGAGGTGTAATAGCTCAACAACTAGTGCAAACAGCAGATAAAAAATCGCGTGTAGCTTCAGTTGAAATCTTAGTTGGTAGTCCTGCCCTAGCAAATATTATTCGAGAAGGAAAAACCAATCTTATAGTTTCTTATATGCAGTCAGGTGCAGCGGATGGGATGCAAACTATGGATCAGGCATTGATTAAACTTGTGCAAGAAGGGCGTATTTCATTAGAAAATGCACTAGAAAAATGTCAAGATCGTAATTTAGTTCAATCTAAAGTTAAAGGATTAAACTAATTTTGCTATTATGAAAACTACGGCAGTACGTATCTTAGACCAGTTAAAAATAGATTATGAGTTACGAGAATATCAAGTTAATGAAGATGAACTTGATGCTCAAACTGTAGCAAACAAAATAAATTGGCCGGCAGAAAAGGTTTTTAAGACTTTAGTTGCACGTTCAACTAGGGGTTCCGTAGTAATGGCTTGTATTCCAGCTACTTGCGAGTTAAATTTGAAATCCTTGGCCCAATTAATTAAAGATAAAAAAGTAGAGTTAGTTCCAGTAAAAGAAATACAATCCTTAACAGGTTATATTCGTGGTGGGGTTTCGCCTCTAGCAACAAAAAAAAGCTATCCTTTATACTTAGATATTAGTGCAGTAAGCCACGACAAAATAAGTATTAGTGCTGGACGACGTGGACTACAAATGCTACTGGCACCAAAAGATTTACAAAATATAACTAAAGCAATACTAGCAAAGTTAACTAATGAGTAATGTAGTAGCAATTAAAATTAACTATATAAATATGATAATTAGCAAGTTTAATAAATTGTAAATAAATTTTCTGTTAAGTTTTTCTTTAAAGTTTATAGTGCGATTTCTTCTAACATTTATTATAATGACTAGTAATTTGGCTTTTCTGCATTTCATAAGACAAACTTTTAATATTAAGATACTTAAAGATTATTTATTTTTAATAAAAATTTAGGCTAGGCTTTCAACCACAAGGAAATGTTTATGTAATTATGCTTTATGTGTAATTATGTAGAGCTTTTTCTAGTGAAAATATTAGTCCTTATTGTTAACAATAGTTGTTGCTTATCTGCTTGCAATTCTGAGGAGAAGCCAATATGTTCGTTAAATTGAAGTATCTCAATGGAACACATCCGGGCAGTACCAAAGAGTTTACCCAATCAATAATAAAAGTTGGGCGCGCTCCTAGCTGTGATTTTGCTCTTTATGATAATACAGGGCGACACTCAATTGCTTCTCGGGTTCATGCAGAATTGCGTTGTGAGGACAACGAACTCTTTATTTATGACCTAAATAGCAGCAATGGAACTTTTGTTAATGGTGAGCGAATTAGAAAAGTAGCATTAAAAAATGGAGATATGCTTACTTTTGGCCCAGATGGGCTAGAACTCCAAGTTAATTTCCTTATTTCCTCTAAAGACGAAACAGAATTTCTTGCTTCTTGTCCTTTATTTCAAGACCTACCTTGGGAAGTGCTTTATGAAATTACCCGGCGTGGTGATATTAAACACATGCCTGCTAATAGCTACCTTTTTAGACTTGGAGAAACTTGTACAACCGTTTATGTAATTTATAGCGGATTAGTAGAAATTTCTACTGTACGGGATTCTAGCGGGCGGCTTACTATTGTAGGGTTTTTAGCTAGTGGTGAGTCACTAGGAGAATCCCTAGCTATAATTGCAGGCAAACATCGTACAGAAGCTAGAGTAGAAGAAGCAGCAGAAATTTTTACATTAGATGCTGAAGCTTTACAAGAATTGATCCAAACTATTCCAGCCTTTGCACTTAAGTTTACTTCTGCCCTATGTCATAAGCTAGCTGCTAGTGAAGGGCAATTACAATCACGACATAGCAAACGACATTTACAAGGCGATTTACAATACTTTGACTTAGCTACTATTGTTCAAACTCTTAATGGGCTGCGTGAAACAGGTGTTTTAATGCTTTATCCAAAAACAGATAATGATGTTGGTGGTAGTGGAGTAATAGGAATGCTACCATTTGCAAGAATATATTTTGAAAGCGGAGAAGCACGCTATATAAAATTAGGTTCACGTGGTGGGGAAGAAGGGTTTTATCAGCTTTTCCAAATGCCTTTAGCTGGAACATTTACCTTCCTTCAACAAGATTTACCAGAAGATATGGTTACTACTGATCCTATTCGTATGCCAACTATGAACTTGCTTTTAGAAGCTCACCGCTTACAAGATGAGCTAGAAAGTTTTAAGAACAAACTTCCAGATCTTACTGCTACTTTTCGACCTCTAGTAGAAGAGCTAAATTGGTCAGAAGGAGAAACTGGCACCTATGCCAATCAAATTTGGTCATTAATTTTAGGCGGTTCAACACTTTGTGAAATTCTAGGAAAAACTGATTGTAGTAATTTTACTGCTTATAGACTTATATTAGAAATGATTACTAATAATCAAATTAGTGATGAAAAATTACCTGCTGATATGTTGATTTCTACTAAAACTATTAGAGTAATGGCTACTCACAGAGAAGAATAAAAAATAATTTATTTCCTTTAAGTAAATAGGGTTAAGTATTCTGAGAAGTACTTAACCCTATTTATTTAATCCATTGTTTCCCAAAAAAATCCTTCTACTGGAAATTCTGCACTTAGGATTTCATAAGCTAAATTAAACTTAGCATTGTTATGTAATGCCATTAATTTATAAGAATGTGGTGTGGTTGGACTAGCAAAATTTATATCAAATAAAGGGTTACGCCCAAATAATTCTACTTGATTCTTTTTTACTAAAAACCCTCCACCTATAGTAAAAAATTCCAAGTAGAAATCATTGCTATTTGCTCCTAGGACTTGATTTACATAAGTTCGTAGTTTACCTAAAGCCATTGTGCTATCTTTAGCATCACCTGGCAAAACACAAAGAAAAGTGCGGTCTACTAAAGAAATTAATAACCATTGATATTGTGGGCGTTGTTGTTGTTTTAGTTCACCTGTTCCAGCAAAAGCAATTGAAAGGCTAAATTTATCTTTAGGTTGGATGGATTGAACTTTCTTTAGCTCTACTTTAAGTAAATTACTATTGTTTTCTATTTGTCCTAAGTAGTTGACTACCATTTCTTGTAAGGGTTGTATATCAAAACTACCAGCATAGTTGCTTTTATATTCCAAGACTTGTTGCCAAATATTCTCTAAAATAGAAGGAAAAATAAGTAATTTTTCTTGTTCTTGTAATTTTAAGAATACTTGCTCAGCTAATCTACGGCTAGACATTATATTATGGATAATAAGCCGTCTACGGCTTTGCCTCATTAAAGATAATGCCTTTAGCAAGTTAAGATTGTTATCTTTTGACTGACCTAGAAAGCCTTGATAAAACTCTAAAAACACTTGGCAATCATGCTCAGATAATGGGGTGTCGTAATATTTGTTTAGTTCTCTACTCACGTTTTTTTGTTTGGGCAGTTAAAGTATCAATTTATTTAATAGATATAATAGACAAGCCCTAAAGGACTTGTCTATTGTCAGAAGCCCCAAAGGGGCTTAAGAAGTAAGAACCTTTTATAACCTTTGAGTGCCACAGAGTAGCACTTGATAGTAGGCTAGTCCTTTAGGGCTAGCCTACTATTTAGCCAAATAACCTTGCCTTGTAATTGTTGAAAGATTTTTCTTACCAACAATTTTTACTTCTATTTGTCTAAACTTACCATCATTATTATTATTAGGCTCATAGATTATTACATATTGATTACGTAGAAAATCAGTTACTAGCTTAAAAGCTTTAGTTAAAGCTTCTGTGTTATCAGGGAAAAAACCTCTCCTCCAGTATCACGACAGAGCCTTTTAAGTTCTATATCGTCTAAATTATAATAAGGCGTTCCTTCAACTCGAAATACTGACCCGCCTTTAGTGCTTAAAGCATAAATTGTTGTTTGTGTGCGTTGGGCAATTGAAATAGTTTGCGCTAAGGTGTGTTTGCTATTAGTGTCTGCTCCATCAGTAATAATTACTAGTACTCGTCTTCGGGAACTAGTACGAGACATATTTTCCCGACAAATCTTATGAACAGCATCATAAAGACTGGTTTGTCCATTTGCAACTTTAATTTGATCTAGCGTTTGGGAAATTTCTGACAAATTATTAGTAAAGTCATTGCGCACTTCTACTTTAGTATCAAAAGTAACAAAAGCAATACGGTCTTTTTCTGTTTTTAGTACAGAGGCAAGAAATTGTTTAATAGCAATTCTTTCAAACTCTAATTTATTACGAATACTAGTAGAAGTATCCATTAAAACAGCAACATTTAGGGGCAGATTTGATTGTGAGTGAAATTCTATGATTTGTTGTTGGTCATTATTTTCTAAAACTCGGAAATTATCTCTTTTTAAGTCTGGAACAAACTTGCCTTTTTCATCAAAAACAGTTACAGGTAAAGCAATATTTACAGTAGTAATTTTAATTACTGCGTCTTCGTCTTCTTCATTATTAATAGCTACATCAGGTGATTGGCTAAAGGCAGTATTGACAGGGCTTAATAATAAAAATAAAGATAATAAGAGTAATTTTTTCATAAATTTCCCAATATTAAGAATACTAACTTTTTGACACTTTGATGTTACAAATTTAATTAATAGTTGTCGCTTTATTAATTTGAGTTGATATAAGGGCAATTAAAATTATTTTGGTGTAGCAGAATTATTAGGCGAAACTTTGCACCTTGTCAATGTCAATAATAGATAGAAATTTTGTTAATTCTTCTGGCAGTGGGCAAGAAAATTCTTGATATTCTTTTGTTATAGGATGAGTAAAAGCTAATTTAGCTGCATGGAGAAAATGTCTATTTAAGTTATTGATAGTTGCTACTAATTTATTATTTTTTAGTTGGTTAATACGACCTGAGCCATAAACCTCATCTCCTACAACAGCATGTTTAATATGTGCTAAGTGTACTCGAATTTGATGTGTCCGGCCTGTTTTTATTTCTACATTTAATAGCGCAAAGTCTGACCATTGTTTAACTACTTTGTAGCAAGACCAGGCAGGCCGTCCCCTTTGAGGTAAAACCGTCATTTTAGTTCGTTGGTTTGGATGTCGTCCAATTGGAAGATCAATTATTTCTGTTTTAGCTTTCATTTGACCATAAACTAAAGCTATATATTCTTTTTTTACTTTTCGTGTAGCAAACTGCTCAGTTAAATGTTGATGGCAACTATCGGTTTTTGCTACTACCATCAGCCCAGAAGTATCGCGATCTAAACGATGAACTATGCCAGGTCTTAAGGCTACTCCACTATGATTAGTAGTATTAAGATAAGCTACAAGCCCATTAGCTAATGTTCCGCGCTCAATGCCTGCTGCTGGATGTACAACTAAACCCGCAGGCTTGTTTAATACAAGTAATTCACTATCTTCATAAACAATATTTAACTCCATTGGTTCTGGAATTATTTCTGTAACCGGGGGCAGGGGCAGTTCTACTTCTATTTCATCATTTTCTCTAATTCGATAACTAGCTTTAGTAGCTTTACCATTTACTAGTACATCTACATTGCTAATTTGACGGTGTAATTGTGTACGACTAAAGGGAAGGTTTAAGGCTAAATATTGGTCAAGACGTTGACCAATATCTTCATTTACAACAGTTAAATTTACGATTTCAGCTAAAATATTTTGTTGTGAGATTTTATTAACTCCAGATCTAAGAATTATTTACTAGGTTTAATTGTGCTTTCATTAACGTTTTTAGGATTATAAACAATATCTATTGTTAATCCTTCTTTGTAATTTTCTGCTAAGTCAAAAACAGTTTCAGTTGTTTGATAGTTTGTGTTGTTAACTGTGTAACTATAAGAAACTAGCCAAGGATGCTTGCGATTTACCCTAACACTTTTGTCTTGAATGATTTTGGTAATCTTTGCAGTTGAACTAGTGCCAATTGCCAACAATTTTTTCTTCTTTTTAAGGCTAGCCAATCTAGTAACAGCTAAAATTAGTGATATAGTAGTTATTACTAGTCCAACACGAAGAAACATAAGCCCAATTTGTGGGGGATAAAAAACTGTAGCTAAAATAGCTCCAGTAATAGAAAATACTATTCCTAATATCCATAATACTAAAGCAATAACTCCAATAGGTCGCGCTAAAAATTCGCGCAGAGGAAACATTATGGTTTTTCTCCTATGGGTTCAGTTGGGGTAATTGGTAATTGGCCTGATTTTTTCCATTGCCAGTATTTATAAATAAAAAGAATAATTGCAATAGGAAAAATTGTACCTGCAATTAGCTGGGAAGTTGATAGACTAAGTAGTCCACCTCTAGGATCATCTCGGAAAAATTCAATAGTAAATCTTGCTACTGCATAAATAGATAAATAACTAAGAATTACTTGACCTCGGAATTTACGATACTTTAATAAATAAAGTAAAAATATAGTAACAAAAAACATTGTTATTGATTCATAAAGTTGAACAGGGTGCAAATGCACTTCAATTGGTACTCCAGTAAGCTCATGCGCTCGTTGAGTAAATTTAACTCCAATCCAATAATCAGTAGGTTTACCCCAACAACAGCCAGCAGAAAAACAACCCAACCGCCCAGAAAATTGACCAAGTGCAATGCCAGGTGCGCAAATATCTGCTAAACTCCACCATGGAATTTTATAGCGACGTGCTAAAAGGAAACTTGCAGTAAAAGACCCTAGAAACCCACCATAAAAAACGCCTCCTGAGCGCAAGAAATCTATTCTTAGAAGTAATCCTGGGTCTTGAACAAAAACATGCCATTCTGTAATAACTAGTAAAAGCTTTGAACCAACAAGCTCTGCTAAGAGCATATAAAGGCCAATATCATAAATTTTATTGCGGTCATAGCCCTCACGCGCTCCAAGTGTTGCTGCAAGCCAAAGTCCACCTAAAAATGATAATGCTAGCAACACTCCATAGGTGTTTATCGCAAAATCAAGGCCAGGAATACGAAAAAGTTCAGGAAACACTTACAAAATCCTCTCTATTGTTTTACTTCATTTGACTGAGGTAAAGTTTCTTTAGTTTCTAGTAGTATATCAACACTAAGTAAAAATGCTCCAGCACAAATTGCTACATCAGCAATATTAAATGTGGGCCAATGATAATCACCTAAATAAACTTCTATAAAGTCTATAACCACTTGTAAATGAAGGCGATCCAATAAATTACCAACTATGCCACCTAAAACAAGCATTAGTGATATTAAAAATAGTCGTTTATTGCTAGGTGATGTACTAACAAAATAAATTACTAAACTAATAGCAATAAATGAGATAGCAGATAATAGCCAAACTTTCCAATTGCCGTTGGTTTCAGAAAGTATTCCAAAGGCAATCCCAGCGTTTTCTGTATAACTTAGCTTAAAAAGGTTGTCTATTACATGCACATCAGGCTTAGAACGTAAATTATTGTAAGCCCAATACTTAGTTATTTGATCAAGCGAAATTACTAGTAGAGACAAAGGTAAATACTTAAGTATTTGTTTCAAAGTCCCTCCATAATTTTAAGAAATTTTTGTTTGATGAATTGTAACACAGGGATTGCACGATCTTGGCACTAACATGCCATCCCTAAAACCAAAATTTTTAATTAGACCAACCTGCAAGAATATTACTAGCACAACGACCACATACAGTTGGATAATGGGAATCTGTTCCTACAGTCTCGGTAAAATGCCAACAACGTTCACATTTTTGACCGCTGGCTGCTTCTACTTTAACTTGTAGGTCTTCTACAGATTCATCTGCTATTACTTCTGCTTGTGAAGTAATAAAAATAAAATGCAGTTGTGACTGATAAGCTTGTAAAAAGGCTAAATCGTCACCTTTAGCGTGTAATGAAACCTTTGCTTTTAAGGATGAACCACCACCAAAACCACCAGATTCTAAAGCTTTTTTAACTTGATCTCGCACAGCAAAAAGTTTTTCCCATTTAGCTAATAATTCTTTGTCTACTAATGCTTCATCATAGCTAGGAAACTCTGATAGGTGAATGGACGCGCTTTTTGCTGAAGTTTCTGGAAGAAAATCCCAAATTTCATCAGCGGTAAAAGCAATTAATGGAGCAGAAAGTAAAGCTAAAGTTTTGATAACTATATAGATAGCCGATTGAGCAGAACGACGCTCAAAAGATTTTGGGGGATATGTATAAAGTCTATCTTTCAAAATATCAAAATAAAGTGTGGATAGCTCTATAGAACAAAAACTTAGTAATTCTCTATAGCAAACATAGGAAAATCATAGCTATCATAAGCTTGACGAACTTTTTTAATTAACTGCTGAGTTGCTGAGACCGCCCATTTATCGATCTCTAGCATATCGCTAAAGGCTACTGTATCGGTGCTAGGAGAAAAATTAGCTAAATTTCCTAAAGCATATTTAGCAGTATTTCTAATTTTGCGGTAGCTTTCTGAGATGCGTTTAAGTATCTCATCAGAAATACTCATATCTTCTGTATAATCAATACTTGCGGCCCAAAGTCTAAGAATATCAGCCCCATGTTGCTGCATTATTTTCCCTGGTTCTAGCACATTACCTTTAGATTTAGACATTTTGTCAAAGTTTTTATCTAAAACATAACCGTGTGTAATACAGGTTTTATAAGGTGAGGAGTTTTGCATCTCCAAACAACAAACTAAAGAGCTATTAAACCAGCCTCGATATTGGTCAGAGCCTTCTAAATAAAGGTCTACAGGGATTGGAAAACCGCGTCGGCTCATCACCATCCAGCTAACGCCTGAATCTAGCCAAACGTCTAAAATGTCCATCTCTTTCTTAAACTTAGTGCTTTGACACTTAGGGCATTTTGTATCTGCTGGAAGCATTTCTTCTATTGGCCGTGAATACCAAGCGTCGGCTGTCTCTTTTTCAAAAATTGTTGCAATGTGGTCAAGTAAATCTGCTGAGATTATTTCTTGCTCACAATCTAAACAATACATTGCTGCAATTGGCGCTCCCCAAGTACGTTGACGAGAAATACACCAATCAACACGATCTACAAACATATTGTGCATTCGGTCATCGTTCCAGGCTGGCTTCCAATTAATTTCTCTAATTGTTTTTAATGCACGTGCGCGTAAATTGGTTTTATCCATAGATATAAACCATTGTGGAGTAGCACGAAAGATTACAGGTTTATTACATCGCCAGCAATGCGGATATTCATGTTCATAATCTTCATGCTTAAGTAAAACATTTAATTCTTTTAATAACTGGACAATTTCTTTATTGGCAGCAAAAACTTGCTTATCAGCAAATTTTTCTACATCAGCCTTAAATTTACCTCGATCATCAACAGGGCAATAAACTTCCAATCCATAATGTTTACCAATTACATAGTCATCATGTCCGTGTCCTGGTGCAGTATGGACGCAGCCTGTACCAGCTTCCAAAGTGACGTGATCGCCAAGCATAAATAGAGATTCTCGGTTAATAAATGGATGATGTGCAACCAGTTTATCTAGTTTTGTTCCCTTAAATTGGGCTAAAACCGTTGGTTCGTTCCATCCTAGCTTTTCACTTACACCTTTTAACATCTCGCTAGCAACAATATAAACTTCCAAGTCAATTTCAACTGCACTATAGTCAAAATTAGCATTAAAAGAGACTCCTAAATTGGCGGGTAGTGTCCAAGGGGTAGTTGTCCAAATAATGACATTAACTTTTTTGCCTGCTAAAGCTTCATCAATGCTTGCAGGGTCACTTTTTAGAGGGAACTTTACATAAACTGATGGGCTAACATGTTTACTACGTTGGACTTCCGCTTCGGCCAGTGCAGTTTTACAATTGATACACCAATGAACAGGCTTAAATCCTCGGTAAACGCTACCTTGGCGAATAAAATTAGCCAAAGCTCTTAAGGTGTCAGCTTCATATTGATGACTCATAGTTTGATAAGTATCTTCCCACTCACCAAGTACACCTAGGCGGGAAAAATCTTGATTCATATCAGCAATATGACGATCAGCAAAAGCACGGCAACGTTTGCGAATTTCTAAAGCTGAAAGGTCTTGTTTCTTTAGACCTGCTTTTTCAAGTTCTTCTTCTACCTTTTTTTCTATTGGTAGTCCGTGACAATCATAACCAGGAATATAAGGTGTGTCATAGCCCATCATAGCGCGAGATTTTACAACAAAATCTTTTAGCAACTTATTAAGAGCCGTTCCCATATGAATCTTGCCATTAGCATAGGGTGGGCCATCGTGTAGGTTAAAAATTGTTCTACCTGCGCGAGACTCACGCAATTTTTTATAAAGGTCTATCTCTTTCCATTTTGCTAGACGGGCCGGTTCAGCCTGTACTAGATTTCCTTTTTGTGGAAAATTATTATCAGGTAAATTTACAGTTGATTTTAAGTCACTTGGAGCTTGTGTTGACATTTCTTAAATCCTCACTTTATTTTCATAGAAAATAGAAAAGCACCTGAACTAACGACAAGCGTTATCAGGTGCTTTAGTGCTGGCCCACCATTGGCCCGCGATTAAATGAACATTTCTTCGTCTTGATATGCTTCATCAATTTGTTTGCGCTCTTGAGCAAACAGAACCCCTAAAAATGTCTGTACAGCAGAAAGTACAGCAGAAATTTCATGAATTGGTTTAAGAACTCCAGTTTGAACCATTTCTGCTGTTTGGTCTAATCTATCAGTTGTGCGTGTCACCATTTTGTCTACACGTTGAACTTGTAGGTCTGTACGCTCTCTTATACTACCAACCAAAACACGCATTTCTTCAGCTTCTTCTTTAGTTAATTGAGCTAGTTCTTGAGTTGTAGTTTTAATTGCTGCTAAACAGCTTTCAGATTCAACTTTGATAGTTTTGGCTGCTTCTTTAGTTAATTGCGCTGTCTCTTTAGCTAATTGGGTAGCTACATAAGCTTCTGCCAAAATAGGCTTAGCTAATACTAACAACTCATTTATTTGTTCCATTGCTGGACGTGCAGCAATAATTAATTTATGAGTTTCCTCTAGTATTGGTTTACCTTCTGTTTGCAAAAGTTGTAGTTTTTGACGAGCATCTTCTAAAAGTGGCTCTGTGCGAGATTGTAGGCGTTTTAAGTTTTCTTCTACTTTTGCTTGCATTAATGTTGCTTGTGCCATTAGTTGTTTAGACACAACATATAGCTTAAATACTGCAACTAGCAGTACAACAGTAAACATTGCAATAGTAGTAATTAGTATTAACTCTAAATAATTCACCGCCGTAACCCCACCAGGTTTAATTTTTCAGTTTAGCTTTCTTCTGATGATTCAACTAAAGCTGCATTGGCTTCTGCTTCAGCGGCTGCGGCAGCCTTTTTTTCCTGATAAGCACGTTTGCCAGCTTCAATAGCAGCAGCAACACGATGCTTTTGATCAGAAATAACGCTACGACCAGCTTCTACTAAACCAGAAGTTTTTTCTTTGCTTAATCCATAAAGCTCATTTGCTTTTTCTCTACTGCTACTATAAACAGTGGAAGCTTTTTGACTAATAGTTTTAGCACTAGTATTAGCGTAGTCTATACCACGCTTAGTTGCTCCAGAAATATCTTCACGTAGTTCACGCCCAGCTTTAGGGGCAAAAAGTAAAGCTATAACTGCTCCCACTCCAGCACCGACTAAAAAATAACTAAGTTTGGAGCTAGTATCGTTGTCGCCCATTGTTACAACCTCCTAAAAGAGTATGGTAGTTTTTGTTTTATTTGCGACTTTAGAAATTATGACTAATCGCATAACATTTTCTTAATGATCTTAATTAATTGAAAAGCAATGTCCAATATACATCACAAGGGTAATCTCATCAAGGCAGAGAGACAGACTTAACAGCAGATTTGATTTTTAACTATAACTAAAATAACTTATTTATTTAATGATAATTCTTTTATAAAGATTTCAATATCTTTATACCAAAGATTTGGATTTTCAATTACTAAATGCCCATTTAGATTTTTATCTAAAGAGTAAGTAAGAAATTTTCCTCTACCTCCAGCTTTTATAAATTCATCAAAATTTTTACGACTATGTTTAGTGCTATAAAATGGATCATTCTTACCATAAAGCCAAAGTGTAGGTTCTTTAAAAGCCGCTCCACGCTTAAATGTAACAGTATTAATTGCTTCTGAATTAGGGCATTGGTCAGACATCCAGCCACCAACAAAATTAATAGCTCCTTTAAAGATATTTGGTCTTGTGCCAGCATAGGCAATTGAAAGAATACCACCGCGAGATTGACCAGCAATTATCATTTTATTTTTGTCTACATCTTTGTAAGCTTTTAAATAATCAACAACTTGATCAATATCGGCTAAGGCGCGTTCAACACCTGCTAGCGACAAATCTGGAGAACAAGAATATTGTGAGCGATCTTTTTCAAATCCTTCATCATAAAGCCCATCAGAATTTCCTCTCCCGCGTCGTTGAGGAAATACCACTAGCCAACCTTTTTCACAAAAAAAATCAACAATTGCTTTATTTGTATAAGTTTTAGTAAAAATTTGTGGATTATCACCTCTTCCAGTTGAACCATGATTAAAAACTACTGTAGGAAATGGCCCTTTTCCTAGAGGACGAAAAACTACTATTTCTAAACTAATGGCTTTACCATTTTCAATAAATTTAGTTGGAATTTTTTCAATAAGCTTTTCTTGAGCTTTAGTATTTTGTACAAAAAAAATTAGTAGTGTTGAAATTAATATAATTAAATTAATAGATAAGAGATGTTTAGTTTTACTTTTAGCAAAGACATATTTCTTCATAAATTTGCTCTAAGAAAACAAAAAGACAGCAAAACTTTTACTGTCTTTTTTGAAACTTATTTATTTGGAAACTAACAGAGTAACAAAAGCTGAATAATTAATTTATTACCCTATAGGTTAGGCAGCCTTTTGAGTCATAGTATTAACTCTAATTGTTAGGCGAGATTTATAACGAGATGCTGCATTGTCGTGAAGAACACCTTTTTTAACTGCTTTATCTAAAACAGAAACTATTTTTGGTAGTAATTGTGTAGCTTCTGCTTTGTTACCTGCTCCTATGGCAGCACGTAATTTTTTTAGCTCTGTACGCATTTGGCTACGATTACGACGGTTTACTAATGTACGACGTTTAGTTTGACGATCTCGTTTTTCCGCAGACTTATGATTTGGCATTACTAAAGAAAACTCCTTCTTTGCTATATTTAATAAATTAAAAATAACTTTTGTCTCTGTTTAACAAATAGCTACTTTGATTGAACTCTTTATTTTAGACAAGCGAGAAATATAACGAGACAGCTTGACTCTTGTCAAGGTTTTAAGGCAGAAATCTTATTTAAAACTAGTTCTAAGCTAAATAGGTTTAATAAAAAATGAATGCAAAATCTGTTGCTATATTAATTAATCTACTAGGTTTTGTTACAGGAGCAACTCTTTATGCAATGCTTTTAGTAATGGTATTTGGAACGCTAAATTTTAGGGTAAAGAGAAAACAAACCTTAGCTAATTTATCTAATAATAAATTACTGCTTCTAACAGCAATCCTTGGATTTTCTTGGAATATAGGAGCAGTTGCTATTTATGGGCTTCCTGATCTAGGCATAGATAATACTTTTCCTTGGTTAATTGCAGCATCGTTTACTACATTAGGATTTTTACCTGCTGTTGTTGTTCACCTAATATTACTTAGTAATTTAGAAACAAATCAAAAGTTAGCTAGAAAATTTATTACATTTACTGCTTATTGCTTAAGTGCTATTGCAGGATTAATGCACTTTTATGTAACTTTTATTAATGAATCTACCCCATCACATATTGCATTACATATTTTAACTTTTGGATTTGGTAGCTTAGCCATAGCTTTGATTTTTTTAACCCATAAACAACCTGGTTGGCAAAGAGCCTTTTGGATCATAGGTTTAGCCGTGTTTTCTGTTTCAGCTTTGCATTTAAGCCACCATGACGCAGAAAGTTACCCTTGGTGGCTAGAAATGATCGGCCATCATGCTTCACTTCCCCTAGTCATAGCTATTCTTTATCAAGATTATCGTTTTGCTTTTGCAGATATTTTCTTAAAACGTACTATTTCTTTAGTTTTATTAGTAGTAATTGTCTTTAGTGCTTATATGGCTGTTTCGCCTCTACTAGTTTTTGGTAATAGCAAAGAAGCCGAACCTTTAACTATTAGCTTACTGTTAGGTTTGTGGGTTGCTACAGCTTTGTTTTATCCTAAACTACGTCAAATGGTTGTTTGGTTTGTTGATACAATTATTCTAAAGCGGGCCGATTACGATAATTTAAGAATAGAAATAGCCAGAACAATTGCAGGTTATGAAACGCCAGAAGAAATTCTTTCATATATTTGTAAGGTATTAACACCTGTTTTAAGTGCTAAACAAGTAAGTTTTTTTTTAGAAGATGCTTCATTAGGAAACCATACTTTGACTATGTTATTTCCTACTACGGAAATGCCTCAATACTATTTGGTGATAGGTGAATTAATAGGTGGACGACGGCTTTTGTCTGATGATTTGGAAATGTTGGAGGCTGTTGTTTTAATGGTTGCTAGGCGAATTGATGTTGTTAGAGTTGCTCATGATCGTTGCAAAATTAGTTTACGTGAGCAAGAAATTAGCAAGCTAGCAACAGAAGCTGAACTACGTGCTTTAAGGGCGCAACTTAATCCACATTTTTTGTTTAATGCACTAACGACTCTTGGCTATTTAATTCAAACTGCACCAGATAAGGCTTTTGAAACTTTGATGCGTTTAACAGGGTTGCTTCGTGGTGTTTTGCGTCGTTCGGCGGGTGAATTTGCAAGCGTTGGTGAGGAAATAGAGCTAATTAAAGCTTATTTGGATATTGAAAAAACACGTTTTGAAGAACGCTTACAAGTTAAAATCAATGTTGAAGAGGGCTTAAATAATATTCGTATTCCTTCTTTACTAATACAACCATTAGTAGAAAATGCAATTAAACATGGAATTACACCTGCTAAAGATGGTGGAGAAATAGCGATCACAGTTGAAAAATGTTTTGATGAAAAAAAAGCTGAACAAATAAAAATTATTGTTCAAGATACAGGTCAAGGTGTTAGTGAATTTGATTTGGCACGAGGACGAAAAAAGGGTGTAGGTTTAGTCAACATTGAGCGACGGCTAAAATGTCATTATGCAGATGAGGCAATTTTAAAAATTAAAAGTGAGTTAAACAAGGGTACAGCTATAACTGTTAGTTTACCGCTTATTGCACAAACAAATATTAATAGCGAGCTAAAAACGGCTAAAGGTTAAAAACTATGTCAACGTTACGAGTATTAGTAGCAGAAGATGAACGACCAGCTAGATTATTTTTAATATCAATGCTAAATGCCTTTGAAGATGTAAAAATTGTTGGTGAGGCTTCAAATGGTAGACAAGCCTTGGAACTTATAGAACAAGAGCAACCTGACCTTGTACTACTAGATTTGCAGATGCCAGAGCTAGATGGTTTATCAGTAGTTAAATCACTTAAAAAAAATCAAATGCCGCTAATTGCTTTTGTTACAGCTTATGATGAATATGCTGTTCAAGCTTTTGAAATTAATGCTATTGATTATTTATTAAAACCAGTGGCTCGTGTGCGGCTACGTGAAACTATAAACCGCGCACAAGAGCGACTTGACCGGGCAGATTTACGAGCAGAGGAAACAAATAATTTAGAGGAAGCTATCAAAGATTATGAAACAGTTAGTCAGCAACCTAGAATTGATCGAATACCTGTACGCCAAAAGGATGAAATAATTATTGTTCCTGTAAATCAAATAGCTTCAATTATTGCTGATGGAGAGCTTTTACAAATTACTACTAATCGAAATGAAAATTACTGTATTAACCATAGACTTAAGGATTTAGAGCTAAGGCTAGATCCTGCAAAATTTGTTCGTCTAGGTCGAGGTGCTTTAGTAAATATTGATATGATTAGCCGTATTCATCAAATGCCAGGCGGCACCTACACAGTAACACTTAATAACAACCAACAAATTAAAGTTAGCCGACTGCAATCTCGGTCATTAAAAGAAAGATTATTGAAACTATAACAAATGAACCTTCCTAAGTAGTTTATTGTTTAACCATACGATTTGATTTTTACTTTCTTGGGCTTTAGCTAAATAATTATGAAAATTAGGGTTAAACATTTACTAATAGGATTTGCAAGTATTATTTTAATTTTGCTAGCAGTTGGATTGCTTACTTCAACACACTATAGGTATACAACTAAGCGAATATTAAATAAAAGCTCTATCCAGCTAGCATCTTTGCAAGGTGCAGTTCCACAACCAGTAACTTTGCAAGGAAAATTAAAAGGCAAAGGTGCTTTTAGTGAAACCATAAAAGGTGCTTCCATTTCTGCAATAGAAACGACCTCTGGCTATGGTGTTAGTAGTGACAGTGAAGGAAATTTTTCTCTACCTCACCTTACTTGGTATCCATCAGCAACTTACACACTTATTGTTAGCAGTAACTTAGATCAATCACGAATTTTTCATTTAAGAATGCCTGATGAATGTCCAAATTCATTAATTATTGATTTAGGAGAACTTTCTTTTGAACAAGGAATTGAAATAAGCAAAAAAGAACTTCCTATTCGCTATTTAAGATTTGAGCGTGAAAACTACCAGTTTTATAAAAACATTTTTGATGAGCAAACAAAAAATGCTAAAAATGACCATGAAAAATCTGACCTTATAAGTAATTACATTAGCACTAGATATAATCCTAAAGAAGATGCTTGGAGTTTTTATTCTGCACGAGAAATTATTGAACGAGGTGCGCCACATTGTAGCAATCTTGCTTTAGCAATGGCCGCAGTTATGGCAGCAGGCGGTTATCCAAGTCGAACAATCCACACTAGCGACACACCAGATTATGCACACACTCATGTTGCTGTAGAAGTTTTTTATGATGGAGGTTGGCATTTATATGACCCTACTTATGGAGTTTTTTTTCTTAATGATTTTGGAGAGGTCGCTAGTTATAAGCAGTTAAGATTGTCCCCTGAATTAATCAAAGCAGAAGCCTTTAATCAATTAAAACCTGATATGACAGAATATATTATGCAATGGATGCCAGGACTCTATAGTTCAGGTATTCATCAAAGCTACCAAACAGACGATGTTTTATTTGCGGAGTCTAACACCTCAATCAATATAGCTTTAAATAGGTAAAATTTATGAAAGAATGGCTAAAAAGATTTAGCATTGTCCTAAGCTTATTTCTAGTCCTATCTGTCTTATTGCTCTTTCCTGGACTACCTTGGTCTGCTCAATGTAGTCAATCAATAAGTAAGGCTGCTAATAAACTATTTTTGGAACTTTGGATTTGGCGAGGAATTAAACCACAAAACTTAAAGCTTGCTGGAAAAATTATAAAAAATAATCAAGAAATAAATGGTGTAGAAATAGAATTGCTTAACTCTGATTCTGGTTGGGCAGCAATGACCAATGAAACAGGGGATTTTTCTTTACCTTTTGTTAAATGGCATCCACATAGAAACTATACTTTACTAATTACGCTTAATGATTATCAAAGTAGACAAATAACAATTCCAGCACCAAAAAATTACCCTAAAGCAGGAGTTTTAGAACTAGGTACAATTGAATTTGAAAAAACTTTTAATATAGCTGATGTAGAATTACTTAAAAATATAAGCCTGCTTACATTTGATAAACAAAATCAAGCTTATTACCAGGAGATCTTTGACAAATTAACTGCTCAAGCAAAAACAGATGAAGAAAAAATAAGCAATATTTGCCACTATGTTAATAGTAAATTGCTTTTACCTGAGACAGATAATAATGAGTCAATTTATTTTACTAAGTCATCTCCAAAACAAATACTTGAGAGAGGAAGTCAATATTGTGGGAATTTAGCTTTAGCAATGATGACAATTGCTGAAGCAGGGAACTATAAAACTAGGCTTATAGATTTAATAGATGAAAAATCTTTATCTATTTCTCATACAGTTGTAGAAGTATTTTATCAAGATCGATGGCATGTTTATGATCCTGTTACTGGCAATGCGGTAAAAGCTAACTCTAAGCGAGTCTTAAGTTATAAGGAAATAAAATTAGATAAAACATTTTATAGTGCAAATGAAATGCCTAAGCATTTATTTAAGATTGCTGCTGATAAAGATTGGAGTAATCAGTTATATAGCGATAATTTTCATCATTATTATTACTTTAGGGAAAAATAAATAACTTTTTGACTAATTTACTTCTTTTAAGAGATTTACAGTAACTTTTTCACCATCATTTATTTGTTGATTGGATACTCTAACACTAGCTATAGCTTCATCTGATTTTAGTATATAAGGATTTGCAAAAACTCTTGTTCTGCTATTTTGTTCTGTAGCATAGGGAACAACTAAACTAAAATTACCTTCAGCATCTGTTCTAGTGCTAATACTATAAGGAATACGACGATTGTTATTAGTTTTTAATTCTGTGCTAATTGTAATTAAACTATCAGCCTTAGCTTTTCCTCTTATATTAACACCTTCAACAACTTCAAATATTTGGCAACTAGGCACTTCAACACCATAAATAGTTGTAGTTTCATCCGTTTTATAAACTAATCTAAAATTACTTACATCTGATAACGTAGCTCTAGTTTCTTTTGAATTATAGAGCAATAGCTGCCCATAAATACTATCGTAAAATAAATTACCAATTATATCTTGGTTTGATGCAGGGATTTCATTGCCAGCTATTTTTAATAGATAAGCAAAATCATCAGGAGTAACAAAAATATATTTTAGTTTTCGCTCTTTAATTGATTTTATAGCTGTTTTGGGAGGTTGGACAAAAATCTTTGCTGAATCATAAACGGCAGTCTCAAAAAGTAAAGGTGATGAAACCGTAGGCCGTTCAGCAAAATAAACTAGCCAATGTCCTATGCTCCATTCATTAGCTAGCACTCCATAGCTAGGCTGGGTTGAATTTATTGGATGACTATAATTTTTTAACCAAATAAAACTCTCATACAAAGAGAAAAAATTACGGTTTGCTATAACTACCATTGAACTAGAATAATTTAGTCCTGTTACTGAAGGCAATATCATTAATATAATAGCTAAGGTAGTTAATATTTCTCCAAGTCTTTGTTTAGGCAAATAATTTTTAGCAAATAACAAAGCTTCTTTAGCTAAAATAGCACTACCTAAAACAAAAGGCACTGCTAACAAAACTCCAAAACGCATATGAAGCAAGGTAAGCGTTACCATAATTAGTAAACTTGTTCCAATTAAAAGGGCTGATTCCTTACGTCGTTTTGCTAGTAAAAATATTGTTATTGGTGTTAAAAAAGAAAGCCTGAATGCCAAAATAATAAACTGCTAAAACTGTCTGATAGGAGCGAGCGGTTTTCCCTAATAGATGTTGCTAGAACATTGTCACCTTGAGTAGATGTTATTTCTAAGAAAAATTCATTAATTAAACTAAAATTAAATTTTAAGCTTGAAAAAGCAGCAATTGTTAGAATAACTAAAGTTATAGATAATGAAAGTTTTTTTTGCCAAGTTGCAATTGAAGCTAAAAAAATTGTAAGAGCTAAACAACCTAACCAACTACAAGCAAGAAGCGGACTAACTCCATTAGGCTCAAAATAGTTAGTAAAAATAAATGGTAAAAATATTATTGTGTTAGTTAAAAATATTACTAAAGTAGTTTGTAAAATTACCTGCCGTCTTTCACTAGTTGCTAATAGATAAGCAACTGCCACATACACAACATGCATTGCTGCTACCAGTTGCAATTCTGTTGTCCACGTAGAGCCTAAAAACACCATTAAGCTTGATGAAATTTGCCAAAAGAGAGGTTTTTCTTGGGAATTGCTAGCTTTTAAGTAAGTTAGCCAGAAAGCAGCCTGAAAAATAGGCGCAAGGAAATGATGGTCAAGATTACCTATTTGCGAATAATGAATTGTTAAAGGAATCAAAGCACTAAGTATTGCTGCTAAAAAGGCTGTAAATTGATCCGCTATTTCTTTGCCAATTAAGTAAATTATTAGTGGCAACAGTCCACCTATTATTGGTGGAAGCAATGCCCCAATAGCCATTATTAGCCAACTGTCAGCTTGTCCAAACGTTAAAACATAAATTATAGCTGTTATCAATATATCGAATAGATAAGGCCAATGAACAAACAGCCCTGAAGGATAATTTAGGTATAAATCTTTATCTGGAACATGAGGAAAATTAGTAAAAGTAGCTAGTATTCTTCTTAGGTGTAAATAAGGGTCTGAGCCACATAAAAAAACCTGTCCATCGACAAAGACCCCAGCTAAATTATACATTCTAGGTATAATTGCCAGGGGCCAAAGAAGTAACCAAATTGGAGATCGCTGTTTGTTTACAACTAGTTCATTAACTTGAGGTTGTTCAATGTTTGATGAAACCATGTTTTTTAAAGCCCTACAAACTTAATTAATAGATTATTCCACCTAATAGATAAAAAACTTGGTGCTTTGTTAGTAGGCTTTGAATTTTATCTTGAACCAACCTTTAAATAATAGTTGATAGAACGGATAATAAATTTTCTTAGAAAAACTAATAAATCTACTCAATCATAAGCATTAATGTTCCAGTTTTAGCGCGGCCTTGGCTATCTGTAGCAACAAAATTAAGTAATTGTTTTCCTAAAGGAGCTTTTTTCTTAATTTTTAATGAAAATTCTGCATTATTTCCTTGGGTTGATAAAGACGCAGGTTTGGCCTTAATTTTAAGTGTTTTAAGCATATTAGCATCAGGAATAATAGTTATATTTTCGCTAAAGCCACCGCTACGAATTATTCTAACTACTGCTGTTACAGTTTGACCGCGTTTAGCAGTTAAAACGGTAAAACCAAAATCTAAGCCAAAATCAGGAACGCTAGTCATTTCAATAGCAAAATTTTCATCGCTAATATCTATAGTTCTGTTATTAAAACTATCAATAGCTGTGATACGAATTCGAGCTTGAGAGCTTGTTATTAAAGGCACAGACCAAATAAATTCTTGGGTTGTGCCTGCTAGACCATTAGCAATAGATACTGGGAAAGTCGTCCCTCCATCGGTTGATAGCTCAATGTCATGGCTAGTCACCCCTACATCATCATCAGACACCCATTTAATAGTAAATGGGCTATTGTTAGTTACTTTTTCGCCTCCATTAGGAGTTGAAACTGTAATGGTTGGGGCAGATGCGTCGATAAGAAGTTTTAACTGATAAATACCACGTCCATGAGTAGCAGCTTGCAAAATGCCTGTTTTTGTATTGATTGCAAGGTCAAAGACACTTACAACAGGCATTCCAGCTATTAATTGCCAATTATTTCCACCGTCTAATGTTTGAAATACTCCAATGTCAGTTCCAGCAAAAAGATTACGAGCGTTAACTGGGTTAATTACAAGCGCGTTAGTTGGGACATCCGGTAAATTACCACTTATATCTTGCCATTTATTTCCTCCAGAAGTGCTTTTAAAAACGTGTCCAGACTGAAAGCCTCCTAAAGACACATAGACAATATTTGGTGAAGTAGGATCAACTACTACATCAAAAACATAACGAGTAGGCAAATTGTCAGTAACATTTTGGAAAGAATTACCATTTTGGCTAGCAAAAACTGCTCCATCTGATGAACCTGTATAAATGCTATTTGGGTTGTTTGGAGAAACAGCTATTGCAGAAATAGCTGCTCTAGGGATTCTATTGGTAAGTGTATTGCTAATAGGTTGCCAAGAATCTCCTCTATTTTCAGTACGATAAAGCCTTGAAGTTCCATAATAAAGCCTACTTTGATTATTAGGATCAATAATAAAAGGAGAATAGAAAAGCACATCGTCGCTAGGGTTTAAGCCTTCATTAGCACGTCGCCAAGTGCCTAGTCTACCGTTACTTTCTGAGCGAACTAGAGTTATTGCAAAGCCAGTTAGACTAAAATAGGTGTGATACATTATGTTTGGACTGTCTTGGTCTATAGCAGCAAATCCGCCATCTCCATCATCGGAGTGTTGCCAAAGCGGATCGCCTTGATAAAGGTTTGTGCCATTGTCTTGAGTACCACCTAAAGAAATATTTGTATTAGTTGGATGTAGAGCGATACTTTGAAATTGAGTGATATTTAGAGCAGCATTAATGTTATTCCAAGTTTTTCCATCGTCTAATGATGACCAAACACCTCCATCATTACCAATATAAATTTGTTTACCTTCGGCAGAACGGTTTATTTGAATTGCGTGGAAATCTGGGTGCATACTGCTAATTGAGGAAATATCTATCCAACTTTGGCCGCCATTTGTTGAGCGATAAAGTGCGACACCTCCATAGTAAACAGTATCTGGATTATCAGGATCAACAACAATTCTGTTGTCATAAAAACATTGGCAAATATTTCCAAAACCGCTTTGAGGTGGGCGCGAAGTTGCACGCCAAGTGTTTCCAGCATCAGTAGATTTATAAATATCTAGTAAATCTCCTGTTCGAGAATTTCCCGCAGAAGCATAAACAATATTTGAATTACTTGGAGCAATGCCTATATCAACACGACTTACTTCTTGAGTTGGTAAGCCTCCACGAACCATAGACCAAGTTTGACCAGCATCGGTTGACTTAAAAACCCCAATATTAAATATAGAAGCAAAAAGTATAGAAGAATTGCTTGGATCCATTTCTATATCAACAGCCGAAGCAAAAACTGATTCACCTACTTTTAAGACATTTGTCCAGTTTACTCCACCATCAATGGATTTATAGATTCCCGAAGTACCTGCTTGAGGATTTCTGGAACGATTACCTCCAACAGCATTAGCAATTGAGGCATAAAGAATTTTTGTATCTCGTGGATCTATAAGTAAATTGCTAAAAGAAAGCCCTAAAAAAGTACGATTTGCTAAATTAACCCAAGTCTTTCCTCCATCAGTTGATTTAAGTATTCCCATACCAAAAAAAGAGTCACCCGATAAATTACCTTCACCTGTTCCAACATAAATAATATTAGGATTAGTTGGATCAAGAGCAACTGCACCTACTGCTTGAGTCGGTGCATCATCGGTCATAGGTTGCCAATTTTGCCCAGCATCCGTAGTTCGCCAAACTCCGCCTTGAGCCGCACCTAAATAAACTATTTTAGGATCTTCGGGATTAATTGCTATTGAGGTTACACGTCCACTTACTTTGTTACGATTGCCAAATGTTTGTCCATTATTAATTGGGGCCGGGCCAATAGCAGTAAATTCATTAGTAGCAGCTTTTTTCTCTAAGTTAGGCTGGTTTTTCTTTACATGTTCAAGGGCTTTTTCTCGCCAATCCAAAGGAAATATGCCAAAAGGAAATGTTCGTTGGTTAGAAAAATGTAATGCTCGTAGTTTAGGTTTATCTAAATGCTCAGTTTTTCCTTTGGAAACACTAAGTTGATGTTTGCCAGGAGTTATTTTTTTAACTTTTTTAGGGTTGTTTGATTTTTGTGCTGTTACTGTAAGCTGTGTAAATACAATAAGTAATAAGGAAATAAATAAATAAATACTTATATTATAAACTTTAGACATTTAACTTTCTCCTAAACCTGAACGCTTAGATTTATTGTTTTTATTAACTGATTTTTAGACATTACAAAAAAGTTTACCTGAGCTTTTCTAGCCTGGCTATCTGCTATTTGCTAAATAATTGTGGAAATGGCTATTTAATGATTACTCAATAAACAAGGTTTATTACTTGATAGCCCAAATTGACTCAATAAAGCGGTTAAATTTATGAATTCTTAAAAACAGCGATATTTTTTCTTGTTCTTTGACGCGTAAAAAGAAAAGAAAATGTGTCATTGCTCTACCATGCTACTGCCGCTAAATTTATGTTGGGGTGTGTCATTACTCTTAATGCTGTGGAACAACTAAAAAATTTGGCTAGCCTTAACTTATTTAGAATAAGAATTATATAAAGACAAATAGGCAAATTCTTGCTAATTGTTTTCTAGTTTTGTAACCAATAAATAAAATATGACGTTCAAACAAATGAAAACCAAATAGAAAATTTAATGTAGTAAATTAAGATTAGAAAGGTATAGTTATGATTATTAAAAAAGTAAATTTGCTTATTGTATTAGTAGTTTTATGTCTTGCTACAGCTTCTGTTAGTTTAGCTAATACAGCTAACTATCAGTTTATCAATATGTTAACGGATAACAACAACAATACAAGCAATACTGTTCAAATGATTAGTGTTGCAGAATTAAAGGCAAAGTTTGATAAAAAAGAATCAGTAGTTATTTTGGATGTACGCGGCGGAGATTATGCAAGCAGTACAACAAAAATCAAAGGTGCTATAAGAGTTGCACCAGGTGAAGTAGAAAAGCACTTAAAAGATATTCCTAAAGATAAAATGATTATTACTTATTGCAGTTGTCCAACAGAGGGTGGTGCTATTACTGCTGCTCAAGTGCTACTTAACAATGGGTTTAAGCAAGTGTATGTGCTAAAAGGTGGTTGGCCTGCTTGGAATACAGCTAATGGATTAGTTGAGCCAAAATAACAAACTAAGAGATTGTTATTTGATTTCCATAATGCTAAAACTCACTGATTTTTATAGAATTTTATAAAAATTGGTGAGTTTATTTCTTTTGGCAAGGCAAATGAAAACAATCCAACAAAGCAAAACATCAAAATTTCCCACTCATTATTAATTAATATCCACTGATACTTAAATAGCTACCTTTAATTAGACTTAAGTTGCAGACAAATTATATTTTTCTAAAATCGCTAAGTTTAATTAATAAATCTTATGAATAATAATGCTCCAGAAAAAATTAGCAAAATAGGTATTTGGGCTTCTTATGCTTGTGCTGTTCATTGTGTGTTAATGCCTTTTGTTGGTGGGCTACTGCCCTTTGTTGGGCTTGGATTTTTAACAAATCATTGGGTAGAAACAGGGTTTATTTTTTTCTCAATTGTAATAGGAAGTATTAGCTTGATTTATAGCTATGTACGTATTCATAAGAAAATTAAGCCTTTATTGGTATTTTTTGCTGGTATGGGGTTACTTATTAGCTCACAAATATTATTTGAACATGAATCAAAAATAGAATTACCAATAGTAGGTTTAGGAGCAGTATTTATTGCTATGGCTCATTTAATCAACCGCAAATTATCTCGTGAATACATAGTTTGCAATTCTCACATTCCATAAATTTTATTTAGAAAAAATATGTCTAATAGCTTAAGAGTAATTATTGTTGATGATGAACGACCTGCAAGAATGTTTCTAACTTCGTTACTAAAAGAATTTGATGATGTTGAGATAGTTGCTGAGGCTTCTAATGGAATAGAAGCAGTAGAACTAATAGAACTGCATGAACCAGATTTAGTTTTGCTAGATTTGCAAATGCCTGGCCTAGATGGATTTGGAGTAGTAAAAAGCTTAAAAAAAAGACAGATGCCTTTAATTGCTTTTGTTACAGCTTATGATGAATATGCTGTACGGGCTTTTGAGCTAAATGCTATTGATTATTTGCTAAAACCTGTTGAAAAAGCTAGGTTAAAAGAAACTCTTTTGCGTGCTTATGAATTTTCAATTAGTACAAATATACAAAAGCAAGAGGAAGAAAATTTAGACCAAAGCCTAAAAGATTATGAACTCTCTTCGCAATTAACCCCGCTTGAACGAATACCAATAAAAAATAGAGATGAAATTATAATTGTACCTGTTAATCAAATTGCTTCAGTTGTTGCAGATGGCGAATTACTATGTATTACAACTATAAGCAATGAATCTTATGTTATTAATTATAGGCTAAAGAATTTAGAGCTAAGATTAGATCCTGCTAAGTTTGTTCGCTTAGGTCGTGGAGCTTTAGTCAACATTGATACAATTGCTAAAATTAATCAAATTCCTGATGGTACTTATATGGTGACTTTAACCAATAACCAGCAAATTAAAGTTAGTCGTATACAGTCTAGACCTTTAAGAGAAAGACTTCTAAGGCTGTAAATAATAAAAAGCAGTAACAATATTGCTACTGCTTTTTATTAAGGCAAATTTACTGGGCTAATTCTACATTACCATGATTATCACAATGTCCGTTGTGTTGGTGATGAATATGGCCTGCAACTAAATAATCCACATGATCGCCATGTGGAATTGCTTCATGACCGCAATTTAAGCCGTGTTGATGGCTACTGTCATGACTTGTACAACTATGATCAGGTGTACAAGTGCTAGGGTTTTCACTGCTAGCTAAAAGGGTATGTTCATCTATATGATCACCGTGTACGTGGTGAAGATGACCATCGTGTAAATAGTCAACATGACCATCGTGTTTAATAGCTGTATGGCTACAGTCTTTGCCGTGTGTATGATTATGATCGTTATGAGTTGAATGGTCAGACATTATTTTTTAACTCCTATTCTATTTCATCTAAATTTGATTGTGGCTCACTAGCGTGAGCTAAAGCATTAATAACTAAATCAGCAATATGTTGGTCAGAAAGCTGATAATAAATGTGTTTTCCTTCTCGACGACGGCTAATAACGCCGTGAGTACGAAGTAATTTTAAGCGTTGAGAAACTGTAGAAATTTCATCTCCCTAGCTCTTCAGCTAGTTCACTAACACACCATTCTTGATAGAGTAACCTTTCAAGTAAGCGCAAACGGGCAGCATCTCCTAGAGCAAAAAATAAACCAGCAGCCTTTTCAAAATCTGCACTTTTAATAACAGGTACTTTTTTCTTGCTATGTTCATTTGGATTACAAGCAAGTTTAGTTTCCATAATTTTTACCCATCAATTTATCATTTGAACATTTCATAAAGTGTTCAAATGATAAATTGATAAAATATATCTGTCAACCAGCAATTTCCAAGATTTTTCCTTACTTAAAATATAACTCTATGATTGACACTCTAAAGGCTTCAGATTACTGCTGGCGAAGTCTATAAGCCATTGAAAATACATTATATATTGTGTTTATTATCTTTAAACTATTGAACAATTTATAGTTTGCCAGCAGTAACCTAAAGTCGTGAGCTTTCTTGCACAAGATTTGTAAAGAATTGCTAAACAGCTTTATTTTTTATAGTAGTAAAGATAGTCTAAAATTTTTCTGGCAAAAGCTAGAAAGTATTGATCCTACAGTAATAAATAAGTTAATCTCTGATTATTAACTAGTAATATTTTCTAAAAAAACTAGGTGTTATGGGAAAATATATTTGGAAATATATTCAAGTTTATATAAAAGCTTGCTTTGATAGATAAAAAGTTATTTTTAATAAACTATTAATTACAGTGTAAATTAAGTAAGTTAATATTTTTTCAATTTCTTAAGTAAGACCTAAGCTTGGTAATGATACATAATTAGAGTCGCGGAGCGACGACATAATAAACCTGTTAAATTCAACAAATTAATTATGTCGTCACTACATGACTTTGTAAATACTATACTATCATACGTAAGGCTGAAACCCTATGCTACATATATGCCGTCCCGCTGGGGCTTAAGAATTCAAAGTATCAATTTACTTTGTTTACAATCTATTAATTATTAAAGATCAGAACAAATATGTTTGAATCAACTCAGTTTATTGGCTTAGTGATAGATGAAAAATACCAAATCAAAAGTCTACTTGGTCAAGGTGGAATGGGAGCAGTCTATCTTGCTTTACATTTAGGAACAACACGTCTTGTAGCAGTAAAAGTTATTGCTCCGCAATTTATGACTAATCAACATTTTGTTGAACGTTTTAAGCGTGAAGCTCAAGCTACAGGGCAGTTACGGCATCCAAATGTTGTTAATATTACTGATTTTGGATTTTCTTTTCTTGGACAAAAAAGAGTTGCTTATTTGGTAATGGAATATTTAGATGGTTGTTCTTTGGCAGATTTATTAAAGAAAAAAGGACATTTGTCACTAGAATTAACAGTAGAAATAGTTGAACAAATTTGCTCGGCTATTGATAAGGCACATCAACAAGGTATTATTCATAGAGTCTTAAGCCTGATAATATTTGGTTAGAACAAAATTGGCGAGGTAGCTACAATGTTAAAGTGCTTGATTTTGGTTTAGCTAAACTTCGAGATTCTGTCTCTCCAGAAATTATTAAAGCAATTGTAGAAGAACCTAATATAGAAGTTACTAAAAATACTTCTAATGCTTCTAATTCTATTAACAAAGAAATGGTATCTGCTATTACACAGGTGCAAGATGTTGATAGAGAAGCTTGTACAGAAATACATAATGTTTCCAAAGAAGAGCAAAATACAATTATTACTGAAAATACCCTAGATAAAGATATTATAAGAACTAATAAAATTCCAACAGCAAGACTAACACAAGTAGGGATGGTTTTGGGAACACCTCTTTATATGTCTCCAGAACAATGTGCAGGTTCAATTATTGATACTTGTTCAGATATATATAGCCTAGGAATAATTACTTATCAAATGCTTACAGGTGTGACTCCATTTGTTGGAGACTCTTATGATTTGATAGATAAACATATGAAGGTTGAAGCACCTTTTATTAAGCAACATAATGATAGCATACCAAAATCTGTTGCTAATATAGTTATGTCAGCACTTGCTAAAAAGCCTGAACAAAGGCCTATTTCAGCAAAGGCCCTTGCTATTGCCTTACGGTCTAGTGCAGACGGAGAAGTTCCTATACTGGAAAAGGCACAAGAGGTTTATATTAAAAAACGTTTTACTTTTGCCCGTATAGCAATGCTTTTGTATATTCCTGCTATCTTACTCTCATACTTTTTAAGTCTATTACATATATCATTATTTTTGTTATCTTTTCCAATATTGATGTTTGCTAATACATTAAATATAGCTGCTTGTGCTTTAGTTCTTGAAAAATACTCTGACTCTGCTGTTAGTTTACGTTCTCTTTTTAGCACACTTATCAAATATTTTTTGGAACTCTCTAAAAGCTCTATACAAAGTTTTCTTTCTATCTTACTAGGTTTAATAAAATTAATTATTCCTGGTATCCAAACCTATTTTGGAAACGCTTTTTATCCTATTTTGGTTGTGTTGGAAGAAAAAAAAGCTGCAACTGCACTTGCTGATTCAAAAAATTTAGTAAATAGATTGCGCTATATAGTAACAACAATAGAGTTAGGAAATCTCCTTTTAACTCTTTTTACAGTAATTTTAATTTTTTTTGCAGTACGTTTATCAAAGTTAAGCTTTTTTTTCCCCATTTTTACAAATACTATATTTGGACTTTACTTAGCTATAATTGCAATTACTTGTTTAAGTTACTCTCGTTATTCTATTGCGATGTACTTTATCTACTTAAAATCACGTCAAATTAAAGGAGAAGTGTTTAAGGATATTTCTGAGGGCGGTTTTGAATTTGAACAAATAGCAAAACGAACAAAAACGCTCTATAGAAAAACAGGTGAACAGCTAGTTAAAACATTGTTAAAACAAGTGGGTACGTTCATTTCCTTATCAGGAATTGTCTTTATTTTTATTTTTGTTTCATTTATATCTTATAACCTTATTACTAGTGGAAATAGTTTAGTAGCTGCTGCACAAACAGGGAATCTAAATTCTGTTAAGGACATGATAGCTAAAGGAGCAAATGTTAATCAGGAAGGTAGTTTTGGTATTACACCTCTCTTTATTGCAGCACAAGCAGGACATACAGATATAGTTAAGGAACTTCTTGATAATGGCGCAGAAGTTAACTTAACAATAACGACTATAGGTAATTTTACCCCATTAATGATTGCTATACAGTCAAACCGAATTGAAATTACAAAGTTGTTAATTCTTCGAGGTGCAAATGTTAATGCACGGGCTGAAAGAGATATAACTCCTTTAATGTTTGCTACAGAGAATGGCAATATTGAACTAGTGAAAATGCTTGTAGAGGCTGGTGCTGAGATAAATGCAAAAGATAAAGACAATAATACTGCTCTAAAAATGGCTACTCTAAAAAAGAATTTTGATATAGTTAATTTTCTTAAAGCCGCTGGAGCAAAAGAATAAGGTAAAAATTTAAGCTTTCTAAACCGGCTTATTCTGTGGATTTTCAGACCACAGTAGTCAGGTTTTCTTTTAATTATTTTTACTAGATGTTTGTTCTAGAGAAAGTATTACATCCTCAATCTATTTTTTATTCTTTACCCTTTTTCTAATTTTTCCTCAAAGTGTTGTACAAAAACACAATCCATTTATTTGTAAAAATAATCCATTGGTTTGAAATAACAGAGAGCTTATTAAAAAGTTGTGTCCTTTAGTATTTTTATTGGTTAAATATCAACTTCGCCAAAATTATCTTTAATTTATATATTTACAACCATAACTAAAAGAAATCTTTAGGAGAGTTTATGTTGTCTCATTTGAGAAAAAGCACAAGTTTTTTATTTCAAACTAAAAAAGAATGTCTTGGTCTAGCTGCAACACTAGCAATATTACTATATTCATCAACAAATGTTTTTGCACAACAAAAGCCTGGTTTACGAGGAACAGTTACTTTAAGCGAAAATAATCAGCCATTATCTAGCGCGACTGTTGAAATAGTTGAACTAAGACGAACTGTTAGCACTAATGCAGATGGGACATATGAATTTAATGATTTACCTGCTGGTCAGTATACGGTAGTAGCACACTTAAAAAAATTTCCAGATGTTGTTCAAACTATAATAGTTGGTGCAGAGGATACAGCTAATTTAGATTTTTCTATGAGCATCACTTTACAAGAACAAGTAGTTGTTACTGCCTCTGGAACAGATCAAACAATATTTGAGTCTTTTTCTGCTATTAACTCTTTAGGTTCGTTGCAGTTAGCAGAAAAAGGGCAACCATCTCTAGGGGAAACGCTAGATAATCAACCTGGAGTAGCTAAACGTAGTTTTGGCCCAGGCTCTTCTCGTCCTGTAATTCGTGGTTTTGATGGGGATCGTGTTCTAGTTCTAAATGATGGGCTTCGTAGCGGTACACTTGGCGGGCAATCAGGCGATCACGGCGAGACCACAGATGTTTTAGCCGCAGATAGAATTGAAATATTAAAGGGGCCAGCCACCTTTCTTTATGGAAGTAATGCTTTAGGAGGTGTTGTTAATGTTGTAAGTGGTAATGATGATTTTTCTCATAACCATACAGGTTTAACAGGCTATATTACTGGTTTAGGTGCTTCAAATAATAACCAAGGTGGCTTTAATGGTGGCCTTCAATATGGTACAGGTCGCTTTTTATTTTTTGGTAATGGCGGCGGACAACGAACTAGTGACTATGACACACCTATTGGTAAAATACCTAATACAAAATCTCGTACTAGTGGCGGTTCTGGTGGGGTAGCCTTTTATGCAGATAAAGCTTATTTTCGCTTTAAGTATGGTTATCAAGATGCAACCTATGGTATTCCTTTTGCTGCTATGTTTGAAGCTGAAGAAGAGGGTAGGGAAGACGAAGGATTAGCTAAAATAGCTAGAAATAATGCTTTTCCACTAACTCCTAGCACTCGAAAAATGCTTAATCAAGTCTCTACTATTGCGGCTGATGAAGGAGAAGAGGAAGAATTTATTGGTCTAGCTATTCGTCAACATAACGCCCGCCTTAGTTTTGGTTTTAGAGATTTAGGATCAATCTTTAGCACCGCGCAATTTTCAGTAAATTATAGCGATTATAAACATAGAGAAATTGAAACAGCAGGCGACATATCAACTGTAGCTACAACATTTAGCAATCGTGAAACTACCTATCGAGGGCTTTTTACACAAGCTCCAAAGGGGAAATTATCAGGTAGTTTGGGTTTTTCTGGTTATTACCGTAATTATGATGTAGCTGGAGCAGAAGCTTTAACCCCACCAGTAGACGCTAACAACTTTGCTTTCTTTGCTTTAGAAGAATTAAAATATGAAAAAATGCAACTACAATTTGGAGCTAGAGTAGAAACTACTAGATTTGACCCTATTGGACTTCCAAAACGGAATTTTACTGGCTTTTCTGGTGCTGTAGGGCTTCGTATCCCAATAAAAGATAGTTTTGCCTTTGTAGCAAATTATACTAGCTCTTATCGCGCACCAGCACTTGAAGAACTTTATAATAACGGGCCACATGTAGGTAGTTTATCTTTTGAAATAGGAGATGTTAATCTTAAACGCGAGCGCAACAATGGCATTGACACATCTTTTAGATATTCTGGTAAAAAACTTCGTGGTGAGCTTAACTTTTTTTACTATAACCTGGATAACTGTGTTTTTCTTGCCCCTACTGGAAATATTGAAGATGGACTCATAGAAGCTAATTTTACACAAGCAGATAGTCGTTTTGTTGGTACAGAAGCAAATTTTGATTACGCAATACATCCTAACTTTTCATTGAATGGTAGTTTAGATGCGGTTGATGCTGAAGTAAAAAATACTAACTCTCCGCTTCCTCGTATTCCACCCTTACGCGGTAAAATTGGCTTTGAAGCTCGCTACAAAGGCTTTTCTCTAAGACCTGAAGTTGTTATGGCACGCGCTCAAAATCAAATCTTTTCTACTGAAACCCGAACAGCAGGCTATACTACAGTTAATTTAGCTGCGTCTTATACACTAGTACAAAAACATGCTGTCCAAGTTTTTTCTATTAATGCTTTTAACTTAAATGATCGGTTGTATCGTAACCATTTATCTTTAATTAAAAATTTAGCTCCTGAAATTGGACGAGGTGTTAGATTTACTTATACAGTTAGGTTCTTCTAATAGTCAAATCTGATAAATTTACTTAAGCTTTACCTTAAAACCCAGGGTATAAAACTCTGGGTTTTTGTTTTTGCTTTATAAATTGCTCAATCTATGGGGTTAAGCATTATTAAAAATAAAATAAATGGTTGTTTAAGAAGCTTATAATGGGAAAAATAGTAAAATAATGTTTTTATTGGTGTTAGGATAAAATAAATTACGAGAAAATAATTTATTAAAAAGGAGGTGGCGGACTACTCCCTAATCAAAGGGGTATCTGCTGTTACTTTAGTGAAGGAATGTTTTACTTGTAATAGATGTTTTGGTGATCATAATGAAAATTGTGATGTTGACCAAACTCTACTAGAAACTACTCTACCGGGATTACCCTTAATAAAAAATAAATATAGGTTAGATAAACGTATTTCTAGAGAAAATATTAATATTAATTACTTAGGTTTTGATATAGAAAAAAGACATTTTGTTATAGTTAAAATATTTTTAATTTCAGAGCTACCCATTGACCCTAATAATTTTTTATACAAAATTGAATTAGCCACTCAAATAAATCATCCCAATATAGTAAAAATACTTGATTATGGAAAATGTGATAATAGTTTCTTCTATGTAGCTACAGAATATATTGAAGGTCAAACATTAGAAGATATTTTAACTGAAAAAAAACAATTGCCTCTTGCAGAAGTAGTAAATTATATTAATTTACTTTGTGACATAATAAATGTGATTAATGAAAATGAACAGATTCATCAAGACTTAAAACCTGCTAATATAATAGTTACTTCAGATAATCAACTTAAGCTATATCATAGTCTAATTGCTCATCATAAACGCTTATCTAGGATGAAGAATAAAGCAATTACTATTTTTGAACAGCCGTTTTATTTTTCTCCAGAACAATGTCAAAATACAGAAGTTGACGAACGTTCAGAAATTTATTCACTAGGAGCTATTTTATATAGAATGTTGACAGGAGAAGTGCCATTTTCTGGACATAATTACTTAACTATTATGGAACATCATATAAGGCAAAAAGTTAAAGATCCGTGCCTTTTATGTCCAGAATTGCCAGATAATATAGCTAGAGTAATTTTAAGGGCTTTAGAAAAAGAGCCTGATCGACGGTTTCAAAGCATTTTAGCTATTTCCAATTTGCTAACACAGGCTACTAAACAAAAAGTTGTAAACAAAATAGTTGATGAACGTCCGACAACAGAAAAACTTCCTTTAGCTCAAGCAGTGGAAATAGTTAAGACAAAGAAAGCAACTTTTCCTGATATACAAGTACAAGAATTTCCACAAACTAATGTAGAGGGATTTTCACAAACAAGTTTTAATGAATTTCAAGAAACACGAGTGGAACACCCTGTAGTAGGGTTAGAAAACAAGACTTGGTTTGATGATAGTTCTATGAATAGTGTTAGCGAAATAGCAGTCCTTGATGAAACAGATACAAATAGGACAATAGAAGTAACTAGTTTTAAGCTACCACAAAAAAGAAAAAGTGAAATTGTTAGTAGAAAAGAAATAATTGAGTTAGAACAAAAACAACAAGAACAACAGATAGCAGTAAATATAGTAAGTGAACTTGTTAGTAAAAATGATGAAATAGAAAATATAGTTAAAAATATAGAAGATAATATAGCAGAATCTCAGAATATATCTATTAATACAGATCCTTTACCTAATAGTTTACAAGATGGAACAAAACCTTTACCACCAGAACTTCAAGCACTTTATGGTTCTCTTTTATCTAATCCAATATCTAATCCAAAAACAGATAGTTTAAGTGATAAAGAAAGAAATAAAATAGTAAATAATGAAAATAAAGTAACAATAAATAATGAAGTACCAGCACAAGAAGTTACTAATAAAGCTACCAATAATGTTCTTGAAATAAAAACACTTTCTCCCGTGCTTATTGCTTTACTTTTTGCTGATAAAATTTTACCTCCAGCTAAAGATAGTCAATATAAACGTAAGCTACACAATACTTTTGTAGTAGAAAGAGAAACTTCAGCTAGTTTATTATTAGTTTTGTCAATTTTTTCTTTAAGACGAAGAAAAGCTATCAAATTTGTTCCTTTAAGTGTAGTTCCTCAAATTTTACAAAGAAGGTTAATTGTTGGAGAAGATGAAAAAATAGTTATTCAATTAGTAAATGCAGGGGTAAAGCCTTTAGATAGTTTTGAACAAAGTGTTCTAAAAAGTTTAGGAAAAAATAATGCAATTTCTTTATATGGTCTTTACCAATATTTCTTTGTAATTTCTGATGAGCAAAAAATTGCTATAGCTGAGTTAATTAATGATGCTGTAGCCGATGAGTTAGCCAAAAATAAATTGTTAACCTTAGTAAGTAGAGATGCTAAAACTCCAGTTGAGCCAGGAGGAAGTCTTCAAGCTTATGTTCTTGCTCAAGGTTTAGAAATAAATAACTATTTACCACAACATAATGATTTAGTAGAGTTTATGGAAAGCTTGAAAAAAGAGGCTCCATTAAGCATAAATAATGAACAAATACAGCTTTATAGTTATATGTTAAACTATTACAAAGTTTTGTTTTGCCAGCATTCCTATACTTTTGAATACTAATAAATAAAATTAGCAAATATTTTGATTTCTATTACTATTTGCAAGAAAGGTTTAGAAATGTCTACCCCATTTGAGCTAAGTCAAAAAGGTTTTAACCCTTTAGTTGAACGCCAACATGAAAGGTTAATTCAATGGGCAGAACGTGTTTTTGCTCAACCTATAGCTGATGGTAATAGTATTAATCCTCAACAATATGAAATAGGTTTTGTTAGTCGTGAACAAGAAACTGTACTTTATAAAGACCTCTATAGCCGAGATAGCGAAGTAGGCTTAGGACTTGTAACTTGGCGTAAAACTGACCTTTTAGATGCAATAGCTTACTTAAAATCCTCAGTAAAAAAGAAAGAATATAATGCTTCTTTGGCACGAAGTCGGCAAGAATCCTTAGATAAACTTGCTACTAATAATAACATCACTGATGACCAATATTTTCAATCTCGTAATGATATTGCAACTGAACTAGAACGCTTGGACATAGAGTTATCTTTCTTACGGGCTTATAGCTCTAAAATAGATGCCCTAGAAAGAGTAATTAAGTTAATAGGAAATGAAAGCTCCTTAAGAGTTACTCGAACTTCTGAACAAGTTTTGCGGCTTTTTAGTCAGAGTTGGCGAGGGCTAGTTAAAATAAAAGCTTGGGAAGCGCATTTTAGTGACCAAGCACAACTACCAGCCTTACAACTCTATAAACAACCAGGTGAGCCAGCAGGGTTTATCTTACCTTTAGGCGAAAGTATGGGAGCAGTAGCTATAAGTCGAGAAACGGCTGGTTATTTGCTCCATATGCTAAAAGGTATTAATGTTTTAGCAGAAGCCTATCGTAATCAATTAGTTACACAAACTGTTGACTTAAATATTGAATGGGGCTATCCCCATATGCTTGTTAGAGCAATTGTAGAATTTTTCTACTTTTGTAATTTTGAAATGCCTTTTTCTTATGTTGATCTAGCTATAGATCCAGAAGATCCTTCACAACTTTGTGTTTATAACTATAGTAGCGGTCAATGGGAAGTTATTACAGAAGATGCTAACTCTAGCCGTACCTTAAAACGTGTTGGAACAGAAGCCTCTCAACTTCTAGTTAATAGCGGAAAACTACTAAAATGCCGTCAGGATAATGAATTAAGCGATATTATTCGCCGAGAATCAGCACAAATTACAAGTGCTGGAGAATCACATAATTATCGCTTATTTATGTGTTCTGGTCTTTCTGAATTTGATCTAGACCCTGCTAGTCAAAAAGTTAAATTCCGTATGGCTTTTAGTTCTATGTCCCAACTTGTAGAGTCTTTACTAGGTGAAAATACAGAGCTAGTGTTAGTTAAAAGTAGTAACTTAGGAGGAGCTTTACAAACGATTTTAGGAATGGCTTTACTTGATTCAAGAGCTTTTTCTTTGCCTGAAGGAATGAGGGGCTTAGATCCTATAGGACGGTTTCAAATACTTTCTGGCTTTTGGCGTGTTTTAGGTCGCCGTCGGGCTATTTCTATGCTTGGGGATGAGTATGTAAAGCAAGTAACTAGTGGTCTAGCTTCCCTAGGTGAACAAGGGCCTGAACATCCTACATTTTTGACCATGCGAGCCGGTACTGTAATAGGTTTTGGTGCTAATGCCCGTCCAGGGGTTGCTAAAGTTACAAAAGCTGGTGAAGAACAAGAAGAAGAAATACCTGCTGCTAGTCCATTTGCCACACTTGGACTATCTGACCAAATTCGTTTACTAGATCTTGCTGTTCAAACTTGGAAAATGTCTGAAGAACTGTTGCAGAAACTCCCAGAAGTCCATTCACAAGGTAAGCTAAAGCGTATTTTAGAAACTTTACCTGCTTTAGTCTCTACACGTAAAGATGATATTCAAATGCGCTTTAATCCTAAATGGTTAGTTGCTTCACATTGGCAATGGACTTTTATGCGAACTTGCGCACCTGTAGCTTGGGATTTTTGGACTAAAATTAGTAGTGATGAAGCATGGGACGATGTACTACTAAGTTTGCCTCCTTATCAATCTCTAGGGCAGCTAATTAGATTATTTAGCGATGTGGTCAGACTAATTTTAGTGATGGAAATTTCTGGCTCAGAAGTTGCGGAAAGCTTACAAGTTCAGGCTGAATCTGCTGGTCAAACTATCATTATGGGGCTAGAAGGCTTTTTTAGAGAAGGTGAACGTCTCCCACCTCAACTAGCCGAAGCTATTAACTTTTACTATGACCCAGAAATTAGATTTGATTCCTGGCTAGCTTTTACTAGTAGTTTTCGTCATTACTTAGGTCAAATGAAAAAAGACTTAAAACTATTAGGTGTTGACCCTCAATTGTTAAGTTCTATTAGAGGTTTAGTTGAACAAATTGAAATTCTTTATCCTGTTCGAGATGAAAAGGCTAGTAATTTGCCTGTTGCCCAAGTAGAACCAGAAACAGCACTTAGTGACTTAATGATTGATGAAGCAGGTGCAGAAAGAATAGACTATTTATTAAGTAATGTATTAAATGCGTCGGATAAAGATAACTGGACTTTCTTTAAGCTTTTATCTTTAACTATAAGAGCAGAAAAAAGACATTTAGTCACCATTGTAGCTACACATAGCAGCATTATTACCCGGCTTTTACCAGAATTAAGTCATTTAGGGTTACTTTTTAATGTTCCCAATACAGCAAGAACATTTTTTAATTATTTAAGTGGGCTAGATGAAAATAATCCTCCTGAGCAAGAAGCTTTAGTAGAAATGCGTCCAAAAATAACAGAATATTTTAATCAACTAGCTGAACTTTATAGTTCTTTAGTCCCACTAGCTAACCAAATACCTAATCTACTTCCTGATGATAAGAAAAAGTTAACAGATTATTTGATGGCAGCCCCTCAAAAGAGTAGTGGGTTAAATTTTCTAGTTTTGTTAGCTTGTAATCGTTTGGTAATTGATATTGCTGAAAGTAATGAAGTTGCCAGTATTCAAGTAGAGCGAGCCGAAACCAAAGTTCGCACTTATTTACGTGAGCAAATTGGGGCTAGTGTTGAAGAACCTTCTGTAGAAATTTATCCTATAGGCGGAGGGCGCATTTTAGCACGTCGTGGACAAGCAATAATTACCCATCAAGATGAAGGTTTTGAGCCATTTTGGAGCGAAATAACCGAAGCTTATTCACAAAAACTTTATGCTCGATTTGTTACTAAAAAACTGGCTATGGTAGCTCAGTTTTTTAGTCAAGAATTTCCAGAATATCAAATATTAGTGAGGTGAAAAGAAAAAATTTAATTTTGTTGTTTATGTCGTCCTACCATTAAATACACCTATTAACCGATTTTATTGCAACAAATAACTTTATAGCTGTTGCAGTAGTTTTCTTGATCTATTAATGTTTGTGTTGATTTATAGAAAAACAAGACAAAATTTTCAGCCTAGCCATTTGTTAAACGATTAAGAAAAATGCTTAAAAAAATCATTCCTAAATGATTTAGATAATATTGAGGAAAAAAATGCAAAATTTTTTAGATTTTTATCCAATAGCAATGTTTTGGTCTGGCTCTGAAAGTGGGAAAGTAATTTTTAGCTTATTTGTCATTTTTCTAGCTGCAAAACTAAGTGCAGAAATTTTTGAACGTATTCGTCAACCAGCAGTAGTGGGAGAAATCTTAGCTGGTGTTTTAATTGGGCCTAGTTTACTTGGTCTAGTTCAACAAACCGAGCTAACAAAAGCTTTAGCCGAAATTGGAGTAATGATTTTGCTTTTTACTGTTGGACTTGAAATTAGCCCAAAAGCCTTATTTCAAGTAGGTAAAAGAGCTTTTTTAGTGGCTGTGCTAGGCGTTATGGTTCCTTTTTTTGCTGGATGGTTCCTTTTAGAACTTTGGGGAGAGCCAACCATAGAAGGTATTTTTTTAGGTGCTGCTATGGTAGCAACTAGTGTTGGTATTACTGCTAGAGTGCTAGCATCTTTAGGTGTTTTAAGTACACAGACTAGCCAAGTAATTATGGGTGCTGCTGTTATAGATGATGTGCTAGGGCTAATAATTTTAAGCATAGTTAGCAGTATGGCTAAAGGTAAAATTAATTATGGTGAGCTAATTCTTACAGCAGGTCTTTCAATTGGGTTTACTTTGTTTATGGTTTTTGTTGGTACAAAGCTAGTTAATAAAAGTCGTTCATCTCTTGAACGCTTAAAAATTGGACATGCCTTTTTTATCTTTGGATTAATACTTTGTTTAGGACTTTCTTTACTTGCCACTTATGTTGGAGTTGCTGCAATTATTGGTAGTTTTCTGGCAGGAATGGCACTATCTGAATCTACAGAAGACACAGAACTACATCTACAATCAGGCGCGGTAATGGAATTTTTACTTCCGTTTTTTTTAGTTGGAATAGGCTTACAACTAGATTTAACAGTTTTTAAGGATAAACAAGTAATAATACTAACTATACTAGCAACTATTATTGCAGTTATAACAAAATTAATTGGTTGTGGTTTGGCAGCCTTGCCAATGGGTCGGCGACAAGCTTTGCAAATTGGTATGGGAATGGTGCCACGTGGCGAAGTAGGAATAATTGTTGCTCAAATAGGTTTAGGCTTAGGGGTTATGTCCTCTGCTCTTTATGGTGTGGTTGTTTTTATGTCTGTAGCAACTACATTAATTGCACCTCCTTTTCTTGTCCAACTTTTTAAGGATACTAATAACAAAATAATTAAAGAAGCAAAAGATCAAGTAATAGAGTCTGACCAGGATCTTTCACCCATAGAATAAATAAATTTTAGGGGAACTTATGGAAAGTACAGATAATGAAGTAAATAATAATCTAGTCAATGAAGTTATTAATAATGTTGAAAAAAGCAATATTGAAAAAAGTAATTCAAATTTTGCTGGTTGGGGAACAACACAGAAAATTGAGGATATTGGCTCAGAGCATATTAAGGTTACTCATTTGGATTCTGGATTAGCTCATAAACTAGGGGAATGGAAATCTACAGCTATTTGTGGTAATGATATTACTTCAAGTTGTCTTTATGTTTCAGCCCTTTGTGCTATTTATGCTGGCCCCTATGCCCCTGTTGCACTGGCTTGTGTTGCAGTAGTTTTATATTTATTTCGTAATATTTATGCAGAAGTTGGTCTAGCACTACCTCTAAATGGAGGGGCATACAATGTACTACTTAACACTACAACTAAGGCAAAAGCTTCTATTGCCGCTTGTTTAACGCTGCTTTCCTATCTAGCTACGGCTGTAATTAGTGCTAATGAAGCAATGCACTATGCACATAATCTTTGGCATGGATTAAATGTTTTTTGGGCAACTATTATTTTATTAGGTATTTTTGCAATACTTAATTTAATTGGTATTAGCGAATCAGCAATTGTAGCCCTATTTCTTTTTGTTTTTCATATAGCTACTTTGGTTTTACTCTCGTTTTGTGTCTCTATTCTTTTATTTAAGGATTTATCAATATTTTGGTCTAATTGGCAAACTCCTACACCTGATGGAATACTAAAAGCTATCTTCTTTGGCTTTTCTGCTGCAATGCTAGGTATTAGCGGTTTTGAAAGCTCTGCAAACTTTATTGAAGAACAACAACAAGGCGTTTTTCCTAAAACCCTTCGTAATATGTGGATTGCTGTTGCAATATTTAATCCACTAATTAGCCTTCTTTCTCTAGGTATTCTGCCATTAAGTCAAATAGCTAATCATAAAGAGGACTTGCTTGCTCAAATGGGTCTACTTTCTGCTGGTCGATGGCTACAAGTTTGGGTCAGCATTAATGCTGTTTTAGTACTGTCAGGTGCGGTTTTAACTAGTTATGTTGGTGTAACTGGTCTAATTCGTCGCATGGCTTTAGACCGTTGTTTACCTCAATTTCTTTTAGAGGAAAATAAATGGCGTAGTACAAACCATTGGATAATTTTGCTGTTTTTTGCTCTTTGCTGCTCGGTTTTAGTAATTACTGGCGGCAGAATAGAAACTTTAGCTGGTGTTTATACCCTTTCATTTCTTTGTGTTATGGCATTATTTGCTGTTGGTAATATGTTGCTTAAAATAAAACGTGACCGGCTACCGAGGGAAATCCGCGCTAGCTGGGGAGCAGTTGCTATTGCTTTTATTGCTGTGATAATTGGTCTAATAGGTAATTTACTAATTAATCCTGCTTATGTAAGAGTATTTCTTATTTATTTTGGAATAGCATTTTTAGTTGTAGAAATAATGTTTCTACGTGTTCAAATATTAAAAGCCATTTTAGCTATTTCTCAAATGATGGTTGAAAAAGTCAATTATCTTAATCAAAAGATTGCTAACACTATTATTTCAGGAATTAATCAAATTAATAATCAAACTGTAATCTTTTTTAGTAGAGGTGATAGCCTTCCTACACTTAATCAAGCTGCTCTTTATGTACTGCAAAATGAACAAAGTAAAAGGCTTTTAGTGCTACACTGTTATGATACAGAAGAAGATATACCTAAAGAATTTGTAGGACAGCTAAATATTATTGATCGTATTTACCCTGAGCTAAGAATTGATTTGATAATGATTAAAGGAAAATTTGGCCCTGAACTTATAGAAAAAGTTTCTAAACGCTTAAAAGTACCAAAAAACTATATGTTTATAGGTACACCTAGCGACCGTTTCCCACATAATATTGCTGAACTTGGAGGAGTAAGACTAATAATGTAGCTAAAAATAGTTCTAGCTAACTCTACCTTATTGATTATTCTATAAATAAATTAACTAAATAATAAAGATATGGAGTAAAAATAATGGCATCTGGAGAAGTCTTTGTTGCTTTGTTTGCTGTTGCAACTGCTGTCGCAATAATTATTCGCTGGCTAAAAGTTCCTTATACTGTTGCATTAGTAGCAACAGGTTTAGTTTTAGGGACTACTCACACATTAGAACCTCCACATCTTTCTAAAGAATTGCTTTACTCTCTTTTTTTGCCAGGTCTGCTTTATGAAGCAGCTTTTCATTTAGAATTTAAGGATTTTTGGAAAAATAAATTAGCTGTACATTCTCTTGCCATTCCTGGAGTCATTGCTGCAATAGGTTTAACAGCCGTAATTTTAACCCCTATTGCCAATGCTTTGCAGTTTGTTGAGGGTTTTTCTTGGCAACATGGGCTAGTTTTTGCTGCCCTAATTGCTGCAACAGATCCAATTGCTGTAGTTGGACTCTTTAAGACTCTAGGCGCACCAAAACGACTTGCCATTTTGGTAGAAGGCGAAAGCTTACTTAATGATGGTACTGCAATAGTCTTTTTTACTATGATTTTAGGGGTTGTCGCTAGCGGGACTTTCTCAATTGCTAATGTAGTGATGGATTTTATTAAAGTTGTAGGAATGGGGCTTTTAATTGGTGGTGCAATTGGTTATAGCATTTCTAAAATAATTCAAAAAATAGATGACCCATTAATAGAAATTACTTTGACAGTAATTTCTGCTTATGGTTCTTTTGCTGCTGCTGAACATTTTCATTTTTCTGGGGTAATTGCTACAGTAGTTGCAGGGATGCTATCAGGTAGTTATGCTGCTCGAACCGGCATGAGTCCTTCAACAAGAATAGCTGTAGAAGCTTTTTGGGAATATAGCGCGTTTGCTTTTAATTCAGTGATATTTTTACTAATAGGTTTTGAAGTTAGTTTAGGTACTTTACTAGCATCTTGGAAGCCAATAGTTGCAGCATTTTTAATAGTTATAATAGCTAGGGCAATAGTTGTTTATGGGGCTTCGGCTGCTTTGCGACCAACTAAAGAAGCCGTTCCTTGGAGATGGGGAGTAATACTTACTTGGGGAGGACTACGAGGCAGCCTTTCAATGGTTTTAGCTTTAGGTCTAGCAGCAGATTTTCCACATAGAGAGTTAATAATTAATATGACTTTTGGGGTAGTAATACTGTCTATTATTGTTCAAGGTTTAACTATGTCTCCTTTGCTCTACAAATTAGGAATTTTAGGGGTAGAAGAAGGGCAAAAGACTTATGAAATTGAGCGAGCAAATGCCCGTGCTGCGTCTGCTGCTCTAAAGGAAGTAGAAAGAATGGTTAAAGATCGTGCTGCTCATATTGATCTGTTAGAAAAACTTAAAGAAGAATATAAAAATAAACTAGAAAAAGCAGAAAAAATTATTAGGGATCTTCATATTGAAACAAATCAATTGCGTGAAGATGAACTACGAACGGCTCGACGACATTTAATTTTAGTAGAAAAAGATGCTGTTATGCAGGCTTTTCATAATGGGTTTATTGGACAAGAAGCTTTAGACAAAATCTTGTCAGACTTAAACTTAGAGTTATTAACGGTTGAAGAATCAGAAACAAATCATTGATAAAAATAACTATTGTTCCTTAGCTAAAACAATATAAGTTTTTCGCTGTGCTGCAATTTCTGATAAATCTTTAAGGTAAATTCCACTTATTGAACGATGTTTTTTTATTTCATCTACCATTTCTGTTAAAGAAAGTGGTAAATGCTCAAGAAAAACTATTGCCCAAGTAGGCATATGTTTAGCTGTTTCTAGTATTTGCGAAATACTTTGTAAATAGGCTTCTTTTGTTGTAACAAGTCCGCTAGGGCTATCTTTGACCTTTGTAAGTAGTTCATCATAAAAGTAATCTGTTTCACTTACCCAGGCTTCTTTCCAAGCTTCTGAACTATTTAAGAATTTTAGAATTGATGCTGGTATAGGAAGGTTTAAATAAAGTAAATCTGCTTTGGTACGTCTAACAAATTCTGTTGCTTCTAAATTAGTTGCACGGTTATAGCTTTGATTATCAATAATTTGATTAGCTATTTTAATCATTTCTAAAAAAATTTCTGAAAGTGGACGTTTAAGAAATTCTGTTTCTTCGCTAAAAGAAAGCGCGTAATCACCTGTTAAAATCCCTGCATAAATAGCCAATGCTTTACGAGTCTCATTATTAAGCTTATTTATATTAGTTCTTAAGTTGTCTAACCAATAAGCATCAGATTCTTTGAACCAATTTAATAAAATAGGATTATTTAATCCTTGATGAGAGTGTGTATCTGATTTTCCATTTCTTCAAAATTTTCATTTTCTGTTTCATTTATTTCAGCAGTTACTGGGCTAGGTTCAACTAATAAATCTGTTTGAGCCGCAGATAATTCATCTGTTTCTATGTTATTTATAGCAAATAATGGTTTTGTGGCGTTTGTATCTTCTAAAAATTCTTCTAATGGAGCTATTTTTTCTGTAGGGCTTTCAATTTCTTCTGTTTCTAAATCACCAGTATCAACTCTATTAATCTCATTAACTTCATTAACTTCATTAATTTCATTAATTTCATTTATAGTTGTTTCTAGTTTGACTTCGCTAATTTTGCTAATTTCAAGATTATTATTGGGTTCAAATGTCAGGCTTTCTTGATCCACAGGATTTTTTGTAGTTTCTCCTGTAGTTTCTAAAGCTACAGGTTGAATAATGGGTTCTAAAACCAGTTCTTGAGGGAGTTCTTGAATGGAATTTGACGATGTTATTGTTTCTTTTGTAGGTTCAATTTTTTTGTTCTGATGCCAAAGACATCTCGGTTAGCATTGTTAGAAAAATTTTAACTAAAAAAGGATCAAATTCTATGCCTGAATATTGAGCAATAATTTCTTGAGCTTGAGTTTCAGAGAATGCTTGACGATGAGGACGATCAGCAGTTAAAGCACTATAAGTATCAACTAAACGAAGGATTCTAGCACCAATAGGGATAGCTTCGCCTTTTAGCATGTCAGGATAACCTGTTCCATTCCACCATTCATGATGGAAACGAACCAGGAGTTGAGCTTGTTTTGGCAGATCTTTTTTAGCTAATTGTTGTTCTCCTATAATTGGATGTCGCCAAAGATCTATCCTAATTCTAAAATCTATTGCCCCATGAGTTCTCATTACAGGGCTATTCATTACCATTTCGCCTACATCATGAAGTAGTGCCGCAACTTTTAAGCAATTTAAGTCTGAACGATTTAACCCTATTCTTAGAGCTAATGCTTCAGCAAAACGAGCCATTTGGCTGGCATGTGGATAGGCATATTGCTCAAATTGGTCTATTGTTTGAGAAAGCTTAAGTAAACTATCTACGCTTAATAACTCATTATTCTTGAGTTTATTATCACTCATTAAGAAAATCCTAGTAGTTTGATTTGGGATAACTCCCCTATTATAGCTAGTGATGATTTCTCGTCAAGTTATCGAATATGAACAAAAAAATATTTCCTTGCCCTAGTAGCTTGATTGATAAAAGATAACCAAGTTATCATTGCCGATTAGGTCTTAAAATAAATTTCAACTCTATTTAACTAAAATAATAATTTTTCAGCAAAAACATTAGGCTCGTTTTACTAAGGAACAAGTTATGCAGAAAATAAAATTAAAGTTTAATTATGGCAATGATTTCCGTATTTTTGATGTAACTTTGTCAATTGCAGAACAAGTACAAAAAACAGGTTTTGTCATTGCACTTGGACAAATGGAATTGGAACGTTATATATTTCTTGCACCTGGACATTATACGGCTCAAGCCTGTTATGACATACTAGATAGCAATGGTAGGAAGAAAACCTGTCTTTTTGAAAAACAGTTTCAAGCGGAAAATACAGAACGCCTAGCCATTAATTTTAGAAAGCCAACATCTACCCTAGATGGCTTTAATGAAGCAGAACTCTCAGATTTATCACAAATACTGACTTCTACAATAGGTGGTAGACTAAACTTGCGGCCTAACCAATCCTTTGCTACCAATGTTGTTAGTGAACTTAGCCGAAGTGCTAGTTTAGAAGAGCGTGTAGTCATTGATAAAAATGGAAAAGTTGAATATGAATTTAATTATAATGAAATAGAATTTGACTATGAAATTCCTGCTGAATTTTCACAAAATACACAATTAAGCGAAGATACATTAGTGTTTACCTCTAGTGCAGAGAAAAAAACAGAAACACCTAGCCCTAGACCTTATACTATGCACTCTCTTAATTATGGACATTGGAATGTAGGTCTTTATGGGCTTAATTCTAATATTAGTAATCAGCAGAAAAATAACTATCGTAATTTTCGTGCAGTAGGTTATTTAAGACCACGTTCAGAACTTTTTAACCGTTTGCCAAATTTTATTACTGAAAATATGATGGTGGCTCGTAGGCTTAATGGAATTTAACTTAAATTGGAGATTTATTTATTATGGCTAATGGTTCAGTAATAACTGATGAGCAAGTAACAGACGTTGTACTAAAACATCAGTTAATACCATACTTTGCAGAGCTTTCTAAATGCAATTCATTAGAAGAACTTCATAACCACCCACTTTATCAAAAATTAAAGCCAGAAATTGAAAAAGTAACTAATGGCATAGAATATCGTAACAGCAATAATTTATCGCTACCTACAAAACCTTTTTATAGAGCAGTAGCCTGGAATATAGAAAGGGGTATGTGTTATGACGAAATATTAGAAGAGCTTAGAAGTCATCCAATGTTAAAACCTGCTGATTTACTTTTGTTAACAGAAACAGACTCAGGAATGGCACGTTCTAAAAATCTAAATATTGCTAGGGAACTAGCTTTAGCTCTAGGAATGAACTATTATTTTGTCCCTGCTTATATAAATCTTTGTAAAGGTAATGGTATGGAAGTAGATTTTGCAGGCGATGCTGGAGATAATGACCTTGCATTGCATGGGAATGCCATACTATCGCGTTACCCTATAAAAGATTTACAAAGAATCCCACTAAAAAATGCTAAAGATAAAATGGCAGGAAAAGAAAAACGTATTGGAAACCAACAAGCCCTAGCCGCAACTATAGAATTTCCTCAAGGAGATTTAAGAACTGTTTGTATCCATTTAGACGCACTTTCAACCCAAAAACAACGCGAGCAACAAATGATTTCTATCCTTGAACGACTAGAAGTAAATAAACAAATGCCTGTTTTACTTGGAGGAGATTGGAACACTAGCACATATAATTCAAGTCATGCTTTTTATGCTATTTGTGGTTTTTGGTATCGGGTTTTTATGGGTGTTGGCAATGTGATTGCTAATCATTATCCTTATCCAGACCGATATTTTGAACGAGGACTATTTGAGTCATTAAAAAAAGCTGGTTTTGAATATGAAAAATCTAATGAACTAGGCGCAGGAACTAATCATTATTCTAGCGATGATATGAAGAAATATAAAATTTTAAGAGATTGGGTTCCTCATTGGTGTTTTGCTTTTATTGAATGGGCTTTGCGTCCACATGGCGGGCGTTGCTCACTAAAATTAGACTGGTTTGCTTCACGAAACTTAAATCTTGTAAAAGCTACAGATAAGCTAGAATATAATGGTTTAACGGCTACTGCCCCTAAAGTAATTAATGGTCTAAAGAGAGATGGAAAAGAACTTTCTGACCATGACCCAATTGTAGTTGATTTTGTTTTATAAACCATTTTAGGAGTTATTTATATGGAACAAGTTGTTGCTGACACAATGAAAAAACTAATAGAACTCACTAAAAAAGGGACTTTACGCTGGCACGCTAGTATGTTTTGGGGAACAGGCTACACTACAGTTTATCGTAATGTTGTTCTACGTATTCAACCTGATAAGCTAGAATTAAGTAATGCTGAAGGAGATGTTGCCCGTTTTGAAATTGCTACTTGTGGCAATTCCATTACTCCTTATTTAGCAGATTTACATGCAGGGGCCCGTCGTGCAATCTCAAATTACCAATCTGTGCAAATTAAAGGCTTAGATAATATGATGGAAGGGATTTGTCAGACTATTTTGGCTGAAGAAGATTAAGCTAAATTATTGATTAAACAAAAAATAACCCAGTGTTATTAATCTTTAATAGCACTGGGTTATTTTTATCTAATCAAAACTATTTATGCGCTTACCTTTGTAGCAGCTTCAGTTTTATAAATTGGAGTACACCAATCTAAATATTTTTTATTATGCCCTCTAACTACATCAGTATAAAGCTTTTGTAGTTTTAGTGTAATTGGCCCAGGATTACCATCACCTACTTTTCGATGATCAACAGAACCTATTGGAGCAATTTGCGCACCTGTTCCACAGAAAAACAACTCATCTGCAATATAGAGTTCTGAACGGTCAATTTGTCGGACTTCCATTTCTGTATTTATTTCTTCTTTGGCGATTCGTGCAAGAGTAGTTCGGGTAATTCCTTCTAAAATATTAGCTGTAATTGGAGTAGTAATTAACTTACCCTCTCGTACCATAAAAATATTCATTGCCGCACCTTCAGCAACATGACCATCATTATTTAGTACAACTGCTTCATCAAAACCATTGTCACGCGCTTCTGTTGCCGCTAAAGCAGAATTTACATAAGAGCCACAGATTTTTCCTCTAGGTGGAATAGAATTATCTTCTACTCTACGCCAAGATGAAATACAAACTTTTAATGCTCGATTTGTAGCAATATAGTCATCCATTGGTACAGCAAAAACAGTAAAATCAATACCTGGAGATAGCTTAGTACCTATTTGACAAGCGGTTTTATAAGCAAGTGGGCGAATATAAATATCACGACGGAAATTATTTCGCTTTACTAAGTCACAAGTTAAATCAGCTAGTTCTTGCTCATTAAAAGGTAGCTCGATTTTGATGATTTTGCAGCTTTTTAGCATACGTCGATAGTGTTCTACTAGACGAAATAAATACATTTCTTCTTCATCAGGGTTATAGTATCCACGGATTCCTTCAAAAATTGCAGTTCCATAATTAAAACCATGTACCTGCACACTTATTTTAGCGTCAGAAAGAGGAACAAATTTCCCCTCAAAAAAAGCAATTGCACTATCGGTCATAAATCCTCCTGAAAAATATAGGGTCAATAGTTAGTTGTTAAAATTTAGGCTTTTTAATTAAATACTTAAATTGGTTAAAGGTTTTGCTATATCAAAGGTAAAGTATTTTGCTTAAAATTATCACTTGCAGATGAGTAAGAACGATTAAGCAATTTAATAGCTGTCTGTCCTAATATCTTAAGCCCTCGATCTAGCTCTGTTTCTGTTAAATTTCCAAAACTAAGCCGCAAAGTATTATGGCCGCTACCATCAATATGAAACAAATGTCCACGAGAAAAAACTACTCCCGCTTGCCTAGTTTCAAGCAATAACTCTGTTGTATCAATTTGATATGGTAATTTTACCCAGCAAAAAAGACCTCCTTGGGGTTCACTCCACTGAGTATTGGCTGGAAAATAACTTTGCAGACGAGAAATTACAAAATCCCTCCGTCGCCTATAAATTGCCCGTACACGTTCTAAATGTGCTTGATAACGACGACGATGACAAAAATCCCATAATGCTGCTTGTAGTAATGGGGATGTTGTAATATCTCCAATTTGCTTAAGAGCTACTAATCTAGTAAAAACTGGAGCAGGAGCAACACACCAGCCAATGCGGATGCCTGGTAGTAAATTTTTAGAAAAAGTGCCGAAGTAAATTACTTGATCAGTAACGTCTAATGCTTTAAGAGAGGGTATTTCCCGACCTTCATAACGTAAATCTTCACCATAAGCATCTTCTAGCACAGGAATTTTATATTTTCTAACAATTTCCATTAACTGATGACGACGCTCTAAAGACAATGTGTAGCCTGTAGGGTTATGAAAAGTTGGTATTAAATAAATTAATTTGGGGCGTTGTTGGACTATTATTTGTTCTAAATTGGAAACCTGCATGCCTTGATTATCTACAGGAATACCAATAAGTTTTGCTCCTAAAGCAGCAAAGGCGTTTGCTGCACCAGGATATGTTGGGTTTTCTAAAATAACTTTATCCCCAGCAGAAATAAAGCTACGCGCTAGTAAGTCTATAGCTTGTTGTGAGCCATTTGTAATTAAAATGTTTTCTGTATTTGCCTTTATATTACGCTTACGCATATCTACAGCTAGATATTCTCTTAAAGCCTGCAAGCCTGCTGCTTGTTCATATTTAAGGACTGATTTGCCAAATTCGCGTAAAGCGTGATTAAGTGAACTCTTAAACTCTGCAATAGGAAAAGATGATTCATCAGGGAATGAACCAGAAAAAGAAATTACATCAGCTATTGTGCTAACTTGATATAAATCTAGTAAGGCTGAGATTGTGCGTCCTTCTGATTCTCCAGCAAACAGGCCATCCCAAACCATTTTTTGCCAAGAAATAGCTTCTGTCTTTATTGGCTCACTCTTAAATTCAGGAATTTCTTTTTGTTAGCAACAAAAGTGCCTTGCCCAACATGTGAGCTTAATAAACCGTCTGCTAGCAGTTCATCATAAGCATTTGTTACTGTACTGCGATTAATACCAAGGCGACGTGCTAAATCTCTAGTGGCAGGCAGCCTATCACCAGGTCTAAGAGTACCAGCTAATATTTGCTCAATGATTCTATTTTTTATTTGCAGATAGAGAGGAACATCACTTTTGCCATCAATTTTTAATTCCATTTTTCTACCTTTTAGCTCTAGAAGTGGCCTAGTCCAATTTCAAATTTTAGAAAATTAAATTAAAAATGAAAACATCCAATTTTAGAATTTTATTCCATCCAAACCATCCAATTTTAAGTTTTGTGCTTTAGTTAGGAATAAAAATAGCAAAAACTAGCGTGATAACTCCCAAACCATATGATTTATTTCTGGTAAAATTAGTTTTTCTAATGCTAGTTTAACCGCTGCTGGTGAGCCAGGTATTGAAATAATAACTTTTCCTTGATAAGTACCAGCACATGCCCGCGACATAATCGCAGATGAGCCAATATCTAAATAACTTAAATAGCGGAAAATCTCCCCAAATCCTGTTAATCGTTTTTCAAGCATAGAATCAATTACATCAAAAGTGCGATCTCGGCGGGAAATACCTGTTCCACCATTAAAAATAATGGCTTGACAATTTTCTAACTTAGCTAGGTTTAATAACACTTCACGAATTTCTATTGGCTCATCTTTAACTATTTTGTAATGAATAACTTCATGACTATTTAAGACAAGTTGTTCTTTAATAATTTTTCCACCCATATCAGTTTCTACTGTACGAGAATCACTAACAGTAATAACTGCACAACTAACACATTTTTTAGCTTTTTCTTTATGTTCTGTATGACTCATAAATTAACCTCTAAAAATTTCTCCAATGACTAAAGCCTCTATTTCTTGGCCTTTTTTAACTTCTTTTATACCTTCTTCTAATATTACTAAAGCATTTGCCCCTAACATAGAGCTTAGTACACCTGAGCCTTGTTTTGCAGCTAAATGGGCATAAAAGCTGCCTTGATTGTAACGAATATTAGCACGTAAATAAGTACGACGATCTCCTTTTGAATGTGCATCTGCATCAAGAATTACTTTTATTTTAGGTGCGTCCCAAGGGGTAAGTGAGTTCATAGCTTTTTTTAAGGCTGGTTGGACAAAAAGTAGAAAAGAAAGCATGCTGGAAACAGTATTTCCTGGAAGTCCAAAATAGGGCTTTCCAGCTAATAACCCAAAAGCTAAAGGTTTGCCAGGTTTTATTGATACCCGCCAAAACCTTAAATCTGCTCCAAGTGACTCTAAAACCGCTTTTACATAATCATAATCTCCAACAGATACCCCACCAGAAGAAATAATAAAATCTGCTGCTAAAGCTTGCTCTATACTTGCTCGAATTTCTTTTTCATTATCTCTTGCTATTGGTTGAATTATGGGGATAGCTCCAACAGATTTAACTAATGTTGCTAAAGAGTAACTATTAGCATTAACTACTTTACCTGGGGCTACGGTTTCTTCTACTTCTACTAGCTCATCTCCTGTAGAAAGAATTGAAACAATGGCTTTTCTACTTACTTTTACAAATGGACGTTGAACAGATGCTAACACCCCAATTTCTGCTGCGGTTAATTTAGTCCCTTGTGTAATTAATAAATCTCCTGTTTTTAAGTCTTCTCCTTTAGATCGAATATGATCACCTGGCTTTGCTGCTTTATAAATTTTTACTAGCTCACCTTCACTTTTTGTTACTTCAACCATCACAACACTATTAGCCCCATCAGGTATTGTTGCACCCGTCATAATACGAATAGCTTCACCTTCACCAACTTGAGATTTAGCTAAATATCCTGCTGGTAAGTCTTCTATGACTTTTAATAATACAGGGTTGTCTATAGAAGCTTTTTGAGTATCTATTGCCCTAACTGCATAACCATCCATTGCCGAATTATCAGTTAAAGGTACATCCATAGGAACAGTAATATTTTCTACAATTACTCTATCTAAAGCTGATAACAAATCTACTCGTTCAGTACCTAGCGGTTTTATAGGTTCTAGGACTTTTGCTAAAGCTTCTTCAACGGTTAATAAATTAGTCATTAAGGTTTTTCTCCAAAAATTAAAATTACGTTTATCTTAAAATAAAATCAAAAAGGGTTCTGGAAAACTTCCAGAACCCTTTTGTTTATCTATCTTAGATAAAATAGATTATTTATTTTGGTTACGTCGGCGTTGACGTGAAAGCATTACTGCAAGTGGCAAGAAAATAATCGCAAATCCAACTGCTGGAGCAGCAGAGTTGACTCTATTAGGATCATTGCCTTCATTAGTAGCATTCTTAGCTGCTTCTGGTCGGACAAATTTCTTTGGCTTACCATTCTTAGCAGGATCGTCATTTACCTTAGTTTGTACTCTCTTAAGCATTTCCATAGGTACTGGGCCAGCACCACGACGGTTGAATACGGAAAGTTGATTACCACTTTCATCAACGCCACGGTCACGGTCTAAACCTTTGGAAAGAGCTAAAGCTTCGCCGGCTGTATGGTAGGTAGCAATAAGTTTTGGTCTTGGTCTTGGACTCCAACCATAAACATCTGGATTTTCATCTGGCCCAAATAATTGGACAACACGAAGTCCATGATGACCATCTGCTAAGTAAGCAAATGCACTATTAGCAACCATACCAACTTTAACATCATGTGTATCATTGATTTCACCATGTTCATTGAAGGTTTGATCTAAAACAGGTTCTTCAGGTTTGGTGACATCAATAATTGCTAAACCATCTTTACCTGCTGCTACATAGGCATAGGTACGAGCAATATAAAGTTTATGAGCATCTGCTAAAGGAACTACTACAGTATTCTTTTGTTTGTCTTTAACAACTTTTGGTTTAGCTAAATTAGAAACATTAAGAACTTTCAAACCATCTTTATCAGTTACAAAAGCATAACGGAATTGTACTGCAACATCATGTGGATGATGAATTCCATCTGCATCGCCTAATTCAGCAGTGATTTGAGGATTGGTTGGGTCATTAATGTCAATGACATATAGACCATGATCGGTTGATACATAAGCATATGTACCAGCAATTGTGACGTTTTGCGCGCCTTTTAATTTACCATCTGGATTGAAAACTTTCTTACCTTTATCAATAAAGTTATTACGGGTTTCACCATCTAGTAATGTACCAACAGGGCCAATTATAACGAAACCTTCTTCTGAGTCAGTACCATAGAGGAAAGCATACATTAAGTGAATTGGGCCTTCTTCATTTTCTGGGAAGCGTTTACGTGTTGGGTCAACGCCTAAAGTAGTTGGAGATGCAATTGAGGTTGCATTCTTACTACGAACATAGAATCTTTGACCTAATGGAGACACTGGAGCAGTAACAAAACGCTCGGAGAAGTCTTTAATGTCTACAGCATTAGTATCATAAACTCGGAAACCACCAGTACCATTAGCAGTATAGAGATATTCGCCTCTTAATTGTAAGCTACGAATTTCTGAACCATTAGCACGGTGTTCGTAAACATCAGTCTTAGGATTATCAAATCCTCCATGTTCACTCTTCTTAAGTTTCTTAAATTGCTCTGGATAAGCTAGTTCATGTAGTTTGCTACCAATTACGGCTTGTGGCTCCTCACGTTCTGTTACTGCAATAGCTTCAAAACCATGATGACCAGTTGCTACATAAACAAAGCGATACATAAAGTTAACAAGGTTTGTACCTTGTAGGTAAACTTGAGCAAGCCAAGCATTGTTGTTATTGTCACTAGAGATATGACATTCACTACATTTCTTGGTTTCTTCTGTTCTAACTGTATGAGGCACAAAGGTAGAGAAAGCTTGACCTGAGAAACCTTCACCAGAAATTGTTTGTTGTTGGCTATAAATCCAGTTACGTAAAGCGTTTTGTGAACCTACTAAGATTGCACAAGTTGAACGAACTGGAGCAATACGATGTCCACTTACTGTACTATCAATACCTAAGAAGAATATATCATCACGTAGGGTTTGATAGTTGTAGTTAGTAAAGTTACGGAAATTTTCTCTACTAGCAACTTTATTTTTTGTTTGATCTTCATAGTGGAGTAATGGTTTTTGTTTGTTAGCTTCCATTGGTAAATGGCAACCAAAACAACTAGTTGTCCAAGCAGTATGACAAGCATAACAAGTCATCTTGCTGTTAGAGTGGGCTAAAGTTTTAGCTTCATCAGCAGAATCTTTAGGTAATGCACCCCAACTACCACTACGAGTGTAAGTTTTAGCCATTGCAGATTCAGGATCGTAATCCTTATGTTCTGGGTCAATGGTATCAATTGTTTGCATTACTCTCCAACGCAAGCCTTTTGTCACCATTGAATTTTGATAAACGTCTCCTGTTGCTTTATCAACTTCAAAGAGTCTCTTACCAAAAGGAGTACGAATAGTAGCCATGTTAAAGCCATCTTTTTTATCAATGACTTTACCATTAAAGCGTCCTTGACCGGCTGCTGGGCCAGAAGTACGTAAATTAGCTTTAGAATAAATTGTACCGTGACAATCTATACAATCTAATTCAATTGCTGCACGACCTTCATCATAAAGATTACCATTACCGTGAGAATCATTACGGAAGTGACAATCTACACAGTGCATCCCTTTATCTAAGTGGATGTCACGCATTTGGACAACTTTCTTAAATTTTTCAGGGTCATCAAAACTGACTTTTTCACCTTTTTCATCTAACAAGTTGCCTTTAGAATCTTGTTTATAAACAGTACGGAATACCCAACCATGTCCGTGGAAATCAGCAAATTGAGTATGTTTGAGTTTTGGATTAACTTCTTTCCATAATTCCGCTAAAAACTGAGGGTCTTGTCCCCAAAGACCACGAACAGCAGAACCTTCGGGATTACGTTCACGAATGGCTTCTTTTTTGTTCTGGGCTAAGATTTTGTTCTTTAGGATACATATGTTCGCCATCAGTTTCGTTATCCCACCACATCATACCAAAGTAACCAAGTACCATATTACCACCTGGGTGGATATGGCAAATCATACATTGGCTAGAAGGGATACCATTTGTCATAGCATGCTTAATTGGATGACCAGATTCATTTTTAGCAATAGTTGGGTCTTCTGTTGCAGTATGTCCCATATTGCCAAACTTAGCAAATTCAGCAGAATGAATTGGGTCACGATCATTAGCATAAACTACGTGACAAGCAGTACAACCAGCACTTCGGAAATCGCCTGGTTGATCATTTGTACCTAAGAATGTAAGTAATGGATCAAGAAGTCGGGTTTTTTGTAACCCTTGGAAAGTTGGATCTGTACGTAATTTTGTACCAAAACCACGATCAGACAACTTAATATTTGGTTTGCCTGGATCTTCTAATGGATCAGGATCGCCTACATCTGAAGGTAGACCAACAAAAAGACTACCTCTTTCAAAAGCACGTAGAACGTTACCTGGTTGGGTAATTTCATAACGTGGTAATGGATTTAAGAATGGCAACACACCTTTAGTACGGGTTTCTTCAGGTGTTGGCATTGGAATAGTTTGGATACGTTGTGGTCGTCCATCTGGACTATAGCTTTCACCAAAACGAGTAGACTTAAATGGTACTGCACCATTGTTATAAAGTGCTGCTCCCCAAAGCATACCACCGTGAGTCATCATGCTTTTCTTTGAAGCATAAACTTCTTGTGGATGGCATTCTGAAGCACCACAACCAATAGATGCTACTCGTAAATCACCTGGATTAATAAAACGAATAAACTCTGGGCTTTCTCGGTTGAGTAAAGAGTTAGTTCGTTCAGGGTTACGAGAAGAATCACTATCTTTTTGAGGCTTATTTTTACCCCAAGCTTCTGGGAAGCGGGGTTGAACGTGAGCCTTATCTTTAACTTGATTATAGCTAGCTGAGCCTTTTGTATCACCTGCTGTGATTTCAAGCGTCGCATCGCCGCCGTGACAATCAACACAACCTATGCCTAATTCATGGTCTGAAGAAGCTTGGTGCATTGATTCTGAACCTTCATGACAGGATAGACAACCTTTAGCTTTAGGATCCTCTAAACGAGTTTTACCTCGTTTTTTGTACTGAGACTGAGCATTAATAGCAGTGTTAGCACTACTATCAGCGTCTGCAACACCCGGACCGGAACTGAAGGCGGCCACAATGGCGACCCAAGCAATCACAGCAATGCACACCACTTTGATGCGATTGTTACGAGTTTGCTGAGCCATATATTTCCTCATCTTCCTTAAAATTTATTGGACACTTGGTCCAGGATGAAATTAATAGTTAATCTTCACAGTAGCGAACACATTAAATAATGTTTTATTACCTGTTTCTCTACCACATTCTACTGGGCCGGCAGGCTTACAATTTTGGTCAAAAATAGAAGTAAAACCTGCGCCTGGTCTAAAAGCAGATACACCTGAGAAAATAACAATATTTTCAGTTAAAATTGGGCGGTATTTAAGTCCAGTGCTAAAGTCAACACCTAAGCTTTTTTCAATAAATGGTTGTCCTAAAGCTTGTTCTAAAGCTTGTGGAGCAGCAAAGCTTAAGAAATTAACATTGCTGATAACACGAAGTTTTTGTGTAATATCAAAGTCAGCACCAATATTATATAAATAAAGCCCTGGGTTAACGTGGTTTGCTTGTCCTTGAATCTTGCTTGAGCGAAGATCTGGAATCAAACTATGGGGGTTAGAAAGCTGTGTAGTTGTACCTAAGAAAGGTATTCCTACTTGGTTAAAGAAGCTAAATTCACCACCAGCAAAATTATTGTTATCTAAGATGTGGTCAAAACCTCTAGCCGTACCATCAGTTGGGTTACTATCACCAGAAGAATAAAGGAAAGAGGTACGAAACCGTTTCCAATCACGATCTACTGATAGTTCAACAGCAACTAATTGAGCATTAACATCTACTTTACGACCAGCCAAACCATTAAAATCATCTTCTCCAAGAACTTGATAAAATGCAGTGCTAAGATTTAAGCCACCACCAATTTTGTTTAACCATAGGAAACTTGGTAATCTTTCTCCAAAGTGACCATCAGAGGTAAAACCAAAATAATGGGTTCTAACTTTATGTGGAACTACTCTTCCAATGACTGCTGGACGAATTGGAAAACCATTATTGTCAACCTTACGATTAACACCATCATCACGGTTATAATGATAACTAAATTGAATAGTGTAGCCTTTCTTTATAGTATCTTGACGATAAAGGTTAGCTATTAATACTCTTTGTGCGCGTGAATCCAAGGTATTTAAGCCACTATTAGTGTCTTTTTCTAACATATCAAAGTAAGCAACATTATATTGGTAACGATTAGAAGCAAAATTACCAAATAATCTTGCTCCAAGGTTAGAATCATTAAAGATAAAACCTCGGAAATCGCTATTAAAATGTTGGATACCTGCACGAAATGAAGTTGTATCAAAGAACGGGCTATAACCGCCTTTGCTGCCTTTACCACGTAGGAATGGGAATATTTTAGTTGTATCACCTAAACGATATTCTCCATAAGCTTGTTGTAGAGCAACAATACCATCTCTACGAGTATTGCCTCGTCGAGGGTCAATTCTAAGGACTACATTTTCACGAGCATGGGCATAATTTATATTGAATATAACTTCAGCATGAATACGCCAATCAACAGGTTTAAAGTTAGCAGCACCTTTGAAGAAATCACCTTGGATAAAGAAGTTTTGGTTAAAGAGGAAAAGACCCCCGCGACCAAAAAACTCTCTACTATCAGGACGTTGTGCGCTAATGTCGCTAGGTAGCGGAATGCGTCTAGCACTTAAGAATGTTTCACTACCTAAGGTTAAAGTAAAGAACTTGTCTGTACCAAGGATTGGATAATCTCCTTTAAGTACATTCTGTCTATACGGGTTAAGTAAACTACCTTTGGTATAAGGATAGTTCGCTTTGGTTGGGTCACCGTGTCGATCCCATTCAGGGAAGCCGACTCGCCACCGATCATCAACAGGGATGAAATCTCCACTATCTTGTTCATCTGTTCTCATTGGGTTACTTACTCGAACAGCAGATTTGGGCCAACAAACCCAAGAGGTGGATCTTCTGCACCTGGTGGAGTAGGTGGAGGATTACCGCCAGAAGCGGGGCTATCGCCTCCAGAATCTACTTTCTTTTTAACGTCTGGCTCTTTTTCTGATGAAGCTTTCTCTGTTACAACCTTTTTTTCGTCCTTTTCATCACTGGCAACATTAATAACAGAGTTGCTAGCGACCAAATTAAACAAGGTTGGACTTGTTGAATTTGAAGAACTATTTTGTTGGCTACTTTGAGCAAAAACTGCGGTCAACAAAAAGCAAAAGACTATAGGCAGAGCAAACCCTCTCCAAACGATGTGTCGTTTACACATTTTCATAGTCCTACTTCCTATTAGAATGAAGAGTTTAACAAACTTAACTTAGTTCTAGTTTTTTATTCTATATAATTTTTATAAGCACTCGCTGACAGTCGCGTATTATAGGATCTTTAAAAAGCCTGGATTGCGGGATACTCGCCAATGGTAGCACAAAGAGAAAAGTACAAGCAAGTAAGCAAGGGTCGGAAAAATTCCTAAATTAGCAGATTTATTGGGCTAGACAAAAAACCAAGCAGCGTGCTATCTTAAACCCATTCACTGTCTCGCGTTATAAGGACCTGGAAGCCCTGCAGATACAAAAATAATTTTAATACTATATAAGTAAGAGTAATATCTTGCCGGAGGAAGATTATGGCAACCCAAAAAAAGAGATCCTTTTGGGGTCTGGTCTTGTGTTGTGGTCTAGTCTTGGCAATTTCAATGATTTGGGGTTATAAAAACCCTACCGCTAATACAAGTTCTGATCCTACGATAGATCGGGAAAAAACAGTATTAAAACCTGGCAAGAAGCAGCTAGTAATCGTTGGTCAAAATTTCGAGTCTAATATGTCCATAGAGATAGCAGGCAAGAAAGGAATTTTAACCAACGGCCAGGCTAACTTCCAAAATTCAAACACAATTATTATTACAGGAGTCAGTAAAACCGATTTTCCTGATGGTGTTGCAACCATAAAAATGCGTAACTCAAAAGGTGTTGAAGTCGCGGAAAAAGTAGCTGTTATTCCCAGTGTTATCGGGCCTAGTCCACTAACAGAAGCTGATATTAGGCAAATCATTGGTCAAGGTGTAGCACAAGCTCAAAAATTAGGTGTAGCAGCAACCTTTACAATCGTTGATCGTGAAGGCAACATTTTGGCTATTTACCAAATGAAAGGAGCTGCTAAAACTATAGTAGTTCGTGATGTTGGTAAACAAGGGGTACCTGGAAATCTACAAGGTTTAGAAGGTTTAGGTGGTTCAGTACTTCCTGGTGCTGTTCCAGCCATAGCAGCAACAATTTCCAAAGCAGGTACAGGGGCATTCTTAAGCACTTTTGGAAATGCTTTTAGTACTAGAACAGCAGCTTATATTATTCGTGAAAACTTTCCTCCTTTCATTACTAACTTAAGTGGTGGCCCACTCTTTGGAGTGCAAGTTTCCAGTTTAGGTTGTAGTGATGTAAAACAACCAGGTTTACCATTAGGTATGTCTGGAGACACTGGTGGCATACCAATTTACAAAGCTGGTATTCCTTCAGGTGGTTTAGGGGTTGAAATTAATGGCGAATATAACGTTGCATTAAATAGACCTGAAGATTTTGCAAAACGCATGGATCCAAATAACGAGCTATTTTTTAGAGAAGGAATAGAAGAAATTACTGCTTTTGCCGCTACTAGAGGCTTTGAAGCTCCAGATGGTATTACAGCAGATAAGATTTTTGTTAATGGTTTCCGTTTTGTATACCGAAGTGACTTTGATATTCCTGCTGTTCAAGCTGCATCTTTAAATGGAGTAGGTAATTTTTTACCAATTCCACCTTTAAGCACTAATCCAGCAGATGTACGTATTAGAACTAATGTTCCAACAGAATTTAGAGATATCACTTTACGTGGTAAATCTGTTCGTGTTGTACCTCGCTTTTTCCCATTTAAGAATGGTACTTTGTTAACTTCTTCTGATGTTGAACAAATTTTAGTCCAAGCTGTTACAGAAGCTAACCGAGTTAGAGCCGCTATTCGTCTTCCAAGAGACGCACCAGCAGAAGTTAATATGACTTGTGTTGATGTAAATGGACAAATATTAGGTATTATCAGCACTCCAGATGCACCTATATTTGGTTTTGACGTTTCAGCAGAAAAAGGTCGTGCTGCAACTTTATTTAGCCGTGCAGGTACAGATCAAATTCTTAATGCTGCTGGCTTAAATAAATATACAAGAGCCTTATTTGCTGAAGGTCTAAGATTAGATGGTTCATTTGCTTTTGCTGCTCGTTCTGTAGGGTTTATTCATCGTCCATTTTTCCCAGATGGAATTGATGGTGCTGCTGAAGGCCCACTTTCAACACCAATTTCTACCTTTAGTCCTTTAAACAATGGTTTCCAAACAGATTTCTTGTTACAAGGTGCTAATAAAAATCCAAATTACCAAGTTGGCAAAAATGACCTTTCTTTTGTAATTGGTAGAAGTATTGTAAATGTTTTAGCTGGTAAAGATAGAGATACTCAGTTTAAACAACAAAATAACTTCTGTGATCCTACTAATGGTAGATCTGGTACTAGCTTGCTAAATAGCACTGTAATGATTTTCACTGGCAGTAGCCCACTTTATAAAGGTGGAAGACTAGCTGGTGCAGTTGGTATTAGCGGTGATGGTATTGACCAAGACGATATCATTGGTTCTTTTGGTAGTGAAAATTTTGAAGCAAATCCAGAAATTAGAATTGACCGCTTCTTTATGCGTGGTATTCGTATACCTTTTACTAAATTCCCTCGTCACCCACACATTGGTGAAGAAGGTGATTAATTAGTTAAATTTAACTAATCAAAAATTAACCTAAAAGCCTGACATTGAAGAAATGTTAGGCTTTAGTTTATTAATGGGTAAAATTTTTCTAAGTGTTTAAACTGCAATCTGTTCTTTAAAAATAGTCTTTAATAGCTATTGCTAGTTCTATTGCATTAGACTGATTTGGGCAAATATCTACTTTTAAGCCAAAATCCTTAGCAGCTTTTGCTGTTACTGGGCCAATACAAGCTATAGAAATTTCTTTTAATAAATCTTTTAAGCTTTTTGGTGTTACTAATTCAGCTAAATTACTTACTGTAGATGGACTTGTAAAAGTAATTAGATCTATCTTTTCTCTGCTGAAAATATTTAGTAAATCTACTTTTGCATTAGCGGGAATAGATGTTTTATAAGCGGTAACTAAATCTACTTTTGCACCGATTTTTGCTAACTCCGTAGGCAAAATATCCCTCCCTATTTCAGCACGAGGAAATAAAAAATTACACTTAGACAATAAATCATTATTTTGATAATACTTTTGTAAACTGTCCAAAGCTCCTTCAGCATGAAAATTTGTAGGAATTAAAGTTGGAGAAATTTGAGCTTTTTCTAATGCCTTAGCCGTTGTTAAACCAACTACAAGTATTTTTAAGTTCCTTAAATCTGATAACTCAAAATTTAATTTTTCCATTCTAGCTAAAAATTTTTCTACCCCATTACGACTAGTAAAAATTACCCAATCATATCTATAGAGATTACTTAAAGCTTCATCAAGAGGGGAATAATCTTCTGGATCAATAATTTCAATAGTAGGGGAGTAAAAAACTTTAGCTCCATAGTTTTCCAATTGGATAACAAGCTCATCTTCCGCACGTTTTGCACGAGTTACTAAAATTCTTTTATTAGATAAAGGTTTTTCTAAAGACATAATAATTTCTTAACTTATTTAGAATCTTGTGTTTTGCGGGCAGTATAAAGTAGTGGTTCCCAAACAGGGGCAAAAGGTGGAGCATAACTTAAATCTAGTTGTAAGACATCTTCTATTCGTAATTTAGCGTAAAGAGCCGTAGCTATTACATCAATTCTTTTTGCTACTGATTGGTGTCCTAGCATTTGACCGCCAAGAAGTTTTCCTGTTCGTTCATCATAAACTAGGCTAGTGTAAATCTCTTCAGCACCTGGATAATAGCCAGCACGGGAAATAGAACGAGAAGAAATTTCTTTAGCTAAAAAATTAGCTTCTAAAGCTTGATTAAGTGATAAGCCAGTAGTAGCAACTTCTAGGTCAAAAATTTTTATTGCTTGTGTTCCAACAATACCAGCAAAACTAGCACGTCCCCCTACAGCATTAATTCCAGCTACTCGACCTTGTTTATTAGCTGTTGTACCTAAAGGTATATAACAGGGTTTATCTAAAACTAAGTGGTGTGCTTCTGCACAGTCCCCCGCAGCATAAACATTAGGAAAATTTGTTTGTTGATTGTTTTTAACAGCAATTGCTCCGCTTGCTCCAAGCCGGATATTAGTTGCTTTTGCTAAATTAACTGTAGGATTAACACCTATTGCAATAATTACTAGATCTGTGCTGATTGTTTGCGATTTTGTAATGACCTGTTCAACTTGGCTACGACCAACTATTGTTTGAATTGTCTCTCCAAGTATTACATTAACTTTTTGATTAGCTAGTTCTTCTAAAATTTTATCTTTTAGTTCACCATCGAAAGTATTAAGTAGTTGATTGGACTGATCAATAACAATTACCTCAAGACCTCTTGTCTTTAATGCTTCGGCCATTTCTAAACCAACATAGCCAGCACCTAAAATTACAGCACGATGAGGGCTAGCAATTTTTAAGTAATTATCAATAGCACGTGCTTCTGCCATATGACGCAAAGTAAAAACTCCTGGAAGTTTAGCACCTTCAACATTTAATTCTTTAGCTTTTGCACCTGTAGCCATAACCAGATAATCAAAAGAAAGTTTTTCCTCTTTTTTGTCAATTAAATTATTTATTTCTGCATACTGTGCTGAAAGATTAAGCCCTACTACGCTACTATTATTAAGAATTTTTATTTGATATTTTTTTTCTAAATCTTGTGGCTGATAACGGACAAGATGATCTAAGCTAGGGACTTGACCACTAAAAACATAAGGCATTCCACATTCAGAGTAAGAAACTTCTGCGCTACGTTCTAGAACTATAATTTCGGTGGTAGATGAAAAACGACGCGCCCAAGTAGCGGCTGTCATACCACCAGCGACCCCACCAATAATAAGCAACCTCTCTGACATTTAGCCTTACCTCACTTTTGGAACTATTACTTTTTGACAATGCTCAACATTTTAGCATAGACCAAACTGCTAGCGTGATTGCTTGGTGTTGATTAACTAGCACTAAATTTTTTGTTATAAATAACTTCTTGGAATTAAGGTTAATATAAAAAATAATTAAAATAATTATAAGGAGAGTTATTATTCACGAATTATCTATTGTTTTAAGCATCATAGAGATAGCAAAAGAAGAGGCTGAACGCCAAGAAACTAAACAGGTTCAAGCTGTTCATCTTAAAGTAGGGCAACTTTCTGGAGTTGTAAAAGAGGCTTTGCTTTTTTCTTATAAACTAGCTTGTGAAGGAACAATTTTTCAAACTTCACAACTGCTAATTGAAGAACTGCCTGTTATTGTATATTGTTATGTGTGCCAAGAAAAAAAAGAATTAATTTCTATTCAAGATTTTTCTTGTCCTACCTGCAAAACTCCTAGTTTTGAAATTCTACAAGGTAGGGAATTAGAAATTGTTGCCCTAGAGATCCAAACATGAATACACCAAGATTAGTTGAAGTTAGAGAAAAAGTATTAAAGCAAAATGATATTTTAGCCCGTGTTTTAAGACAAAATTTTAAGTTGGCGGGAGTTTTTGTAGCAAGTTTTGTTTCAAGTCCTGGTTCAGGAAAAACTAAACTGTTGGAAAAAACTCTTTCTGCTCTAAATAAAAAATATTCTATGGCGGTTCTTGTAGGGGATTTAGCTACAGATAATGACGCTGTAAGACTTGCTGCGACAAATGTTCCTGTTAAACAAATAATTACAGGAACAATTTGTCATTTAGATGCTGCAATGATTGATAATTCTTTGAAAGAATGGGACTTAAATAAACTTGATGCTTTATTTATTGAAAATGTAGGAAATCTTGTTTGCGCATCTAGCTATGATCTTGGTGAAGAGCTTCGCTTAGTCTTAATGTCTGTTACTGAAGGTGAAGACAAACCACTTAAATATCCAACTATTTTTAATACTGCTGATATAGCAATAATAACTAAGATAGATTTAGCGGAAGCAGTAGAGTTTGATTTTTCTTTAGCGCACAAAAACATCCAAGCTGTACGCCCAGGAATAAAAGTTTTTGAGTTATCTGCAAAAACTGGTGAAGGAATGGACAAGTGGTTAGAATTTGTTCAAGAAAACTTAAAAAAAGGTTAATTTTATGTGTTTAGCAATACCAGGAAAAATTATTGAATTTATTGATCTAGAAAACTCAATAGCAAAGGTTGAAATAGGTGGAGTAAAACGCAATATTAACACTGCATTACTTGATCCAACAGAAATAAAAATAGGCGATTATGTTTTAATTCATGTTGGTTTTGCTATGAATAAAATTGATGAACAGCAGGCACAAGAAACTTTAAAGCTTTTACAAGAATTAGGCGAATATGAAATAGATGAATAAAAAACTAATAATTTAAGGTAATAATTATGAAATATATAGATGAGTATAGATCAGGAGAATTAGCTAAAAAACTAACAGAAGAAATTGCTAAAATATCAAATAAAAAATTAAGCATAATGGAAATTTGCGGTGGTCATACTCATACAATTTTTAAGTATGGAATAGAAGATTTATTACCTCCAAATATAAATATGATTCATGGGCCTGGCTGTCCTGTTTGCGTAATCCCTCTTGGTAGAGTTGACGATGCAATATCAATTGCTTGTAGCCCAGAAGTTATTTTTACTACTTTTGGGGACACAATGCGTGTGCCAGGGTCAAAAACTAGTTTGCTAAATGCTAAAGCTGCTGGTGCAGATGTACGAATGGTTTATTCGCCACTTGATGCACTAAAAATAGCTAAGAAAAACCCTGATAAATCAGTAGTATTTTTTGCAATTGGTTTTGAAACTACCACACCATCAACGGCCATGACTGTTTTACAAGCTGCTAAGGAAGGAATAAAGAATTTTAGTATTTTTGCTAATCATATAATGGTTGTACCAGTGCTTAAAGCTTTGTTAGAGTCGCCAGACCTTAAGCTAGATGGTTTTATTGGCCCTGGGCATGTTTCTACGGTGATAGGAACAAAACCTTATGAATTTATTGCTAATACATATAAAAAGCCAATTGTAGTTTCTGGTTTTGAGCCGCTAGATGTTTTACAGTCTATTTATATGGCAGTAAAGCAAATAATTAAAAATGAAGCAAAAGTAGAAAACCAATATGGGCGAGTAGTTACAGAAAATGGAAATCAAAGGGCAATAGATGCTATTTCAGAAGTTTTTGAACCTAGGGAATATTTTGAATGGCGTGGTTTAGGGACAATTGCTTATAGTGGTTTAAAATTACGTAAAAAATATGAAGAGTTTGATGCTGAACTTAAATTTCCAATAGCTAATTTCCAAATTGCAGATCCAAAAGCTTGTCAATGTGGAGAGATCTTAAAAGGCGTAAAAAAACCTTGGGAATGTAAGATTTTTGGGACAGCTTGCACACCTGAAACACCTATTGGATCTTGTATGGTTTCATCTGAAGGGGCTTGTGCTGCTTATTATAATTTTGGTCGGCTTTCAAAAATTGCTCAACGATAGGGAGTTAAAAATAAATATAAAATGACGGAAGATTTTACGCCGCTATTTCAGAGTATAGAAATAGCTAGAAGAAAAAAAACAAAAATAAAAGATAGTATTATTACCTTAGCGCATGGTAGTGGAGGCAAAGCTACACATGAGCTAATAAACGGCTTATTTTTAGAATATTTAAGTAACCCTATTTTAGAAAAACTTGAAGACCAAGCCACGCTTGAAATTAATAGCCCAAACTCTAAAACAAGACTTGCATTTACAACAGATTCATTTGTAGTTGACCCGATTTTTTTTCCCGGTGGAGATATTGGAAAACTTGCTGTTTATGGAACTGTAAACGATTTAGCAATGAGTGGAGCAACTCCGCTTTATCTTTCAGCAAGCTTTATACTAGAAGAAGGTTTTCCAATTAAAGACTTAAAACAAATAGTTAAATCAATGCAGGAAGCTGCACAAGAAGCGCAAATTCAAATAGTTACAGGTGACACAAAAGTTGTACAAAAGGGCAGTGCCGATAAAATATTTATTACTACTTCAGGAATAGGAATTATTGATTTGCCCCTACAGATTTCTTCTACACAAGCGCAGGTTGGAGACAAAATAATAGTAAGTGGAACAATAGGAGATCATGGAACAACTATTTTAATTGCACGGGGAGAACTTGAGCTTGAAGCTGAAATTAAAAGCGACACAGCACCGCTAAATTTACTAGTTAAAGATATGTTGGATGAAGTCTTGCAAATAGGAAATTTAGAAGCAATTCATTGCTTACGTGATCCAACTCGCGGAGGTATTGCAACAACATTAAATGAAATTGCTTTAAGCTCTAATAAATACATAGAGATATACCAGAAAAATATCCCAATTTGTGAAGAAGTTAATGGAGCATGTGAAATTTTAGGACTTGATCCTTTGTATGTAGCTAATGAAGGGAAATTAATTGCTATAGTCTCAAATGATGTTGCAGAAAGGCTTTTAGAGCGAATAAGAGAAAATCCTCTAGGTAAAGATGCTGCAATAATTGGAGAAGTCAAAGCAGAGCCTAGCGCGATAGTAGCCTTAGTAACGAATTTTGGTAGCACAAGAGTAGTAGATATGCTTGTAGGGGAACAATTGCCCAGGATTTGTTAGTACACTGTAAACTAAATATTCTGATATTTTAATCTTAAGCCCAAGCGGGGCGATAGATATGTAGCGTAGAGTTTTAACCCTACGTATGATAATGAGCAATTCCCAAAAGCCCCAACGGGGCGACAGAGTATTTTCTTAGCATTAAAAGACTATGTCGCCCTTACAGGGCTTAAAAAGACTTAATTATTATTTCCTAGGGCTTGCGCCCTAGGCTACAGTTATTTCGCCCCTCTGGGGCTTAAGAGTTAAGAATACAAAATTGCTATATTACTTAGTTTACACTGTAGTTAGTAGTAAAATACAATATATAAAAAACACTTATTTTTTAGTATTTAGAATAGTTTTTTTCTCAAATGAATCACTTGTTGAAGCTGAATTAAAATTAAAAAAAGGAGTTTGTGCAGAGATTATTTTAGTAGTTAGATCGTTAGAGGATTCATTACTTATTGATATTTCATCTGTTTGTGGGTCATTCGTTTCATCTAACAAATGCTTAAAACCAACCACACAAGCAAATTTTTCAGCTAATTCTTTAGTAGTTGGACGTTCATTAGGATTTTTTGCTAAGGCTTGGAAAATTACTTTTTCTACTTCAGGTGAAATTTTAGGGTTTTGCTCTGTCATTGATCGAGGAGTTTCAGTTAAATGTAAAGATATTATTGACCAAAAATCTTCTTTACTTGCTTGAAAAGGAGGGTGTCCTATAAGTAATTCGTAAAGCATTACACCTAAACTATAAACGTCAGCTTTTCCATCATAAGGCTTACCACTTAATCTTTCAGGAGCCATATAAACAGGTGTTCCAATAATGCAACCAGCTTCTGTTAGTGTATCGACCTTATTGCTAGCAGCATCTCCTAAAAGTTTAGCAATCCCAAAATCTACTACTTTAACTATTTCTCCATTTGCTCCTTTATGCAAAAAGATATTATCTGGCTTTATATCTCTATGAATAATGCCTGCGCTATGAGCTTTTGAAAGAGCATTGCAGACAGGTAGTAGAATTTCTACACAGCGTTCTAAGGAAAGAGTCCTTTTTTTAGTTAGCTCTTTTTCTAATGTGCGTCCTTTTAGTAATTCCATCACCAGGTATGGAATACCTGCTGCGGTTATTCCTGAATCAAGAATTGAAATTGCATTTGGATGATTAACTCTACAAGCAGATACTCCTTCCATTTGAAAGCGTTGTAGAGCTTCTTCTGTGACATTATTATCTATTGGGCGAAACACTTTCACAGCTACTTGATGGCTAAGATTTAGGTGTGTTGCTTGAAAAACTATTCCAAAACCACCGCTGCCAATTTTATCTTCTAGACGGTATTTGTTGTCTAAAATAGAGCCTGGCAAAAGCTCCGATAAAGCAGAAAATATAGTTTCTATTTTTTTGTTTGATTGTAGTAATTCTTCCTTAGATTTAACAAGCTCTTCATTCTTTTTATTTAATTCATCATTTTTTTTATTTAACTGTTCATTTTTTGATTCTAGCTCATTCTTTTGTGAAAGAACTTCATTAGTTCTTTCTTTTACTACTAGTTCTAATTGTTCTTTTTGTAGCTCTATTTTTCTAATTCTATAAGCATAAAATCCATATACTAGTGTTACTATAGTAAGAAATGACAAACTTAAAAACCAAAATTGTAGCCAAAAAGGTTTTAGAATTTCAATTTGTAAGGTTTTAACCTCGCTTGGTAATCCATTTTTATTTAATGCTTTAACCTTAAATAAGTATTTTCCTGGGGTTAAATTAGGATATTTAGCAATTTTTTCTTTGGTAGTTATCCAGTTTTTATCAAATCCTTCTAATTGATATTGATAAGAAATTAAGTCTTCATTTATAAAAGATATACCTAAGAAATCAAACTCAAAACTATTTTCAAAATAAGGAAAAGAGATTAGTTTATTTTCTAGTAGTTGGGAGTATTTTTCATATGCTAAAAGCTTTTGATCTAATCGAATAGCTTCAATTTCAATTGTAGGAGGTGTTTTAACTTGATAATCAAGAGAAGGAATATATTTTTTTAACCCAAATTCAGTAGCAAACCAAAGATTATTTTCTTTGTCTAACATTAAAGATCTAACATCAGAACTTTTTTGAGATGTTCCATCATTATAGTTATAATTCTTAAACTTACCATTAACAAACCTATCAACGCCTCTAGCCGTAGCAATCCAAAAAATACCTTTAGGCATTTCTAAAATTGTATAAGTAATATTGCTAGATAAACCATCTTTGGTAGTATATTGGGTAAAAGTTTTGCTATCCCACTTAAACAAACCAGAATTATCACTACTAAACCAAATATTTCCTAACGAGTCTTCATAAATATTTTGTACTCGTTTAGCTGGTAAACCTTCTTTTGTAAAGTAATGCTTAAAAGTAGGTGAACTATCTAAGCCAAGTGTGATTTTTATTGCTCCTTCATTTGCTCCTACCCAAATATTTCCTTTTGAATCAGTATTTATAAAAAGAAATCTGGTCTCAGGGAAATTTACAGTTGTGTTACTACTGTAAATTTTGATAGTTTGTCCATTATAGCAAATAAGTTCTGCGGCATAGGTTGTAATCCATATTTGGCCTAAATGGTCTTCGACTAAACTAAATGCTCTGTTAACTTTGTCTTTTGCTTCTAGGCTAACTACTTTTTTAAGAGATATTTTTTCTCCTTGACGCTGTTTTTCAAAAGCATAAACCCCATTTAATTCTTGTACTACCCAAATTCTTTCTTTGCTATCAATAAATACGGAATTAGTGTTGTTACCTAGCGTAGAGTCCGAATTAGATAAGATTATAGCTTTATTATTTACTAGTAAATTTACGCCTTTATGAGTAGCTATCCAAATATCACCATCTTTATCTTGGACAGTTTTATAAATAGTATTAGAAGATAGTCCAGTTGCAATATCATAACTAACAAATTTTTCACTTGTTAATTTACTTAAGCCATGATGAGTACCAAACCATAAATTATCTTCTCTATCTAATAAAATAGGGTTCATATTGTTATGAACTAGTCCATTTTGTTCTTGAAAAATTTGTAGGATTTTTAATTTATCAACTTGAGTAGGTTCTAAAGATTTTTCTAGTGTAAATTTAATTACGCCATTATAAGTAGTAGCCCAGTAGTTGCCAGCTTTATCTTGAAGTATCTTAAAACATAAATTAGAAGGTAGTCCGTCTTTTTCTGTAAATAATTGTGTTTTAGTAACAATTTGATCTTTAAAAACAACTTGCAAAATTCCTGATTCTTGAAATAAGAGCCAAAAATCTCCTAGTGTGTCCTGATAAATACCTCTAATTAAATTATCATTTGATAAAATGCCATTTTTATTGTCATAAATTTTGTAAGTAGAAGAAGTTATATCTAATTTAATAAGACCTTGGTTACTACCAACCCAAAGATTATGGTTAGGGTCTTTATAGCCACAACGAAAACGCATTTGAGGGTTTGAAGGAAGATTAGGAAAAAGACTAAATTGTTGACCATCAAATTTAATAATTCCTGTTTTTCCAATAAAAAAGAGTTGGTTATCTTTTTCTAAAATATTTGCAATTGCTCCAACATCAGGAATATCTAGTAGTTGGGTAAATTTTTCCTTACCCTCCTTAATTTCTAATTTTGTAATACCTGTTTCTGTACCAATCCAAAAAAGATTATCAAATTGTTGGTAAATTGTATAAATTCGGTTATTAATTAGCCCATCATCAGTAGTGTAATTCTTAAATTTAACTCCATCATAACAACTTACTCCATCTCCTGTACCTATCCAAATTTTTCCAGATTTATCTTGTAGTAGGTCTATAACTAGATTGTTGGCAAGTCCATCTTGAGTTGTATAATTGCGGAAATTATATTTTTGGGCAAAAACTACCAGGTTTAAACAAGCAAAAAAAATATATAAAAAAGTTACAAATAGAGAAAACTGCTTAGTCATAACTGCTTTATTACTTATAGGTTAAAATTTCGGATATTAACGACGGTAGTTTTGTTTATTTTAGCAGAAGACATAATTAAACGAGATAAAAATTTCTAAAAAGATAGCCTAAAACTTATAAATTTTAGGCTATTTTTTAAGCTTTATGCTGTGGCGTGAGACTTAGCTTGCTTTATTTCCTGAATTTGACTTAAGTGTCGCATATCATGATAAGCTAACAATGAAAGCCAACCCGGGCCACTAATCATCATTCCCATTTCTTTAACTGGGTGCTGAATTTCAATAGAAGCTAAATCATCTAAAGTAGTATTATTAAGAAGCTCTTTTAAAGCATTACGAGACTCTTCTAAATACTTAGGTATTTCGCTTAGAGAAGGACAATTAACAGGTACTGATCCTTCAGGTGCTACTATACGTTGTTTTCTACCTGGGACACGTTCGGCAATTTGTTCCCATTCAAAACGTAAATATTCATCAGATTTTCTTTCAACTTTTTGTGCTGCTAAAGTTTTTTGTATACCTGTAGTAATAATTTTTTCTACTAGATAAAGATGATAAGTAATTTCACTAACTGACCAACCATTTTCAGGTTTTGCATCTACTCCATCACTTATTTCATTAAGTATCATTTCTCTTGCTGTTTCTAATGCTGCTAGACGATCAGAAAGTGTTGCTGGAAATTCTTGTAACGGATTTGACATTAATTTTTACTCCTTAAGATTGAACTCTAGTAAATATTAATTAAATTATTTAATTAATTATTAAAAATAATTATTGTTTAAGCTCTTTAAGTTGTTCTACATATCGCAGTTCATGACGAGCAATTAAAGTAAGCCAACCTGGGCCACTAATTAGCCCTACTTCTTTTACTAAATGCGGACGAGAAACACAAGCTAATTGGTCAAGTGTAGTATTATTAATTAATTCTGATAAAGCTGCACGAGACTCTTTTATTAGCTCTAATGATTCACTTAACGAAGGGGCGTTGTTAGGTTCTACTACGCTAGGTGCTTGAACTTTTTCTTCTCTATTTCCGGTAAAACCAACAATTGTTTGCCATTCTATTTTTAAGTCTGCATCAGATTTTCTTTCAGCTTGTGTAGTTGAAGCTAATGCTTTTTGAAGCATTCCTGTAATACCTTTTTCAACAATATATAAATGGTAAACAATTTCGCTTACTGACCAGCCTGACACGGGTTTTGTGTCTATTCCATCTTTAGTTAGTTCTAGTAAAGTGTTTCTAGTTGCTTCTAACTCAGCTTGTCGGGCAGCCAAAGTTGCTGGAAATTCATTTAATACATTTGACATTAATTTTACTCCTTGGATTGAAAAACTTAGAAACTAACCAACATGCACATAAGGACGACGTTTTGGATTAGGTTCAGCTAATCGCAGCACTTCGCGTGTTACAGGTGCAGTATCACCTTCACCAAATGCTAAGTATTTTAATACATAAGTAATAGGATTGCCTTCTGTCCATCCAAAATAAACATGTGGTTGAAGGTGAGTTTTATCACGAATATGTAAAAGTAGTGCAGCTATTGCATTAGGTATAGCTGGGCTTTCGCATCTTAAAATATAATGTTTTCCTTCTTTGACTCCATGCACCTCTAAAACTTCATCTGTAAATTCTGAAGCATCCCCAGCTTTTATTTCAAGAAAAACTATTAGATCATCAAAAATATTATGAGTGTCACGAGCTTCTTTTTCCTTAAAAGTATAAGTATGCCCGCCAGGTCTATGGGCTACAATGCGAATAGATCCTTGTTTAGTAGCTTCTTTAATGAATTTTTGTGCTATATCATCCAAAATTACTTTCTTTGTACGAAGTTCTGTAGAACGTAAAGCACGAGATACTAAAGATGTTCCTACTATTGTAAGAATAAAAAATGATGCTATTTTTATTCCTTCAGGTCTTTGATACACATTAAGTAATAAAGTATAGCTAAAAATACTAGTTATGATAAAAAATAGTATTCTTTTCTTCCATCCGCTTTCCCAGGTAATAAGGCTAACTGCTATTGCTGCTGAAGTAATTAAAGCTAAAACCCCAGTTGAATAAGCACCGCCTTGAGCGTTTATATCAGCTTCAAAAAGAACTGTAAGAATAATGCCTACAATTGTAAAGAATATTACTAGCGGCCTAGATGCTCTTGCCCAATCAGGAGCCATTCCATACTTAGGTAAATATAAAGGTACAAGATTAAGTAATCCAACCATTGCCGAAGCACCAGCAAACCATAAAATAGAAATAGTGCTTAAGTCATAAATAGTTCCAAATATATTGCCTAAGTAAAAATAGGCTAAGTAGGCTAATGCACGTCCATTAGCTTGGCCGCCAGTTTGGAATTCTTTTACAGGAATTAAAATAGTTGTTATTAAACTACTGCCAATTAAAAAGAAACTCATAATTACAGCAGCAGTTGTTAATAAATATTTTGTATTACGAATACGGCCAAGAGGTTTGTCTATTTTATCTGTAAGCTCACCTTTTACTAAAGGCATAACAGAAACGCCAGTTTCAAAGCCTGACAAGCCTAATGCTAATTTTGGAAATAGAAGTAAGGAAAAGGTAGTTATTCCCCAAATAGAACCATGTGTATTAAAAATATTTACTTTCCAATTAGTAACTACAGAAAAATCCTTAGCTATATAATAAAATCCTACAGCAATAACAATTAAATTTAATAATAAATAAGCAAAAACTAAGAAAACAGCTAAATTAATAGCTTCCTTAAATCCTTTTAGGAAGATTAGGCCCAAAGCCATTATCAAAAGGGAAGTAACTATAACAGGATGGTGAAACATCGCTGGCACAAAGGGATTTTCAACAATATGTGCTGTAGCATCTGCGGCTGAAAGTGTAATGGTGATAATAAAACCTGTTGCTGCAAATCCAAGTAAAACAAGAACTAATGCTTTACCTTTCCAACGAGGTAGCATTGATTCTAGGATAGAAATACTTCCTTGACCATGAGGGCTATTTTCTGCAACTGTATTATAGACTGGTAAAGCTCCAAATAAAGTTACTAGCACTAAAACTAGGGTTGCCATTGGTGATAAAACACCTGCGGCTAAAATAGCAATACTAGGTTGATAGCCTAGTGTAGAAAAATAGTCTACCCCAGTTAAACACATCACTTTCCACCAAGTAGAGCGTTCATGAGACTTTTGTTTTTCTGGTGTTTTAGTGGATTCTTTTAAGCCTTCTAATAACCATAAATTAAATCGTTTTTTTAGAGCCTTATTTATCATAATAGACCTTATTTGATAGACGAGTTGCTACAGGAAAATTTTGGCAAGATTAAAGAAAAAGCTGTATGGGCTGGAAAATTAAACATGAACTAAATTTAACTGCATTATTAAAAAAAAGTGAAGCGAATTTTGGAAGGAAAATTTCTTGGAAAAGCTAGTAGCTTATGCTTATAAACTACCTAAGCTACTAGCTTAAAATGAAACCTTATTTATTTTTCTTACCAGCGGCTAAAATTTGTTTAATTGGATCAATTAAAGTAGCAGGACTAAAAACATGTACATTATGAACTGTATTTGCGCCTGTTAGGGGAAAGAAAAGCTTGCTAGAAGAATCTTGGGTTAAATGAGTATAAAGGTCTTGGTGTTCCTTAAGTGTATAAATTCCATCTTGTTCTAGTGCGATTAAACCAGCGGTTGTTCCAGAAGATTTAGCAAAAATACCTGCTGAAACGGTTGGACGTTGAAAAGGTGGTGCGCCAAGAAATTCTGCTACCATTAATGCTGAATCATTGGAGATAAAGCCATTGGCTACAGCTTGATCTGGGGTTGGTGCGCCAGCAACAACTCTTCCCATTAAATCACCATAAAAGAAACCAATCCAAACAGGAGGAGGAAATACTACAACTCTACCTTGTTGTGGATCGTCTACACTTAACATAGAAAGCACTGCTGCACCTGTTCCACTATCGGTAAATGCCCAGGCTGGCGGGCCCACAATATCTGGTACAACAAAAATAGCGGTTTTAACGCCAAATTCTTTTCTAAAGCTACTATTTTGGCTTACAAGTCTTTGTTGAGCTAAATGTAGCATTTCTGCACCAAGGCTATGACCAATAATTACATCTGGAGCCATATCAATTTCATTAAGTTTTCTTAAAGATTCAATTAAAGCTGTTACATAATCACTTAGTGTTAAATCACCAAATTTAACACCAGTTGTTGAAATAGGAAGACTGCTATTGCCATGTCCAGGATAGTTTAACAAAATGGTTCTGGCTACAAGCTTATTGGTAGTTGTGTCAGTAAATAATTGTTGTGAAAGTGGAATAAAGGTATTGGAATTTTGCCCAGTGCCGTTTAATACTAAAATAGTTGAACCTTTTTTTGGTTTAGTTGGGTTAAGTACTACATTAGCTCCCATATCAACCGTTACACCAGGTTTAACTTGTACGGTAAAATTGACTCTAAAAGTTGGGGCTTGAGCATTAACTATATGGCTAAAACCTAAAGTTAACATTAGAAAAAGCCCAAGAAGTGTGGATAAAACAAACTTTTTCACTAGATCTGTCCTTTCTAAATAGAAGATGTTTTTAAGCGTATCGTTTAAGTTAAATTCTGAGAATTTTTAAGATTTGTAGATTATTCCATAAATCTTAACCAATAGCCAAGTCTATTTTTGCTAAAATTTAATAAAATCTTAATTTTTAGTTTACTTGCTAATATATTGATAAATAATGATTTATATTTATGACTATAAATAAAATTTCTTTTTTTGACTTAATTACTAGTAAAGAAAATGTACCAATAAAAATACATGTTATTGCTGTTTTAACATTACTAGTAATTATTGTTGGAATGTTTGCACAAGTTTTCTTTTTAGGAGAAACCTTAGTTGATTTAGCAGCACATTCAAATCAATTACCCTGGGGAGCAAATACAACTGAATATAGTAGTTATGCTTATAATCGACGTGATTTAACTGACACCTATATAACACGAGACTATTTTTTAGTAGATAGCTATCGTAGCAAAGAATTACCACTTTGGAACCCTTATATTTTAGCTGGACACCCAATCTACGCCGATGGGGTGACAAAAATTTTTGCTCCTACAAATTTGCTTTATTTAATTTTTGATATTCCTTTAGGTTACTCACTTGCAAGACTTTTAGAGCTTGCTCTAGCTACAATTTTTATTTATCTCTTTTTAATTAACTTAAACTTAAGTCCTGCGGCAGCCTTTACAGGAAGTTTAGTATTTTTACTCTCTGATAATGTAATGCAGCATTTAACCTGGCTAGGTTGGTTAGGTGGGCTGATGTGGCTACCTTTAATGTTATTAGCGGCTGATAAAGCTTTATCACAGCGTAAAACCTTGCCTGCAATTGGTAGTGGTATAGCCTTAGCCTTACAATTTTACTGTGGTTACACCCCAACAGCTATTTATTACCTTGGTGCATTGATTAGTTATTATTTACTAGTTAGTTTGCTAAATAAAACAATTACTAATAAATTAGCTGCAATTAAAACCTCCTTAAAATATCTATCTATAACATTATTTGTAGGTTTTGGATTGTCGGCTGCAAATTGGTGGCCTGTCTTTGAGCTACTTAGTTTTTCTAATCGCAAAATTGTTCCTACAGAAATTGGTTATGTTTGGCTTCCACCTTGGCATTTGCTGACGTTAATTTTACCTCGTGCCTTTGGTCGTGCCTTTGACCATAATATTTCTAGCCGTTTTGTTGATATTGGCGTTTCACAAGATCATATAATTTACTTAGGACTAATAACTTTAATTTTAATAGCGTTTATTTTTTGGCGTAGCGGATGGAAGCTAGCCGACACTAGAATTTACTATTTTCTGTTTTTAACTTTAGGCGCGTTGTTGGTAATGACTTGTACACCGGTTTATGTACATATAACTAAATATATTCCTGTGCTAAAAACTATTAGAGCCGTTACTAGAATTAGTGGGCTTTACTGCTTTGGTGCTACAGTTTTAGCTGCATATGGAGCAGACCTTTTATTAAAAACTAGTTGGATAGAACTAAAAGCTTATCTCCAACAAGTTAAAAAGATTATGTTAGTTTTATTAGGTAGCTTAATTATAGTTATGCTAGGGTTTAATATTGTAGCTATACCTAATAATTTTAGTGAAATGTCAGGAGTCAAACGCTTAATTTTTAGAATATTAGTTTCTTTGAAAGAATATTTTTACTGGCGTAATTCAGATTTTATAATTTCGTTAATAATAATAGTTATTTTAACCATACTTTTATTGATATTGGTTAACTCTGCAAAAGACCAAAAAATAAAATTTGCTGTTGCATCCTTGTTAATTTTGTTTTTAGAACTAACTTGGCAATCAAATCAATATAATCCTACATATAAAAGCTCATTAATTTATCCAAAAACTAATGCAACAGAGTTTCTAAAAAATAACATAGGTTTTAGTCGTGTAATTGTTGCACCTGCTGAGCTTCGAGGTAAAGCAGAAAAAATTATTGGTGATAAAATAGTTGCTCCTCCTAATACTCTACTTCCTTATAAAATCAATACTATTTATGGTAAAGACCAGTTATTTCCAAAATGGTATCGTGAATTTACTAATTTAAGTGAGCGACAAGATAGACTAAGCCATATTGTTTTTAATCAAATAAGCTCACCAATGTATGATTTTCTTGGTGCTAAATATTTACTTACAGAAAATAATGTAGAGGTTGATAATGTTAATTACAAAGAAGTTTATGAGGGCGAAGGAGTAAAGATTTTTGAAAATCTACTGGTAAAACCAAGAGCTTTTTTTGCTACAAATTTTGAACAAGTCGATAGACAAGACCAAGTAATTCATAAACTTAAAGAGCAAACACTTGATAATTTATCTAACATAATAATTAGTGATAAAAACGTAAATATAGATAATATTAAGGCTGCTAGCAGCACTGATAAAGTAGAAATAATTAGCTATAAAAATAATCATGTAGTCTTAAAAACAATTTCTAGTGGCACAAAGTTATTGGTTTTAACAGATACTTATTATCCAGGTTGGGAAGTACTAATTGACAACAAGCCAGCAAAGCTAATTCGGGCAAGTCATGCTTTTAGAGCAGTTGTAGTAACAGAAGGGGAACACAAAGTAGAATTTATTTTTCGCCCTAAGTCTTTTTATTATGGTGCAATGATTAGTCTTATAAGTTTGATACTAACAAGTGTTGCTATTTTGTTGTGTAGAAAAGATTTAAGTTAAAAATGTTTTTTATAAATTTGAAATTTATAAGCAAATTTTTCACTTTCTGAGTAATGATTTTCTTCCTGAACAAGTTGCCAAACTTTAAGGTCTAGTTTAGGGAAATAAGCGTCACCATCAAAATTTTTTTCAATTAAAGTTAAATAAACTGTTTCAACTAACGGCAAGCTTTGTTTATAAATTTCTGCTCCGCCAATAATAAAAATTTCTGGGTTTTCTGCTAGCTCTATTGCTTCTTTTAAGCTGTCAGCAACTTTAACTCCTTGCACTTGATAGGTTTGTTGCTGGGTCATTACAATATTTTCCCTAGATGGTAAAGCTCTCCCAATGGACTCAAAAGTTTTTCGTCCCATTATTATAGATTTACCTAAAGTTAGCTTTTTGAAATATTTAAGATATTCAGGTAGTTTCCAAGGTATAGTGTTGTTGATTCCTATAACTCGATTAGCTGACATTGCTGCAATTATTGAAAGGCTCATACAGCTACATCACCTTTGATTGCTGGGTGTGGGTCATAGCCAATTAGCTCAAAATCTTCATACTTAAAATCAAAAATAGAAGTTATTTTAGGGTTTAGCTTTAACTTAGGAAGATCTTTAGGTGTTCGACTAAGTTGCAATTTAACCTGTTCTAAATGGTTATCATAAATATGAACATCGCCAAATGTATGAATAAACTCGCCTGGCACTAAATTACAAACCTGTGCAACCATAGTTGTTAACAGAGCATAAGACGCAATATTAAAAGGTACTCCTAAAAATACATCAGCACTTCGCTGATATAATTGGCAAGATAGTTTGTTATCAATCACCATAAATTGAAATAAAGTATGACAAGGCGGCGGCGCGTGGTGGTGGTTTTTAATTAACTCTTGTATTTCTCCAACATTCCAACCATTAATAATTAGCCTTCTAGAAGTTGGGTCAGTTTTAATTAGATCAATTAAATTTTGGACTTGGTTAATTTCCTCACCAAATTTATCTTCCCAACGAACCCATTGCTTACCATAAATTGGCCCTAACTCACCCCATTTTTTAGCAAATTCCTCGTCCATTTTTATACTGTTGATAAAGTTTTTAAGCCCTTCTTTCCAAACACTTGAGTAACGAGGATATTTTTCTACTAGGTTATTTTCTTCTAAGAAAAACTGATAGGCCCATTCATTCCAAATACTTACATTATTATCAACTAAAAACTTTATATTAGTGTCGCCTCTTAAAAACCAAAGCAGTTCATAAGCAATAAACTTAAAGCTAATCTTCTTAGTAGTCAGTAGGGGAAAGCCTTCTGACAGGTCAAAACGCATTTGATAGCCAAAAATACTAGTTGTTCCAATTCCAGTGCGATTAGCTTTTTTATCACCTTTACCTAGAATGTGGTCTAATAATATTAAGTATTGTTTCATAGGCTAATGTAGGGTAGTTGATTTTTCTACCCTATCTTTATTTAGGTCTTCAATAAGGATTTCCAAAATTCTTAAACGTTCAGTTTTAATAACAGTAAATACAAAGTCATCAAATTCTAATTTTTGTCCTACTTGTAAGACGTTTCCTGTTTCAGACATTAAAAAACCTGCTAGTGTAGTGTATCCTTCTTCTTCAGGTAACTTAATTTTTAGCTTACGGTTAATATCTCTAATTGGAGTGCTACCTTGAACTAAATAAACACCTTTGTCTTTTTCTATAATAGTTTCTGGAGTTTCTTGGTCAAACTCATCATCTATTTCCCCAACGATTTCTTCAAGTAAATCTTCTAGGCTAGCTATACCGACTGTTCCACCATGTTCATCTACAACTACACCTAAATGAACACGAGCGCGACGCATTTGACGCATTGCTTGTTCTAGGGTGACGGTTTCTGGTAAATAGAAAGGTTTATTTAGCAATTTTTCTAAGACAAATCCTTCAGGTTTACTAAAATAAGGAACAACATCTTTTAGCACTAATACGCCCACAATAGTATCTAAATTATCTCGATAAATTGGCAGACGAGAAAATTTATTTTCAATAAAAATTTTATAAATCTCATCTACAGTAGCTTTATCAGAAAGGGCCGTAACTTCTGCGCGAGGTGTCATAATGTGGCGAAGTTCTGTATTAGCAAACTCGATAACATTATTTACCATTTCCATTTCTTCATTTTGTAGATGTCCGCCCTGATGACTCATTTCTACAAGTTGGCGTAGTTCTTCTTTAGTGTAAGCTGTAGCATGTTCAGCAGAAGAACTTAGTCCAGCAAGACGCAATACAAGCGAGCCAGAGTGATTTAACACCCAAATTGGGGCCTTAAAAACTTTATAAAACATTTCCATTGGCCAGGCTACAAATAAAGCTACTTTTTCAGTACGTTCTAAGGCAAGGGTTTTAGGTGCAAGTTCTCCTAAAACTATATGAAGAAATGTAATTGTAGTAAATGCAACTATAATTGCAGCAGAGTGAGAAACTGCCGCAACATAAGTTGGAGGCAGTAAGCGTTGAAAAACAGGTGTTAATGTACCAGCAATTGCTCCTTCTCCAACCCAACCTAAGCCAAGGCTTGCTAAGGTTATACCTAGTTGAGTTGCAGAAATATATGAATCTAAAGAGTTTATTACTCGTAGTAATGTTTTAGCTCTTGTGTCTCCTGTCTCTACTAGAGATAAGACTTTTGAGCGACGTACACCTACTAGAGAAAATTCTGCTGCCACAAAAAAACCATTGGCAAATACTAAAAAAAACACCATTAGCATTTTTAGTGAAAATGAAAGAGCCGTTTCACTAGATTCAACTATAAAAAACAACATCATAGACGGGTAATAGTCCATAATTTTATTTAATTAATATCTGAAGATTATTATTATTAGGTTTTGTTCAAAAACTTGACCAATTTCCTCTTCATTGTCTGAGAGTATTTCCATTGCTTCTAAACTTAGATCTCCAATGGTGTGCATAGAACGTATCATTTCCGTTTTATTTAATTGGCCCGTTTTTAATACCTCAGCAAGTAGATCTGAAACTACACCTAGCTCTGCTTGCATTGTTAACACTACTTGTAGCAAATCGCTTATATCTATTTCTTGGAATTCATCTAGCTCATCAAATTGATCTTCTGACATAAAAGTTTATCCTTAAATTACTAATTTCTAAAAGACTTATTTTCCAGCTAAAAAATTTTTTACTTCTGCTAATGTTGGGAGTCCGGTTTGCGCTCCTAAATGCAGACATTTCATTGCTGCTACAGCATTAGCAAAACGTAAGGTTTCTAAAATTGACATTTCATTTAATAAAGCATAAATAAAACCACCATGAAAAGCATCTCCCGCACCAGTTGTATCTCGGCAAACTATTTCAAATCCAGGAACATGTAAATATTCACCTTCATGATAGGCTAACACTCCATCACTACCCAAAGTCATTGCTACAAAATAGCTTCCACTTACTTCTTTTAATTTAGCTAAAGCCTGTTTTGGCTCGCTAATTCCTGTTACTCGTCGTGGAAAATCAGATGATGTTACTAGAAAATCGATAAAAGGAAGTAGTTTATCTGCACCAGGATAAAAGTTATCTACATCAATTACTACAGCCATTCCTGATCTATGTGCCATTTGTGCTGCTAAAATATCTGCTGCTACGTCATGACCATCTATATGAAGAATTCTTCCACTATTTATAGCTTCTTCTTCTACTTCTTCAGCAGAAAAAGCTAATTTTTCATCCCGATCCCAAATTATGGTTCTCTCCCCATTTTGTTCATCAATGATTATAAAAGCGATTTGGTTTGTAGCATTTGCTATTTGTTTAACAAAGGAATGTTCAACACCTTCTGCTTTTAAGCGAGAAAGTTGCAAATCACCGCTAAAATCATTTCCTACTTTGCCAATATAGCGAGTTTTACAACCTAATCTAGCCAGTGCAGTTAAGGCTGAAGCAACTTGTCCGCCAGGTTGCTGACTATGGTTGCTAAGGCGAATTTTAGTATTAAATTCTGGGTACTTTGGAACAACTATAATATGATCTACTGCATTAAGACCAAGACCTACTACATCAAAAGGTCTATTTTCTGGTAAAGGGAAGTTAAAATTTCTTTCCACTGTGCTGTTTTACTCTCCTACAAAACCTTGAATAATCATTAGTATTACTTGAATAGTATTAAAAATTAAGTGAATAACAAAGCATGGTAAGAGCGAACTGCTATAAGCCCTAACTAAAGTTAGAGTTAGACTAAGCATCCCTAAACCAGTTATAACACCCCAGGATCCCCAATATTGAGGAATATGTACTAAAAGAAACAGAAATGAAACACCAATTATTGCTGGAGCAACTCCAAAATCTCTTCGCAAGCCAGCAAAAAGAATACCTCGATAAATTAATTCTTCAACAAAAGGTGCGCCAATTATTGCAATTATTCCTACTAAGATCCTGACTGCCATAGATATTTCAATAAATTTCTGCATATCTGTTTTTTGGTAAGGAAATAGAGAAATGACTATTGCAGTAACAAAAAATATAAAAATTGTAAAAAGAACTGTTTTTACTAAACCAAATCGCTCGGGCCAATGCCATCCCAACGCTGAAAGGAAATTGCCTTTACTAGTCCTAGTGATAAATCGGTGACTAACCATTAGAGTAAGTATTTGGGCTAAAAATGTTCCACAAATAAAAAAGATTGCTAGTTCTGGATTTTCTTCTATTTTTGGCTTATCTGGTAAAGTTTGCCCAGATAGTTGCATCCATATAGACCAAGTTAACATTGCAGGTAGCGGTGCAGTAATTATTAGAAATACAGATAACAACCAAATAACAATGCCAGCCCCATAACCCCAAGCCGGTTTGTCAGGGTCTAAATTGCTAAAAATTTTACTAGTCGTCTGATTTGTTAAAGCCTTAAAATTACTACCACATTTAGAACAAGTTACAGGTGGCATTTTAGGCAGTGGACTTAAGCATTCAGGGCAACAATATTCTATTGTCATTGAAATACTAACCTTATTATTTTCTTAAGTTATCTATTCAAAACAGAAAAATTTCACTATTCTTTTAACTTTCGTTCTGTTGCTAGAAGTCCAATAATTGTTTTAGCATCGCGGATTTCACCACTAAAAATCATTTCGCAAGCTTTAGAAAAAGGTAAAACTACCACTTCTATTTCTTCGTCAAATTCTGGACTACTACTTACTACTTTAAGCTCTTTTGCTAGATAGATATAAAGCCTTTCACTACAATAACCTGGTGCTGGATAAGTAATAGAAAGAAGTTCTAGTTTTTCGGCTTGAAATCCTGTTTCTTCTTTAAGTTCTTTTGCAGCAGTTTTTTCAGGGGTTTCTTCTTTTTCTATTTTTCCCGCAGGTAATTCTAGCAAATATTCACCCATTGGATGACGATATTGTTTAACTAAGATAACTTCTTGTTTATCTGTAAGTGCTACTACTGCCGCGCCACCATTATGATGAACTACATCTAGTTGTATAGTTGCGCCAGATTGAAAGAGGACTTGATCAATGGAAAACTCAAAAATCCGTCCACGATATTTTACTTCCCGACTTAAAAGCTCATAGGCCATAGGGTTTCTCTTGATAGGGTTTTTTGCTATTTTTTAAGTGTTGTTTAATACTTCCAACTAAATGAAGAGAACCGCTAACAACTACTAATTTTTCTCTAACTGCTTGATTATTAGCAATTTTTAGGGCTTCATCAACATTTTCAACAATAAAATATTGTTTTGCTAAGTTTAATATTTTCCCGTCCATCTGTCGAAAGTTTATTGCTCTTGTATCTTTTTGATTTAATAAAATTACTGAATCAAAAAGAGGAAAAAGCAAACTTGCCATTTTAGGCAGTTCTTTATCTTTCATTACACTAAAAATTAATGTTTTTTGAGAGTAATTTCTTTCTTTTAACCAGCTAACCAAAAAATCTGCTAACGTCTTGGTTCCTTGTGGGTTATGCGCTCCATCAAAAAGCAAATCAAATTCTTTTAATTTAATTAATTCTAATCGTCCGGGCCAAACCACTCTTTCTAAACCTTCTTTAATGTTTTGCTTAGAAATGTTAAATCCTTGTTGATTAAGTATTTCAGAGGCTTTAACTACTAGAGCAGAAGTTATTACTTGATGATAAGCTCTAAGACCTGTTTTTAAGGCTTTATAGTTTTCTTTCTCAGTAGAAAAATCAAACTCCCAATAACCATCCTTAATAGCTAAAGCATTGATTTGACTAGTATCTAACCAAATTAAAGGTGCTTGAACTTTTTCTGCTACTTCTTTAATTACTTTTTCTGCTTCTTCAGTTTGTGGAGCGATCAAAGCAGGAACATTTGGTTTTAAGATGCCTGCTTTTTCTCTAGCAATCTCTGTTAATGTATTCCCTAAATATTGCTGGTGATCATAATCAATACTAGTAATTACACTAAGAATAGGTGAAACTATGTTAGTAGAGTCAAGCCTACCGCCTAAGCCTACTTCTAAAATTGCTAGTTTAGCTCTACACTCTCGAAAGTATTCAAAACCTACAGCCGTAATATGCTCAAAAAAAGTTGGACGAGACAATAACTTTTGCTCTAATAATAAGTCATCTACTTGAGATTTAACTTTTTCAAGTAAATTAGAAAACTGAGTTTTAGAGATAGGTTTAAGGTTATATTGAAAACGCTCGGTAATATCTAGTAAATGTGGGGAAGTAAAAAGCCCTGTATCAATTTTAGCTTCTGTCAAAATCGAGGCTAGAGAAGCACAAAAAGAGCCTTTTCCATTTGTCCCAGCTACATGAATTGTAGAGTAAGTTTGTTGTGGCTGTCCTAGGCTCTTAGCTAAAATGTCAATGTTATCTAAACCTAGCTTCATTGCTAAGGTTTCATGTCCTAAGCTATAAAGATAGTCAAGTGCTAGCCAGTAGTCCATTAGCTCATCATAAAATCAAGAGATTGACAAATATAATCTTTTAAGCTCTTACGGTCGATTACTGCATCTAACATACCATGTTCTAATAAGAATTCTGAGCGTTGAAAACCAGCAGGTAATTTTTGTCTAATGGTTTGTTCAATTACTCTGGGCCCAGCAAAGCCAATCAACGCGCCAGGTTCAGCAATATTAAGATCGCCTAGCATTGCAAAACTAGCAGTAACTCCACCAGTTGTTGGGTCAGTCATCAATGAAATAAAGGGAAGTCTAGCCTGATCTAAATTTGCTAGTGCTGCGCTAATTTTAGCCATTTGCATTAACGATAATGCCCCTTCCATCATACGCGCACCACCAGAAGCAGAGACAATAAGTAGCCCACAACGTTCTTTAATGGCACGTTCAATAGCACGAGTAATTTTTTCTCCTACAACAGAACCCATTGAACCGCCAATAAATTCATAAACCATACAGCAAACTATAACAGTATGATTACCTATTTTACCTTTAGCAGAAATTAAAGCATCTAAAACGCCTGTTGTTTGTTGGGTTTTAGCTAATCTTTCATTGTAAGGTTTAGTATCAACAAACTTTAATGGATCTGTAGAAGCAATATTTTGATCAAATTCTTCATATTCGCCATTATCAAATAACATTTTTAAGCGTTGGTGTGCATCAATGCGAAAATGATGATTACACTTAGGACAAACATAAGCACTTTCCTCAAGTTGTCCCTTAAAAAGTGTTTGTGAACATTGCGGACATTTACTAAATAATCCTTCTGTTTTTACTTTTCGCTCTGCATCAGTTGGGATTGGGGGTAAATTATCAGTTTTCTTACGCTTAAACCATGCCATTGAATTACTGCCTCATAGAAATAAAATCAGATTTTGTTGTTGTAGAAAAATTTGTAAACGACGAGTCTAACATGTTAATTAACTTCAGTGCAAAACTAGCTAGCAGATAGGCAGTAATACTTTATATGCTTTAAGGAGTAAAAGGAATAAAACGTTTTTAAGCTAGATTTATTTATTTAGATAAAGTTGCTCTATTTGGGAAATCACTTTTTTCATTAAAAATTTTTCTTCTACAAAGCTATAAGCATTTTGAGCTAGTGTTTTTGCTAGGTTTTTATCATTTATTAATAAATTAAGTTTTTCTGCTAGCAAATCGCTACTACCTACAGGAAAAACTAGTCCTGTTTTGCTGTCTTTAACAAGTTCTGCTAAACCACCAACATTAGCTACAATTACTGGACGATGGCAAATCATTGATTCTAAACAGACTATAGAAAAAGCTTCATTTTCTGAGGGTATTACAACTATATCTAAAGCATTATATAAGCTAGCCAAATCTTTAACATGTCCAAGAAATTTTACTTGCTCAGTTAAATTAAATTTTTTAGCTAAATCTTCTAAATATTTAGTGTAGGGTTTTTCTTTGTTATGTTCATTTCCTGCAAATACAACAAAACAGGGAGCTTTTAACTTAGTAACTGCTTCTAATAACAGATGTTGACCTTTTGCTTGAGTTAGTTGGTTAACAATTCCAACAACAGGCAGATTACTTGAAATACCAAGTTTTTGGCGCGACTCTTCTTGAGTGTCGGAAATAATAAATTTTTCTCTATTTATCCAATTAGGAATAACTGCTAGCTTTGGATAAGAATTATTAGAAGTATAAAATTTTAAGTTAAAAAATTTTGCCCAAGTGTCGCGAACACTTGTAGATACAGCAATTACAGTGTCAACATTGCTTAACAAATGACTATAAGCCCAATTAGCCTTTACAGGTAAGTAATGATGTCTAGTTAGAAAAAACTTTGGTTTAACCCCAAGTTTTTGAGATAAATGCACAGCAATTGCGGTTAATGGATAATCGCGTGCGTAGTGGGTATGGACTACATCGATCTTTAGCTTTTGAATTAGATTAGCTAATTTATAAGCAGAGATTAAATCTATTGCTCCTCGTAAAGCTAGAGTATGACAGTTTATGCCAAAGTCTTTAACTTGGCTAGGCAGTGGACTAAATGGACGTACTGCAAGATGAATTTCATGGCCGCGAGAAGCAAGTTCTATAGACAAATCTACTACATGACGTTCTGCTCCACCAAATTCTTGTGCTGAACTAATCTGCAAAATTTTCATAATTTTGTTATTTTAGTTGACAAATTTTCTGAAAGCCATTACTTACAAACTATTAAGCTCGTTCTAAACCAGAAATATCAACAATTCTTAATTACTTGTGAGGCAATGTGGTAAATACAGGTATTCCAGACATTGATCTACTTCCAGAATGGTTTTGGGTTTTAACTGTAACTTTATTTGGTTTGGCAATAGGTAGTTTTCTAAATGTTGTAATTTACCGTATCCCTTTGATGTATAAAGACGAATGGGAAGAGATGGATGAATCTAGCGATAGTGAAGTCAGTAATACAAGCAAAGAAACTAAAGAACAACAAATAATTAAAGAAAAAATCGCAGAAGAAAAAATAGAAAATATACAAAAAGAAGCAATATCAATAGATAATGATAAGAAAGAAGTTGTAGAAACTAAAGAGCAGACTACAACAGATGAAGAAAAAATCTCGCTAGTTTATCCAGCACGATCTTTTTGTCCTAATTGTAAACATCAAATTACTGCACTAGAAAATATTCCTATTTTAAGCTATATGGTTTTAGGTGGAAAATGTCGTAAGTGCAAGGTTAAGATTTCTATTATTTACCCATTTGTAGAAGCTTTAACCACCATTGCTTTTTTACTAGCCTTTTATCATCAAGCTTCAAAACCTGTTTTTAGCATTGCTGATTATGTTTTTAACGTTGCGTTTATCTCTGTCAACATAGCTTTAATATTTATTGATTACCAGAAAATGATTTTGCCAGATGTACTAACTTTGTGGGGAGCCTTGCTAGCTTTAGTAATTCGCGGGTTTGTTGTTAATGAACCACAACTACAAAATGTGTTTTTAGCTACATTACTTGGGGGTTTTGTTTTTCTGATGGTAGTTGTTTTAATCATTCTACTTTTTGTAGACACAAAGCTTTTTCAACTACTAGTAATTGCAGGAGCATTAATAGCATTTTGCCTTGCTTTAACTTCGCTAATGGGTGACCCAGATAGGTTTTTTGATATTCAGAATAGATTTATATTTTTCTTGCAGGAAAAACTTGTTCCTTATCCCGCTTTGACCTCCATAATTAACAGCATATTAGGTGCAATAATTGGTTTTGGCCTACTTTTTAGCCTATCAGAAATCTATAGGTTGCTACGTGGGGTAGATGGTATGGGAGGCGGCGATTTTAAGATGATGTTGTTTGTTGGGATGTATTTAGGCTGGCAACTTTGTCTTACTACATTGCTGCTTGCTCCAGCACTAGCAATGTTACCTATAATTGCTATTTTTATCTTGAAAGGTAATGAAGCATGGCAATCTAAATTGCCTTTTGGCGTTTTCTTAGGCTTAGGAGCAATTGTTAGTTTGCTATATGGTAAACAAGTAATTGATGGTTATTTTTGGATAGCACAGCAATATCTTGCTCCTTGATTAACATTAATTAAAACTATTGTGGTTTCTCTGCAACATCGCTTGTTTAAGATTGTGGTCAAGTTGCAACATCTTAAACAAGCGTCTTATTTTTGGTTAAAGATTAACTCCAACAAATAGAAATAGTTGTTTTAGATCAAGTAAAGAAAAAATCTTTTGGTACAAAAAATGCTTAACAGCAAAGACTTGCAATAAACTGTAATACTTTATTTTGCTCAAGTTGCTGGGAGGATAGAAAAGTTGACTGTTTTTACGTTCGCGCAAAATGTTCTAAGTAATCAATTTAATACTTCTTTTTCGCAAAGAACTCTTAAAGAAGCTATTAGCTGTCAAGGTCGTGGGTTACACACAGGTTGTGATGTAAAAATGACACTTAAACCCGCCCCTCCTAACACTGGAATTTGTTTTCAACGAGTAGACTTATCTAATTTTGAAATTCCTGCCTTAATTGAATACGTTGCTAGAGTTAGTTACGCTACTACATTAATGCGTTTAGGAGTAATGGTAGCTACTGTAGAGCATTTACTTTCTGCCTTAGCTGGCTGCCAAATTGACAATTGTATTGTTGAACTTGATTCGTTGGAAGTGCCAATAATGGATGGTAGTTCACGGGAATTTATTACTTTAATAAAAGCTGCTGGTGTAGTTGAACAATCTGCGGCTAGGGTGTGTTTAAAAGTTTTAGCTCCGTTAGAAGTGTGTGATGGCAATCGTAGAATTAAAATTGAGCCAGCAGAGGAATTTTCTATTAATTCTTTAATAGATTTTGCTCATCCATTAATAGGAAAACAAATGTTTAGTTATAGTTCTAGCAAAACAGATTATATCAATGAAATTGCTCCAGCACGAACATTTGGTTTTACTAAGGAACTAGACGCACTACGCCAAGTGGGTTTAATTCGTGGTGGATCGCTAGAAAATGCTATTGTTTTAACAGAAAATGGATTGCTTAATACAGAAGCCTTACGTTTTATTGATGAATTTGCACGGCATAAAGTTTTAGATATTCTTGGAGATCTTGCTTTAATAGGTCGCCCAATTATTGGTCGAGTAACAGCCGAACGTTCAGGACACGCGCTACATGCTCAATTAGTTTCGCAATTGCTTAGGGATTCTAGTTCTTGGAAACTTATTGAACAAGAAAATCCACAACAATTAGCCGTTGCTAGATAAAACAAACTAATTGCAAACACTTCTACAATCCAGTAGCAATCCAGACTTGACCTTGTAGATTTTAAGGTTAAGCTATCAAGTTATTGTTTTTTAGCGAAAAGCTTCTATTACTTTAGTATTTGTTTGATTTATGAGTAAAAAATTATTTTTTCTTGGTTTAGATGGAACAACATTTGATTTACTTGACCCGTTAATGCGGGAAATAGGTCTTCCTAATCTTGAGCGTATTATTGCTAGTGGTGCTAGAGCTTCTTTAGAAACAACTATTCCACCCATCACCCCTACTGCTTGGGTTTCTTTAGTAACAGGTAAAAATCCAGGTAAACATGGAATACTAGAATTTTTACTTAGACGTAATGGATCAATGCACAATCTCCCAGTAAATCAAGCACTTAGAGATAGTCCGGCAATTTGGGATATACTTTCCCAGCTAGGTAAAAAAGTAATTGTTACAAATATGCCGGTTACTTATCCACCTGCTTCTGTTAATGGGTTGATGGTGTCTGACTTTTTAACTCCAAGAGGAAAACGAGATTTTACTTATCCATCAGATTTACTTGCAGAACTTGAATCAAAATTTGGCCCATATCGCCTTTATATTACAGAGGTTTACGCACCTGGCAATATTGATAAAGTGCTAGACCAGCTTTTTGATGAATTAGAGTATAAAACCAAGGTGACAGAATATTTAATGGAACAATACCCTTGGGATTTTTACGCTAACCATATTTGGAGTACAGACCGTTGCCAACACGAACTTTGGCATATTTGGGATGAAAAACACCCTCTTAGCAATCGTAAAGAAGTTACCAAACATCGTGACCGGGTTATGCAGTTTTGGAAGGCAGTTGATGAAGCAGTTGGAAGAATGGTAAGAAAAGCTGGGCCAGATAGTTTAGTTATGATGGGGTCAGATCACGGTTTTGGCCCAATTCATAAATTCCTTTGCTTTAATATTTGGCTACTTTCCGAAGGGTTACTTGTACTTAAGAAAAGTGCGATGACTCAACTTAAGAAACTGCTTTTTAATCTAGGGTTTACTCCAGAATTTGGCTATCGCATGTCAATGCGTATGGGACTAGCTAAAATCGGTTGGCTGCTGGGGTGACTAATCGCTCGCAATTGTTTAAGATTATTAATAGTTTGATGCTTTCGCTCCAAGATGTAGATTGGACACAAACAGTTGCTTACTCTAAAGGAAATTACGGACAGATTTTTATTAATCTAAAAGGACGTGAGCCTAATGGAGTAGTTACACCAGGTGTTGAATATGAAAGAATTTGTCAGACAGTGGTAGATAAATTAAAGGCAATAGTTAATCCTGATACAGGAGAAAAGCTAATTAATCAGGTTTGGCGACGCGAAGAAATCTACACCGGCCCACACGTTGAAGCGGCCCCAGATATTTCTTTCTTACCACTAGATATGCGCTATAAGCCTATGGGGACGCTAGATCTTACTTCTAACCGTTTTATTACAGATGTTTATGGTAATTCAGGCGATCATAGAATGAATGGGCTTTATATTGCTACAGGCCCTAATATCAAGCCTGCAATGAGACTTTCCCGCGCTCGTATAATTGACATTGCACCAACAATGCTTTATTTACTGGGCTATCCAATTCCTAAAGATATGGATGGCGAAGTTTTAACGGAAATGATTACAGACGATTATCTAAGCGCAAATCCTATAAGTGCTACAGATGGAATTGATAAGCAAAAAATTGCAGCAGATTTTTCTGAAGAAGATAGTGAAGAAGTAAGCGCACGCCTTAAGAGTTTAGGATATTTATAAAAATGACGAGCAAGTTTAATTCTATTTCCGCAGTGCTGCCAGCTTTTAATGAAGAGGAAAATATTGAAGCCGCAGCACTTAAAATGCTAGATGCACTTAAAACACTTCCTTTTTCTTCATATGAAGTAATCATTGTTAATGATGGTAGCAAAGACCGAACAGGCGAAATTAGCGACTCGCTAGCAGCAAAATATCCAGAAATTCGCGTAATCCATCACCCAACTAATCTTGGCTATGCTCAAGCTTTAAGTAATGGTTTTACTGGTGCTAAATCAGACCTTATTTTTTATACTGATTCTGATAACCAATTTGATGTCAAAGAGTTAAAGAACTTTATTGCACCTATTGAAGATTATGATTTAGTTTGTGGATTTCGTATTTATCGCTATGATCCTTTAACTAGATTATTTTTGTCTTGGGGTTTTAATTTACTGGTTAGAATTATTTTCCGTATACGAGTTAGAGATATTGATTGTGCTTTTAAGTTATTTCGTCGCAGCATTTTTGACAAAATTAAAATTGAATCACAACGCTTTTTTGTTGATGCTGAAGTGTTGGCTAAAGCCAGATATCATAAATTTTCTATGACGGAATTAGGCGTAAGACATTACCCTAGAACGGCTGGAAGTTCTACCGTTCGACCTTCTCATATTTTCTACACTTTACAAGAGTTAGCCAAGATTTGGGTTAATATTCATTTGAAAGGTGACAAATCTTGAACTCACAGTCACCTGAAGCCACTTTACTTAATCCTAGTCCTGTAACAGATCTAAAACTTAATCAAAACAAATCGAGTTTACTCTGGAAAATATTACAAATTGCTATTGGACTAGTAGCTTTTATCTTTGTTTTAACAAGAATTGACCAAAAGGAATTATTAAAAGTTATTGCTCAGGTAAATTATTTTATTTTACTAGGCGCAGTGCTAAACACATTATTTATGACTTATTTAATGGGTTGGCGTTGGCAACTATTAATAAAAGTAAAATACTCTGTTAGTAGTTGGACATTGTTTGGTCAATATTTAACAGCACAGTTTTTTAATTTATTTACTCCTAGTGCTGTTGGGGAGATCTAGCAAGACTACTTAGAGTTGGAAAAATTACAGGTGATAGTAGCTTTGTTTTTACTTCTATTGTAGTTGAACGCTTAGTTAGCCTTGTTGGACTGCTTTTAAGCAGTTTAGTTGGACTTTATCTTGGACGAGATTACTTAAATAATCCTAATAATTATTACTTTGTTGCAGGTTTGCTAATAATTTCTATTTTTCTTTGTTTGCTACTTTTTAGCAAAATGGCAATGAAGCTATTTCTTAATTTAGTGATTAGATTTGAGTTATTGATTAACCGTAAATTAGTTAGCAGTACAATAGAAAAAATTGGTAATCATTTAGCTAATTTTTAGTCAAAAACCTTTGCTACTTTTAAGTATTATTCTGACTACGTTTTTAGTTCGCACAACTTGGACAATTTCTTGTTGGTTAGTAGCACAAGCTTTAGATTTAAACATCCCTTTATTTGTTTTAATGGCTTTATTTGCAGTTGTTGATTTAGCTAGAATGCTTCCAATTTCGCCACCTAATGGAATTGGAGTACGTGAATATTTGCTGGTTTTGCTACTTAGTCCCTTAGGGATATCTAACACACAAGCAGCATTATTTTCTTTTTTAGCTTATAGCTTATTGATGGTAAATGGTTTAATAGGAGGGCTAGTTTATACTAGCCAAGCAATGTTAGAAAAAGAATGAGAAATGATTATGGCTTGGTAGCAAGTGCCAAGCCATATCTTTTAGGTAATTTTTTGTTAAATTCCTTATATCAAATAAGTTGTTCTTGTTGTTGCGATTGAAAGCTTTGTATAAAAGATAATAATGGCCCAGCCATAAAAGTTGTAATTAATGCCATTAGTACCATCATAGTAAAAATTTCTGCCGAAAGTATGCCTAAATCATAACCTACATTAAGCACCACTAATTCTACTAAGCCTCGTGTATTCATTAAAGTACCAAGAGCAAAAGATTCTTTCCAGCTTAGTCCTGTAAAACGTGCTGCTATAGCACTTCCAAACAATTTACCTACAACAGCTACTGTAATTATAAGCAAGCATATTAACCAACCATTTATATTATTTAAAGAGCCTATTTCAGTACGTAAACCAGTAAAGGCAAAGAAAAGGGGTAAAAGAAAGACTACAGAAAAATCCTCCACTCTATCTCTTAATAGCTTTCTAAATTTGGGATTTTCAGGAAGAATAACTCCCATTAAAAAGCCACCAAAAAGGGCGTGTATTCCAATGATTTCAGCAAATAAAGCAGATAAAGAAAGTAAGATAAAAATCCAGGAAACAAGACTTCTGCTTATATCATCCTGAACCATATGTTTATCAATAAACTTACTTAATAGAGGCTTAACTAAATAAAACATAAAAAATATAAAACCTAGTGCTAAAACAACTGTATAAATAGCGGAAGTAGGAGAACCAGATTTTACAATAGCAACTACTAAAGCTAAGATGCTCCAAGCAGAAATATCATCTACAGCAGCACAAGTAATAGCTATTGAACCTAATGACGTACCTGATAAACCCCTTTCTTGAACAATTCTTGCTAGAACAGGAAAAGCTGTAATACTCATAGCAATACCCATAAACAAAGCAAAAGCAAGAAAGGAAACCTCTTTTGGTGCATATAGTTTGTAAAGAAAAAGCGACAAGATTACGCCTAAAAGGTAAGGAACTATTATACTTGCATGACTAACAACAACTGCTGATTTGATACGATTGTTAATAGCTGAAATATCAAGTTCCATCCCTATTGTAAACATAAAGAAAACTAAACCTATTTGACTAACTAGTTGGATGTTACCCAAAGATGTTTTTGGGAAAAGAAAAGTAGTAAAATCTGGCGTTATAGTTCCTAGTAATGAAGGCCCTAGCACAATTCCAGCAAGAATTTCCCCTATAACTAAAGGCTGCCCAATTTTTCTCAGAGGAAAATTAAGCAATTTAGCAAGCATTATAATAAACATAATTTCTAGTAAAATAAGGCAAATAGGGCTAACAAAGTTTCTTTTAATATCATCTATAAATCCTTTTTCTGATTTTGCTTGGCTTGTTTGTTCTGCATTTGAGTTAGATGTGATATTTTGAGAAGAAGCAATATGTTGCCTTTCCAGGGTTTTTCCATAGTTTAGCAATAAAAAAAGACTAATTCCAAAAACTAGTATAACTGCTAGATAAAAAATTACATGATTTCGCATGAAGTGACTCCTATTTTACTACATTTGACTCAACTAAAAATAATTTTTATGAGAAGTTATGAGAATAATTAATAAATAAAGTTAGGTGTTATGAAATAAGATTAGCTAGCTAAGTTACTTATTGATAAGATCTTGATCAATTTTTAAGCCAAATTTACAAATATATTTTGAATGAAATTAGTTTTAATATGTATCTTACTTTTTAACGGTTTGTCAATTATCTTTATTGATTAGTATTTTTTATCAAGTTAAATTTTTTTCTTGATATTCCAACTTCTACAATAGTTTTAGAAGTAGTAAGCATCTTCCTTGACACTTCTTAAAGGCTCAATACATAATAACACTTCTTTTCTACTTAACAATTTCAAATCATTAACTTAGGAGCTTTTAGCCTTGATAGAACAAGACCACGAACAAACCTTGCAACGAAAGAAAAATCTACAAGACATTATAGAATTAGGTTTTCCTGCTTATACCCATTCTTATGATAAAACTCATACTATTACTGAAGTAGTAAATTTATATTCAGGGAAAACTAAAGATGAGCTAGCCGAAGCACATATTGAAGTGTGTGTGCCGGGTCGTATTCGTGCTGTTCGTAAAATGGGCAAAGCTGCCTTTATTACTTATTCAGATGGTCAAGAGATTTTACAAGTTTATCTACGTAGCAATGAAGTAGGGGAAAAACTTTGGAAGTTATTTGAACTCTTAGACTTAGGTGATTTAATTGGAGTTAAGGGACATCTATTTCGCACTAAAACAGATGAATTTTCTATTCACGCAACAGACCTAATGTTTTTAGCTAAAGCTTTAATTCCACCGCCAGACAAATATTATGGATTACATGATAAAGAAGTACGTTATCGTCAACGTTATGCAGATTTGATTGCAAATCGAGATGTTAGAGATGTATTTGTTAAACGCTCGCAAATTATTCGAGAAATTAGAAGTTATTTTGACAAGAATGCTTATGTTGAAGTAGAAACACCTATGCTATCACCTCTTGCAACAGGAGCCGCTGCACGTCCTTTTGTAACTCATCATAACGCACTAGATATTACTCTTTATGCTAGAATTGCTCCAGAACTCTACCTAAAACGTTTGATAGTTGGTGGACTAGACCGAGTTTATGAAATAAATCGCAATTTCCGTAATGAAGGTCTATCCATTAAACATAATCCTGAATTTACAATGCTAGAGTTTTACCAAGCTTATAGCGATTATAAAGATTTAATTGAGTTAACCGAAGAGCTAATAACTGATTTAGTTGCTAAAGTTTGTGGGACACTTGAAATTGAATACAACGAGAAAAAGCTTAATTTTGCTCGTCCTTGGACACGTCTTACAATGCGTGAAGCAGTAATTAAGTATTGGCCTGAAAATCTTTCACCAATTACCGAATCCGATTTAGTTGGTATTGATAATCTACGCTCGCTTATAGAAAAAACGGGTGCAGATGCTCATCCAAAGGCTAATGCAGGACAATTGCTAGGTGCTTTATTTGAACATTTAGCTGAACCTCATTTGCAAAGCCCAACATTTATTACAAGATTTCCTACAGAGCTTTCACCACTTTCTAAACAATCAGCAGATGACCCAAATTTTGTTGATCGTTTTGAACTTTTTATTGCTGGTATGGAAGTAGCAAATGCTTTTAGCGAGTTAAACGACCCAATAGAGCAGCGAAACCGCTTTGAAGCACAAATGAAACAGCGTGAAGGAGGCGACGAAGAAGCTATGGTCTTGGATGAAGATTATATTCGCGCTCTTAGTTATGGTATGCCTCCAACAGCCGGTGAAGGCATAGGAATTGACCGACTGGTAATGATTCTAACAGGGCAACATTCCATTAGAGATGTAATTTTATTTCCTCATATGCGTCCAGAAAGAAAAGCAGTTGAACAAGAAACAGAAGAAACTGAAGAAACGCAACAAACACAGGAATAACAACCAAACTTATTTCTAATAGCAAGTTAAGACCTAAGATGATGGTTAGGTCTCACCTTGCTATTTTCACTAAAAAACTTTCCAACAAATTCAATACGTTATTCTTACCTAACATCTACAATCTAGTAGTTCTTTTGTAACCGACTACAATTTACAGACGTTCACCTTTGTTAAAAGGAATTTCACTAATTAAAAATTGTAAGAGGAGGATTAAAATAATGAATCCAACACAACAACGATTTATGGTTTTTTGTGTTTTTGTTGTTTTAATAATTGTTGGAGTAGGTTTTGTGGTAAGTAATGCTTTGACGGGAAAAGCTGGAGAAGTCGACTTAAATGGAAAAGCAAAAAATATTCAAGCTGAAAAAGGAGCAAACCTAGAAGAACGTCTTGGAGTAGATGATGGTGCTTCACTAGCATTTATTTATGGTGCAGATATGCAGGGAAGTTTGGATAATTGCGGTTGTAAAGCTAATCCTGTTGGAGGGTTAGTTAGACGGGTTAAATATGTAAATTCTTTTAAGGAAAAATATAAAGATATACCAGTATTACACGTAGATGTAGGGCATTTATTTAATGAAGAATTAGCAGCAGAAAAGCCAGAAACCTTAAGAGAAGACGCGCTGTTAATGAATGAATGGATGTTAAAAGCATTTAGCCAATTTAAGTTGGATGCAATTAATTTTTCACATCGGGATATGCTTTATGGAAAAGTAGTTTTAGACAAAGAAAAATATCAACAACAATTAATGTCAACTCCAATATTAGGAGACATGATTTCTGCTAATATTTCACCATCCCAAGATATTAATAAAATTACTCCTCTTAAACCTTATGTTATTCGTGAAGTTCAAGGAAAACGCTTAGGCAAAAAAGCTAATTTAAGAGTTGGTTTTGTTGGTTTAACTGAAACTTGGCCTAATGCTATAACAGGTTTTGTTGTTAATGAACCTTTAGAGAAAATTAAAGCTATATTGCCAGAAGTAAGAGCAAAAGCTGATCTGGTAGTAGTATTAGCTTATTGTAACTTAGGAGTTGCTAAGGAAATTATTAAACAAAATCCTGATATTGATGTTTTAATTACTGCTAATGCTGTTGCTTTACCTCCTCCTGCTCAACGTGATGGAAAAACTATTTTTGTTCACAGTATCAATCAAACCAAGAGTTTAGGAGAATTAAGACTTTATTTAGATGATGAGGGTAAAGTTAAGGATTATCTTAATCGCTATATATCATTAGATAGAAATATTCCTGATGATACAGAAGCGGCTAAAGTTTTTGCTGCTTCTAAAGTAGAAATAGAAGCTGCTAAAGCTAAAATCTTGGCAGCAGAGGAAGAAGAGCTAAAAAGGCTTAATGAAGCAAATAATAATCTTAAGCCAAATAAAAATGCGGGTTCCACGAATTAGATAAACAAAACCTTTGATTAGAATAAAGATAAGCTCACTTTAGGACTATGTTTTTTTACTATGAGGCTAGCTTTGCTCTAGCTTTATTAAAGTGAGCTTATTTCTGACATTTCCATAAACTAATAATTAGTTAGTATGTAGTTTGACTTACTACAATATTTTTGCCAAATATTTTTTCTTTTTTGTTATATACCCTTCTAAAATCTTGTCTTCTTCAAGAAATGCTAACTTTAATCAATTAATTCCAATAAAAATATTTAAGTTAACTTTCTTATGGTCTTTCAAGATCAGCTTCTAAAAACATCTTATAAATAAGTGAGAGAGAAAATTATGAAAACATACAAACATCGGGTTGTTTGGAAGTATTTTATCCTTTCAATGATTTTTTGTTTTATGTGTAGCACTGCATTAGCTCAAAATAAACAAAAAGAAAATGTTCTTTTAACATCAATTAAAGCAACAAACTCATTGAATAATAACGAGCTTAGCGATGATGAAAAAAAAGACAATAAGAAAAAAATAGTTGAAAAAGCGAGTAAAGAAGTAGAACCAAACATAAATGAAACTTCTGTTACAAATATAGGTGCTGAATCTGCTACTACAGATGTTTTACCTGTCCCTGTTGGAGCAGAAGATCCACCACTTGGTTTTGTTGGGCCAAAATCGACTGTTAAAATCAAAAACCCAATGAAAACTGATGAACAAGAAAGCGGAGATTTTATTCCTGTAGATGATCGTTGGAGAGTAGGGTTTCCTGAGTGGGATAGACATGGCGATCCAACAAAAGCAAATTACCCTTACACTAAAGGTAGTCTGCTTAATCCTTATAGGCAAAATGTCTTAAAAGGCGATTATCCAATACTTGGCACTGATAAATTTTTTAACTTAACTTTAACTAGCGAGACTTTCTTAAGTGCTAGACGTATTCCGCTGCCTAGTGATATTAGTGCGCAACGTCCTGATAGTAGAGAGTTTTTTGGCCGTGGTGGACTTTTTCTTTTTAATCAAAATTTCAGTATTGCTGGAGATTTTTTCCAAGGTGCAGCTAACTTTAAGCCTGTTGATTGGCGCATTCATGCTACGGTAGTTTTTAATATAAATTATGCTCAGGCACGTGAAAATGTAGTTCTTAGAATTGATCCTAGTCGAGGTAATACCCGTCGAGATGGTTTTATCGCTCTTCAACAAGCTTATGGGGAATATCGTTTGGGTGATACAACTAAAGTTTTTCCATTTCTTCGTGGTAAAGGCAGCAAAGGCGGTTATAGCCCATTTTTTGATACAACTTCATTTCGTGCAGGTATTCAGCGGTTTAATAGTGATTTTCGGGGTTTTATTTTTAATGATTCTAACCTGGGTTTAAGGTTATTTGGTAATTTTGCTTCTAATCGTTATCAATATAATGTTGTTTATTTTGATATGCTGGAAAAAGATACTAACAGCGGTCTTAATACTATCAACTCACGTGCACAAAGAGTGTTTATTGCTAATCTTTATCGTCAAGACACTATTAAAAAAGGATACACCACCCAATTTAGTTATCACTATAACCGTGATGATGGAACAGCTTTTCGACTGGATAGAAATGGTTTTCCAATACGTCCTTCGGTAATTGGAACAGTAGTTCCACATAAACTAAGGACACATTATTTTGGATTTACTTCTGATGGTCACTTTGGAGAAAAACTACCTAAAATATTGTGGCTAAATAAAATTGGTGGTGGGCTAAATCTTAGTACTGCCGTTTATCAAGTTCTTGGAACAGGTGATTTTAATGGTTTAGCTGGTCGTAAAGTAGATGCTAATGCTCAATTAGTTGCTGTTGAACTTTCTGTTGACCGTGATTGGAAGCGGTTTCGCACTTCTTTTCTTTATTCTTCTGGTGATGGTAATCCTACGGATGGTACTGCTAGAGGTTTTGACTATATTTTAGACAATAACAATTTTGCTGGAGGGCAATTTAGTTTTCTTAATCAAGTTGGAATACCCTTTTTAGGTACAACTACGCAGCTTTCTACACCTAATAGTTTAATTCCTAATCTTCGTTCTAGCAAAATTGCTGGTCAAGCAAACCATGTAAATCCTGGTTTATATCTTTATAATGTTGGAGCAGATTTTGATATTACACAAAAACTTCGTGTTATCAGCAATGTTAATTTTTTAAGCTTTGCTGCTCCACAAGCTTTAGAACAAGCTTTAGCTCAACCATTTATTGAAAAAAACTTAGGAGTTGATTTTAGTACAGGAATTAAATATCGCCCAATTTTAACCGAAAATATTGTTATTTTTTCTGGAGTTTCGGCTTTTCGACCTGGAGCAGGTTTTAGTTCTATTTTTAGTCAAAATTGTAAGCCTGCTGGCCCGCTAGAATGTGGAACTGAGACAGGAAACAAAACTCTGTTTAATATTTTTGCTACAGTAAGAATAACTTATTAGTTAAAGTCTTGATTGGAAAAAGATAAGCTCACTTTAGGACTGTGTTTTTTGGCCGCGACACTAGTTTCTAAAGTGAGCTTATTTAGGTGTGATTTTTATAAGCTAAAGCGGAAAGTTATCACACCTTGAACTTTTACGGGTGTACCGTTAAGGAGGGTTGGGTTAAATTTCCATTGACGAGCAGCATCTAAGGCAGCTTTTTGTAGTAAGCCGTGTCCACCTAATACTTTGGTAGAAACAACTTTCCCATCTTCACTAATTAATATTTCTACTTTTACTTCACCAGTAATATTACCATTACGAGCTAATGCTGGATAATCTGGAGCGACTCTAACTAGTGCATTACCAGCTATTACACCTTCGCTACGTCTAACAATTGATGGTATGGGTTTAGCTTCTGGTTCAGCTACTTTTAACTCTTCTTTTGCTGGTGGAGGAGGGGGAGCAGGTTTATCTGTTGGAACACTTCCTATTACACCATTAGGTAAACCACCAATAGAGCCACCATCTACACCATTAGGTAAACCGCCTAAATCTACACCACCATTAGAAGCATTAACTAAGCTTGGTGTTGTTGCTATTTTAGGTGTAGATTCGGTGATAGGTTCGATTCTATCAGGAACCCTATTTGTTGGGTAATCTGGTTTTACAGTGGCATTATTATTTCTTACAACAGGTGATCCTGCTGGAGGTGGTGGAGGTGGCGGGAGGCGGTGCCACAAGCATTGTTAAAAGGGATAATTGTTCATCTAGTTTTGCATCATATAGAAAAACTCCTCCAACTATTGAGCCTGCTAAGGCTAATGTCCAAATTGTTGAGGTGACAGCAAAATACATCCAAGTTCTTTTATCTTTCTTTGTTTTGGTACACTCCACCAGATTGTTAAACATAGTTATACACTCCTTATTGTAATAGTTTTTAAGATACTTAAATTTTACTTATTGAATAGTTTTTTGAGTGTTTTCTGATGGGCCGGCTCTCTTTATTCACTCTCTTGCTTTCTGTAAACTTTGACACCTGGTTTTATTTTTAGTTCCCAAAATTTCCCAAAAATCTTAAAAATTTTTGCAAAAGTAGCAAAATTCTATCTATATGCAGTAGTTTCTGTAACTGTTTAATGATTTAATTACTTGTAAATAAAGGAGAAGATAAACTGATTTTAGATTTAATTAAAAACCTTAAAATTCTTTAATTTTATAGGTATGTTTTTTAATTGTTGGTGCCTAGCCTTCATGCTAGAATCTTTTGCCAACCCCAAAAGCTAAAATGCAATCTAATGCCATTAATAACTTATAAAAAGGTGGGACAATGAAAAAATATATTACAAAATTCTTTTTACTATTAATTATTATTTTCTCTAGTAGCGTTTTAACATTTTCTCAATCTGATGAAGTATCTAAAAAAACTCCAACACAAACGCCAACACAAACTTCACAACAACCAACACAAACGCCACAACAAAATGAACAAACAAAGACCGAAGATGAAGACTTAAATGTAGAAGCAATTAAAATTGGTGGTGAAGTCGTCCTGCTTAACGTGCTAGTTACAGATACAAAAAATCGTTATGCGGAAAATATGAGAAAAGAAGAATTTGAATTATATGAAGATAATAAAAAACAAGAAATAAGCTTTTTTTCTAGACAAAATGAACCCATTAGCCTTTGTATTATGGTAGATGCTTCTAATTCTATGATTGAAAATGGCAAACTACTAGAAGCACTTAAAGCAGCTAAGGAGTTAATTAGGAAAAGTAACAAAGAAGATGAAGCTTGTTTGATGAAATTTGATGACCGAGTTACTTTAATTCAAGATTTTACTAGTGATCAAAATTTGCTTTTTACCCAAACTGACCGAATTAAACCTTATGGCGGAACGGCCATTTATGATGCTTTAATTAGAGGCATGGTTCATACAAATAAAAATTCTAAACGCCTTCGCCAAGCCATTGTTTTAATTACTGATGGACTAGACCAACACAGCAACAGAGCTTTCCAAGACGCTATTCCTATTGCACAATTAACAGGAATTCCTTGTTATATGATTGGAATTTATTCACCAGAAGAAAAACAAGCTTTTTCTACAGGACAACAAAAAATTAAATTAGATACAGGGGTAATGGTTGATAACCCAGAGGTTATATTGACTAGACTAGCAGAAGAAACCGCTGGACGAGTATTTTTTCCAAGCTCAGAGAAAGAATTAGTAGTTATTGCAGAAAAAATAGCTAATGAACTACGTAGCGGCTATGCTGTAGGTTATTACCCACCAAATACTTCTTTAGATGGAAAATATCATTCAATTTCTATAGTTTCTAAATCCAAAAAGTATCTTGTCCGCGCTCGTCGTGGATATATTTCTAAACTACCAGAATAAAATTAATAGACATGTCCTAAAGAACTTGTCTATTGTTAGATGCCACTATATAGCATTGAACGGGTTTAATATATTTAATAAGTCCTAGCAATGCTTATGCTACTAGGTTGCTATTTATTTATGGATAGCTATTAGAAGTCGCTAACCTCTGTTTTGCTTACTTAAAACTCTATATATAATGCTAAGTTTAAAGTGTGAGTATCTTTAAGCACTTTAATCTTTAATCCCCCAGCAAATTTTTCTTAGGAGTCTTTATGAAAAAGATTGTCAGCATTAGCCTTGGCAAAGCCGAGCGAGATTATGAATTTACGGGTAATTTCTTAGGGAAAAAATTTCAAATCAAGCGGGTTGGCTGCGATGGTAATATAGATTTGGTTAGAAAAAGAATTAAAGAATATGATGGACAAGTTGATGTGATAGGCTTAGGTGGTATTAGTGCTTATTTTAAGATTGGAAATACAGTTCATATTCACCAAGAAGCACAAAGCCTAATCAAATTAGCAAAAAAGACTCCTGTTGCTGATGGTCGTGGGCTAAAGTCTATTTTACAAGGTTGGACAATTCGTTCCATCAATCAACGCTTAAAAGACTTATTTAATTATGAAAATGTGCTATTTCTTTCAGGAATTGCCCAATATGAAATGGTACAAGTTATGCAGGAATATACTAATAACTTCTCTTTTTGTGACCCACTAATTCATTTTAATACACCTTATACTTTGGATTCAGTAAATGCTTTAGAATATTATGCTGCTGCTTCTATGCCTGTTTTAACACGTATGCCTTATTCCTGGTTCTATCCAAAGGGCTGGGATGGCGATCAATGGAAACCTTTGTTACTTAGCAAACCTTTTGAAAAAGCAGAAGTTATTGTTGGGGATTATACTTATATACGTCATTATACCCCTAGTATGCTACCTAATAAAATTGTAGTAACTGATTCAGTAGATGATGCAGCAATAGCACTTCTTAAAAAACGTGGAGTTAGAACTATTATTAGCACTGTTCCAGATTTATTTAAGCAACAAAGAATAGATATTAATGTAATGCACGCGCTATTTGCTGCTTATTTAGAGAAAAAGCCACAAGAAATTAGTGAAAATGATTATTTAGAAATATTTGATCGTGCCAATATTGAGCCAAGAGTTATTTATCCACAAGGTACACCAAAAGAGAAACATAAATTTGCTTTTGTAATACATCCTCTTAGCCGTCGTTATTTGTTTAAGCATCCTTACTTAAAATGGATGGAAAATACTCCAAAACAAGTCCAGCAGCTAGTAGAAACTACAATGGCTTATTCTCCACCATTTATTTACTCACATGTAACAGGAATCAAGTCACCTCAAGGTGTAGAGGCCGAAGGATGGCTAATTGCACTGGGTGCAACACCAGAAGAAATGATGAGCCGTGATCCAGAGTTTACCTATCAAAGATTAGAAGAAGCTTCTCGTATGGCGGAAAAATTAGGTGCTAAGATGATGGGACTAGGAGCTTTTACTAAAATTGTTGGTGATGCTGGTATTACTGTAGCAAAACGCTCAAGAATTCCTATTACTTCAGGAAATAGCTGTACGGCTTCGGCTACGCTTTGGGCTGCAAATGAAGCTTGTAAAAAAATGGGCATGAAGACTGATAAAAAAGGACGTGCTACAGGTTATAAAGCAATGGTTGTAGGTGCTACGGGTGCAATAGGTGCAGTTTGCTCTAGGCTGCTAGCTTTGATTTTCCCTGAAATAGTTTTAGTCGCTCCTCGTGGGGATAAACTATTAGAACTTAAAATGACTATTGAAAAAGATAGTCCTGGGACAAAAGTTCATGTCACAACTAATGCTAATTCTTTTGCAGATCAAATGGATCTAATTGTTACAACTACCTCGGCTCGTGGCAAGAAAGTTATTGATATTATGAAGGTTAAGCCTGGGGCGGTAATCTGTGATTGTGCGCGTCCGCTAGATATTACAGAAGAGGATGCAGTTAAACGACCAGATGTTTTAGTTATAGAATCAGGAGAATTAGAAGTTCCTGGGCCAGTTGATTTTGGTGGTGATATTGGTCTACCACCAAAAACAGCTTATGCCTGTTTAGCTGAAACTATTATTTTAACCCTAGAAGGTCGTTATGAGTGTTTTACTTTAGGTCGGGATATTAATCTAGCTGGAGTAAAAGAAATTTATAAAATGGGCTTAAAACATGGATTTAAGTTAGCTGCAATTCGAGGTCATAAAGGTGTTATAACTGACCAAGAAATTGCCTTAGTTCGTGCTAAAGCAGAAGAGTCCCGCGCACGTCTAGCATTAAAGACGGCTGAAGAAGATGAAGCAACGGCTGAAATAGCTCCTAGAGCTAAAAAGCCTCGTGTAGCTAAAACTACAGAAAAAATTGTAGAAGAAAAAACTATTAAGGCTGCTAAAACTAGTAAAACTACTAAAATTACTAAAGTTGACAAAACCGACAAGTCCGCTAAAAGCACTAAAGCTAGAAAAACAAAAGAAGAAGTTGTAGAAGCAATTGAAGCAATTGAAACAATTGAGCCAATTACAGCAACAGAAGTAGTTGAGGCAGAAAATAAAGCTATAAAGCCTAAGCGAACAACTCGCAAAAAGAAGGCTGCTGAAGAAGTAGTAGAAGCTTTAGTTATAGAAGGTGAAACTTCTAAAGATTTAGAGGCTAATGCTGCAACAAGTTAATTTTATTATATTTAAAGGAAAATTATGCCACGTGGCAAAAGATTAGTTTTAATTACAGGCGCGACAGGTTTTATAGGCCGTCGTCTGGTGAAAAAACTTTTAGCACAAAAACAAGTTCAAATTTATCTGCTAGTGCGACGTAGTTCTTTTGCCAAAGTTGAGCGAATGATTGAAAGCTTGATGTTAGATTTTCCTGATGCCCCTGCTCGAATACATATTGTTAGTGGAGATCTATCAAAACCAACTCTACTGGAAAGTGCTGTAGAATGTGGCGAACTACAAAAGAAAATTCAGGAAATTTTTCATCTTGCGGCTCATTATGAATTAGGGATTAGCCGAGAAGATGCTATAAAAGCTAATGTAGATGGTACACTTCATATGCTTAATTTTGCTCGTGGTTGTGAAAGGCTAAACTGTGTTCATTATGTTAGTACTCTAGCAGTTGCTGGTGATTATTCAGGTGTTTGGTATGAAGATATGCTTTTAGCAGGTCAACAATTTGATAATCATTATGCTTATAGCAAATTTTTAGCAGAAGTAGAGGTTAGAGAAGCAGCCGAGGAATTGCCAATTGCAATTTATCGTCCAGGTGTAGTTGTTGGCGATTCAACAACAGGAGAAATGGATAAAATTGATGGGCCTTATTATTTATTAGTCCCTTTTATGAAAATTCAAGCCCTAACAAACGCTATTTCCCCAATGATTCCAACTATTTTTGCTATTGCTCCAGGTGGACAAAAAATTAAATGTCATGTTGTGCCTGTGGATTATGTAGTTAATTGCTTAGACTATATTAGCCGTAAAAAGGGGATTGAAGGGAAAACCTTTAGTTTGACTGATCCTAATCCTTTAAGTATGCGACAGTTTATAGACGTTTTCTGTGAAAAAGCAGGTTGGGTTAAACCATTTTTTAATGTTGCTACTGACCCGCTAGTTTGGACATTGCGACTGCCAGGAATTAAACAACTAGCTCAAGCTTTTGAACCTCTTACTAAAATACCTGTGGAAATGGTTCACTATACTGCTTATGCCACAAAATACGATACTACTAATACTAAAGAATTCCTAAAGGAGTCTGATATTAGTTGTCCATCAGTAAAAAGCTATGCAGGGAAATTACTTGCTTATGCTCGTAGACATTTTGTTTGATTTATTAGTGAGGAAAAAATGTTTAAGAAGAAATCCTTTATTGTTTTTACTTTGTTTATTAGTTTATTAAGCTTTACAGCTTGTGATGAAGCACCAACGGAAGCAACTAGTAAAGAAGAACCTGAATGGGTTGGAGATGCTGATCCTGTACAAAGTAAACTAAAACAAAGAGGTGAACAAGCTACTAGAGCTTTAGGTTATCAAAAAGAACTAAAAGAAAAGTTAGCAGAAATGCCTTTAATTGAGCTATTTACCCGTGAAACAATAGAAAAAGAGGCAATTGCTAAGTTAGGTAAACCAGATGAAATTAGAGAAGTAAAACTAGAAGATATTCCTCAAAAAGTGCTTTATTATAATAATTCAAATTTTGCTTTATGGTTTTGGAAACCAACAGATGAAAAAAGTCCTTATCAATATCGGGCTACAGTAATCCTTAAAGAAGGCAAATTTGATATGCCCATTCATAATGTTTTTGAGGAAGGCGAATTAAAACAAGTACAAAAATTATTTGAAGAAAAACCTAAGTAGCATTACATTTTTATTGATTACTTTGTTGCTAAGGCATAGAATTTACACACATTTAGTGTAATTCTGTGCCATTTCTCGTTAAAAAGGCTTAAAACTAATGACAGATACTACAGGGAGTAGTTTTCCTAGTACAGAACGATTTCTTATTCAGGAGTGTTTAGGAGCAGGCGGTTTTGGTGCTGTTTATAGAGCCTTTGATAAAGAGCAAAATACTTTAGTAGCCTTAAAAACCTTTACTGAACTAGAAGCAGAAGCCCTTTATGCTTTTAAGCAAGAATTTCGTTCTTTAGCTGACGTTACTCACCCCAACTTAGTAGAACTTTATGAACTCTTTTTTGATAAAGACCAATGGGTTTTTACTATGGAACTAGTTGAAGGTGTAAATATACTAGATTATATTTGCCAGCCTCTTGCAGAAGAAGACCTTTGGCGGGGCATTACACAAGAAGTATCAAGCAGCCTTAATTCCTTAGATACTCCTATTCCAGATTTAGAACCTAGTTGGAAAACAAAAGCTGCTAGTGCAAATGCAGAAACTATTAGCGATAGCAAAATTAATCCAATAACAAAAAGATTAAAATCTCCTGCTAGATTTGACCGCCTTCGCCGAGTATTAAAACAACTAGTAGAAGGATTAAACGCTCTACACGAAGCAGGAAAACTACATCGTGATATTAAACCTTCTAATGTATTAGTCACTAAGCAAGAACGTGTAGTAATCCTAGATTTTGGTTTAGTTACAGAAGTTACAGGACAAAAATCAGGTAAAGTTAAAACTATTGTAGGTACACCAACTTATATGTCACCTGAACAAGGTGCAGGGCAAGTAGTAACAGAAGCAACAGACTGGTATAGCATGGGGGTTGTTCTTTACGAAGCTTTAACAGGACAAGCCCCTTTTGTTGATAGTTTTGACCCAAATCCCATGAGAATTTTGTTAAATAAATTAAAGTATGAGCCTACTCCACCTAGTCAAATAGCTACAAGTATTCCTCAAGATTTGGAAAAACTTTGTTTAGATTTATTGTCTTGTGATCCTATTAAACGACCTAATGCTATAGAGATTTTACGGCGTTTAACAGGTGTAGAAACTAAACAAAAACGCAAGTTAATAGCTGATCAAGCGCGACTTATTGGACGTGAAGAGCAATTAGACATTTTACAAAAAACATTTTTGTCAGTTAAAGCTGGTAAAACTATGGCGGTCTATATTCATGGTCAGTCGGGGATGGGAAAAAGTGCTTTTATTCGCTATTTTTAGATAAACTTCAAAGTCAGGAACCAGAGCTTATAATTTTAACAGGTCGTTGCTATGAACATGAGTTTGTCCCTTACAAAGCTTTAGATAGTTTAATGGACTCTCTAGCTAGTTACCTAAGTGATTTAACTAGAAGAGAAAAAGCTTCAATAATACCTAAAGACATAAATGCTTTAGCTAGAATTTTTCCAGTTTTCAATCAAATTTCTGAGATTTCAGAAGCTAGTGGAGAGCTTTTAGATCAACTTAATTTTCAACAACTACGCCAAAGAGCTTTTATTGCTCTTCGTGACTTGCTAATACAATTAGGAAAAGAAAAATCCTTAGTTCTTTATGTGGATGATTTGCAATGGGGAGATAGTGATAGTGCTATTTTACTTCAAGAAATACTTCGTATTCCAAATGCTCCAAGACTATTATTTTTAGCTTCTTATCGCAGTGAAGATGCCTTAGGTAGTGAATTACTAAAAATATTGCTACATGAAGATGTAGATATGTTGGCAGAAAAGCAGGAAATAGAATTAAAAGCTTTATCTTCAGAAGAAGCTTATAAACTAGCAAAAATATTGCTAGATGATATGTCAAAAGAACAAGCAGAAATAATTGCTGCTGAAGCTGGGGGAAGTCCATTTTTTATAAGTGAATTTGTTCGTTATTCCCAACAAGGCCATAACTTTACACACACAACGGCAGAAAGAACAGTAAAAAATGGGTTAAGTTCTTTGGATGAAGTTATACAAAGAAATATTCAAGAATTACCTGAAACTGCGCGTAACTTGTTGGAAATAATTGCTATAGCTGGGCAACCTATAGATAGAAAAATTGCTAAACAAGCAGCTAATATTAAGGATGAAGATCAAGTAGTGGTGATAAATGTTTTAAGAGCTAATCGTTTAGTACGTGCTAAAGCCTCAAAACAACATTATGAGCTAGAGCTTTATCATAATCGTATTAAGGAGGCTATCGTAAAAAGTTTAGCTTCCCAAACTATAGAATCTCATCATGCTAATTTAGCCTTAGCCTTAGAAGAACTAAGTGGAGATGATCCACAATGGTTAGCATATCATTTTAGTTGTGCTGGTAATAATGCAAAAGCAATTAAATATATAATTTTAGCTGCTGAAGAAGCTTGTCATACTTTAGCTTTTAATCAAGCCGTTCAGTTTTATCAAAAAGCTTTGGAATTAGTTGCAAAATCTTCTGAACTTGAAAACTTATCTTTAGGAATACAAAAACAAGATCTAGAAATTAAGCTAGCTGACTCACTAGCTTTTGCTGGCCGTAGCAGAGAAGCAGCAGAAATTTATATAGCTATCGCTGATGAAATCTGTAATCTCTGTATAACAGATAACGTAGCATTAAAATTTCAACAACGAGCAGCAGAAGAACTATTTCGTTGTGGTCATATTGATGAAGGCTTAGAGGTGCTAAGTAGTGTATTAAATAAAGTGGGGATTAAAGTCCCAACTATGCGTTGGCAATCACTACTTTCTTTTGTTTTCCGTCGTTTGTGGATTCAACTGCGTGGACTAGAAACTAAAGAAGTTACAGCAGACAAAATAGCTTTAGACACTTTATTACAAATTGATATTTGTTGGACTGGAGCAATTGGATTAAGTTTAGTTGATAGTATGTTAGGTGCAGATTTTCAAACTAGGCATCTATTACTCGCGCTTAAAATAGGTGAGCCTTACCGTCTAGCTCGGGCCTTGACTTTAGAAATCCCTTATTCTGCTATTGATGGTGCTAGGGATTGGACAAAAATCAATCAGCTAATTGAAAAAGTTAAATCACTAGCAGAAAAACTTAACGATCCCTATTTAGTTACTTTAGTAAATTTCTCTGCCTGTGTTGCTGCTTTTTTGATGGGTGATTGGAAAAAAGCTCATGAATTAGGTGAACTATCAGAAAAAATGTTGCGTGAGCGTTCATCAGGTGTAAGCTGGGAACTTTCTACAGTAGTAATCTTTATGTTACGCCCCTTATTTTATATGGGGCAATGGGATAAATTATTTGATCGTGTAACAGCCTTGATTCAAGAAGCACAAAGATGTGGAGATTTATATACAGAAACAAACTTAAGAGTCAGACTTTATTATTTAATGCGACTTGCAAGCGATGAGCCGGAAAAATTAGAAGTAGAGCTTCGAGAAGCTTTAGAACAATGGTCACATAGAGGTTTTCATGTACAGCATTATTGGGAACTAGTTTGTCAGGTAGAAACTACTATGTATCGTGGAGAAGGTGAAGAAGGTTGGATTTTTCTTAACTATCGATGGCGAGAGATGAAAAAGGCACAATTTCTTAGGGTGCAATTTGTAAGAATAGAGATGTATCATTTACATGCTCGTAGTGCTTTATCTGCGATTATGTCGGGAGCAGATAAACATACATTACTTAAAGCGGCAGAAAAAGATGTAATAAAGCTTGAGGGGGAAAAAAGAACTTATGGAGATGCTTTGGCTTTATCAATTAAAGCAGCCATAGCTGCTATTAGAGAAGAAAAAGATCTAGCTATAAAATTTTTAATTGAAGCTGAGGAAAAATTTACTCTTGCTGATATGGAATTATTTGCTACGGCTGCTCGTTATAGACGAGGGCAATTAATTTTAGATAAAAATTTAATGCAAGCTTGTTGTCAATGGATGAAAAAGCAATATATAAAATGTCCAGAAAAAATGTTTGATATGGTGGCACCAGGTCTTTGGGAAAATTAAAACCTTTTAACTCCAACATCTTATAGCAGGAATTAAAGATTTTCTCTTGATGCTGGCTTAACAAATTTTGCTATGTTAGGATATGCAGCAAATAAGCATCAAATTCTGTGCCATGTTGGGAGAAAGTAAATGGCAGAAAAAACAAAACTTAAGTGGTTACGTAAAGAATTTAGCTCATCCGAAGAGCTAGAATATTACTTAACACAACTTAAACATCAAGATAAATTAAAGTCTGATATCATTGCTTTGCTAGAGCGGTTTCAACATTTGCTCTTTCAAGACTATGAACCAGACTTTCTAACCATTACTTATAACGGTCAGTGGGATGTTAGTTTTGGGCCAACTATGCTGGATGAGCAAAAAAAAGTAGATTCTGCCAATTCTTTGTTAAATGCTGGTAAAGAAGAGGTTAATGAAAAAATAGAAATCCATAAAAAGCCGGTCAAAACAACTTTAGAAAATTCTACAAAGATAGAAACTAATACTGTTAGCAAAGCAAAAGAAAAAAATAAATCTGTTAATAAAATAGCAACTAAAGAAGAACAAAAGGCTAGAGTAGTTAAAAAAGAGGATAAACCTACTAGAAAACATAAAAAAGTTGGTGAAAGAATAGATTTATTTGATCTACTTGAAGCAAAAATGTTAATGGCTGGAGCAAAACTTAAACATAAAAGCCAAACAAATATTTTTGGTATGGTGACAAGAGAAGGTAATCTTAAGGTTGGTAAGGAAGAATACAGTAGTTTGTCGGGTGCTGCTACTAGTTTAGCTCCTGCTGGAAGGCGAGATGGTTGGCTTTGTTGGTTATTTCAAGATTCTGATGGTGAATGGAAGCCCATAGATCTACTTAGGGATAGATGGAGAGAAAAGTTTGCAAGCCAAAGATAGCAATGAGATATTGGAACACTATTTTGCTAAACTTGCGGCTGCCTTTGTCCGAGGTCAACTTATTGATAGTCAAACAGCTTATAACCTGTCTTCACATTTACTTGAAACCCCGCTAGATGATTTAGAAACAGAAGCATTTGCAGAAATTATTCAAGTTGGTTTAGCTGCTGGACTAAAATTAAACAAATTCAAGAAAACAATGGGACTTGCTAGAGTACAGCGTGTTTTAGGTATCCTACATGGCCTAATGCCAAATACTTTGCTAGATATAGGTAGTGGACGAGGTACTTTTCTTTGGCCTCTTTTAGATGCTTTAGCAAACTTAAATGTAACATCAATTGATAAAGAAGAAATTCGTGTAAGAGATATAAATGCAGTAAAAAAAGGTGGGGTTACTAACCTTATTGCTAAACAATTAGATATAACAGAGTTAGATTTTGAAGATAAAAGTTTTGATGTTGTTACAATGTTAGAAGTCCTAGAACATATCCCTAATGCCCAACAAGCTCTAAATCAAGCTGTAAGAGTTGCTAAAAATTTTCTTGTCCTATCTGTTCCTAGTAAAGAAGATAATAACCCTGAACATATACATCTATTTAATAAAAATAGCTTAAGTAATATGCTAAGTTTAGCTGGTGCTAGTAGCTCTAGCTTTGATTATGTATTAAACCACTTAATTATAGTTGCTAAAACTCAGGTCTGATAATGCAAATCTATAAGTATCCTAGAACTCCACATTTAGAAGGCTCACGCTTTCAACCCGGTGATGAAGATTTAGATTGTCTTCCTTTTTCAGAAATTGCTGATAACTATGTTGTTATAGAAGAAAAATTAGACGGGGCTAATTCAGCTATTAGCTTTAATGAAAATGGGCAGTTAATGTTACAAAGCCGAGGACATTTTCTTTTAGGTGGAAATAGTGAAAGACATTTTAATTTGCTTAAACAATGGGCAAATTGTCATACTAGTATGTTATGGAATTTATTAGGTTTACGCTATATTATGTATGGTGAATGGCTTTACGCAAAACATACTATGTTTTACAATGCTTTACCTCATTATTTTATTGAATTTGATATTTTAGATTTAGAGGAAAATTGTTTTTTAAGCACTGAGTATAGACAACAAATGCTAAAAGATTTGCCAATAGTGTCGGCTCCAGTTCTTTTTAGTGGAAAAATAAAAACATTAAAAGACTTACAAAAATTACTAATTACCTCTAACTTTATTACTCCCAATCATTTAGAAATACTAAAAGAAATCTGTCAAGAACAAAATTTAAGCGTTGAACGAGCTATCAAAGAAACCGACCATAATAGAAATATGGAAGGGCTTTATATTAAAGTAGAAGAAAACGGAAAAGTAAAGGCGCGTTTTAAGTATGTACGTGCTAGTTTTTTAACTGCTGTAGAAGCTTCAGAAAGCCATTGGCAATCACGTCCGATAATCCCTAATCTTCTTGCAAATGGGATAAATTTATTTACTACTGGTAATCCCTTATGCTAGATCCCTGTAAAATTTGGGAATTTTGTCCAACTGTCCCCACCTGGTCAATCAACTGGACAGCAGTTTTAGCGTATTTCCCAGAGCTAAACACAAAAATATCGTTATTTACAAAACAGCTTTGTGAAACTTTAGTTCAGCTAAACAATTGGCAAGAGTTTACAGAAGACAACCGGGCAGCAATTTTTCTTGCTGCCCTTTGGCAAGATTTTCCTAGCTTTACAAATATAGAAAATAACCAAAAAATCCTAGTCAATTTACGTAGCAAAGTAAAAGAAGCAAGACAGATTTTTTGGCAAAAGAAAATCCCCTTTTACTTTAGAGAACAAGCGGTTAATTTAATTAGATACAGTAGTTTACCTTTTTTTATTTTTGAAAAATATAATCTACAACACAGCCTAATCAAAGCAAGTCAAACAGTAAGGCTAGATTTACTTGCTGTACTAGCAAAAGCTACTGTGCTAGCAGCAAAACCTGATAAAGAAAAAGACTTAATTGAAAAAATAGAACTATTTATAGAGTTTGCCAAAGAAGAAAATTGTTTTGATCAAGCAAAAAATTTTCCTTCACCACATAGCCGATTTATTTATTTTCAAAAGCAAAGCAGTGATCCTAATTATTTAGCTTATGATGACACAATTTTTAAAGTAATCTTACTATCAGGATTACCAGCATCAGGAAAAGATACTTGGATTAAGCAAAATAACTTAGCTAATTGGCCTGTTATATCACTTGATGATATTCGTAAAGAGTTAAAAATTTCTCCTAAAAAAAATCAAGGTGAGATTTTATCAGAGTCTAAAAAACGAGCAAGAGAGCTTTTAAGAGCCAAACAAAGCTTTATTTGGAATGCTACTAATTTAATGCGTTCACGGCGTAGGCAGTTAATAGAGCTTTTTACAAGTTATAAAGCTAGTGTAAAAATAATTTATTTAGAAGCAAATTCAGAAGAACTATTTAGGCGCAATAGCTTACGCCAAGAGTCTGTACCAAAAAATATCATTGAAAAAATGTCTGCTAATCTAGAAATTCCCGATCTAACAGAAGCTCAGCAAGTAGAATGGGTAATTGATTAAGTACAGCATAAACAAAATAATCAGTATTTTAAGCTTAAAGCCATGAAAGGGCGTGCATAGTCTTTTCTTGCTATTAAAAAACTCTTACGCCCCGTTGGGGCTTTATACAATATATTACTTAAACCCAGAGCGTAAGCTCTGGGCTACATGTCTTACGCCCCGTTGGGGCTTAAGGATTTAACTACTCTATCTTCAATTAGTTACTCTTAAGCTCGCGCTTATGGGGTGTAAGACCTAGATATGGTTTAACATTAAAAGGCTATGTTACCCCTATGGGCTTAAGGGTTAAGAATATAAAGTTGCTATACTATTTATATTATATTATGGTAGTTAATGTTTTGAGAAAATTTTCTCAAAACTTGGGTAAATTTCAACATTGTATTTTTTAAGATTAGCTTTATTTTAAGTAAAAGCAACAAGATAGCAAGAGTTTAAGCTACATTTTATATTTGGCATAACTATTGCTATTAAGTAAAATAACAATAAAAAATCCTAATAATTTAGGAGGGCTTATGTCAAAACTAAAGGCTATTGAAAGTCGCAAAGAAAATCGCCAATCAAGTCATTATCCTCGTTCCTATATCAAAATTAAGGCTTTAAATGATTACCAATATACAGGTGGATTGATTGTTGATAGCAGTGTTTCAGGCTTAGGTATTGTTACTTCTTTATCTGTTCCTGTTGGGGAAAAAGTTGCTATAAATTTAGATGATGAATATTCCGCTATAGGGGAAGTTATGAGTATAGAAGATGAATGGGGTGATTGGGAATGGTCTGGAATGATGAGGATAGGTATTAAATTAGTTGATAAAAATAATTGGCCTATATAATACATTAGTATATATATTTAGTTGCTAAATGGTTTATATTTTTAACATAAATAAGGAGAAAATATTATGGCTATGGCAAATACCCAATCTCTTTATCGTCATGAGGAGCGTAGTAATTACCGAAGATTTGTTGAAATAAAAGCTAGTGGTGAAGACAAAGATTTTATTGACGGTCTTACGATAGATTTTAGCGAGTCTGGAATGGGAATATTAACCTATATGCCTTTTCCTATAGGAACAGAATTAGAAGTTAGTCTTAAAGATGATCTTTCTGTCAAAGGAGAAGTTGTTAATATTGAACCTTGGCCGAGTTATGATTTAGTACGCTTAGGAATACGTTTTGTTGAAGAGAAAGAAAATTGGATTGTTTAATCTCCTTTTAGTTTAGATTTTGTTTTTTGCCCTCAATAGCCTAGCCTCGAACCTAGGTAAAGCGCGTAAGTGTTTTACCTAGATTCTTTTTTATAAAAATTTTAGTAATTTTTAACTAGCTCTCTGGCAGCAGAGAGTAATTTTTCAACTTTTTCTTCTGATGAAGCCTCACAATAAAGCCTTAAAACTGGTTCAGTGCCAGATTGCCTAAGTAGTAGCCAGCTTTCATCTTCAAAAATAAGTTTTGTTCCATCTAAAGTAGCAACATCGACAATTTTTTCTTCGGCAATTTCTAATGGAGGGTCAGACTTCATTTTTTCTACAAAAGCTTGTCCTCTCTCAATTTCTATTGGTAAATCTAGCCGGTCATAGGAAAAATAGCCAAATTCCTGCCAAATGCTTTTAAGTAACTCGCTAGGTGTTTTTCCACTAGCAATAATTGCTTCTGCTAGCAAAAGGCTATTAAGAATACCATCACGTTCCGGTATATTGCCTTTAATACCAATCCCTCCAGATTCTTCCCCACTTATTAAAACATTTCTTGTAAGCATTAGGTCTGCAAAATACTTAAAGCCTATAGGGGTTTCATAAATTGGTAAATTAAAATGCTTGGCTATACGTTTTACCAACGTACTTTGGGAAAATGTTACTGCTACTGCTCCAGATAGCTTACGCACTTTAGCTAGATGTAATAAAAGTATTGCTACAATTTGGTGTGAATTAATAAATTTTCCTTGTTCATCAACTGCGCCAACTCGGTCAGCGTCGCCATCAGTTGCAAGACCTAGTAGAGCAGAAGTTTCCCTAACACTTTCTGATAAGGCTTGAAGATGATGTGCTAACGGTTCAGGGTTAACACCGCCAAAATAAGCATCCTGGTTAGCTCTAATGGTAGTAACTTGGCATTTTCCGCCGCTTAACAAATGCTCTACCCAACGTGCGCCGCTGCCATGCATTGGATCAACTATTATTTTGGCTGTTGATGCTTTGATTTGTTCTAAATCTACAAGGTCAGCTATATGTCGTCCATAATTTATGGATGGTTGGATGGCTTTGACTTTACCTGTTGTGATGGCTTCAGCAAAAGACATAAGTTTTGGAGGAGTTTGACCTAATCTGGCTTCTATTTGTTGGGTTATTTCTGGAGGTGCTGAGCCTCCAAAAGGTGCTTTAACCTTAAACCCATTAAATTCTGGAGGGTTATGACTAGCAGTAATTACTATACCAGCAGCTAAATTTTGTGTTTTTACTTCAAAAGAAACCATAGGAGTCGGGACAGCTTCATCAAAAAGCAGGGCTTGAAAATCATTTGCTACAAGTTGTGCTGCTACTTGGCTAGCAAAACGGTCAGAAAGAAACCTACGGTCATAACCTACAGCTAAAGTTCTGTTAGGGAAATTTTCAGAATTTAAGTAATCTGCCAGTGCTTGAGTAACAATAGCTACATTTTGAAATGTAAATTCTTCTGCAATAACTGCTCGCCAACCATCTGTTCCAAATTTAATCATTTTAGATACCACCTATTTGGCTAAAATCTGTTATTACTGTGTTATCCCCTAAAACAGAGCCTTGTTTAATATTTGCAAATTGTTTGATTAAACAATTTTGACCAATAATTGAGTTTTCGATTGTCGCATTAGTTTCTACTTTAGTATTAGCTAGTAGTACAGAGTTTTTAACAGTTGCTCCATCTTCAATTAAGCAGTTTTCGCCGATTACAGAATTAGTAATTTTAGCTCCAACTCCAACTTTTACATTTTTAGCTAGCAGAGAAAGCGCATCTATTTCAGCAGAAGGAAAACTAGTTTGGTTACGTGTTGGATGGTAGGCTAGCCGATTAGCTATCACATCTAAATTAGCTTGCAAGTAACGGGCATTAGTTCCAATGTCTAGCCAATATTCTTTGCTAATTACAGAATAAAAAGGCTCATTTTCAGCTTTTAATCTTGGAAATAATTGATATTCAAAGGAATGTTCTACATCAGGAGGGATATATTGTAGAACTTTAGGTTCTAATACGTACATACCAGCATTAATTGTATTACAAGTAATTTCATCAGTTTTAGGTTTTTCTAAAAATCTTAGGACTTGACCATCGCTAGCAGTTTCAACTAGTCCATAAGCAGAAGGGTTTTCAACAGGTACTAAAATAATAGTTGCTGTTGCTTGACGCTGTTTATGTAATGCTACAGCAGCAGCCATATCAATATTAGTAAGAATATCTCCATTAAATACTATAGTGGTAGTATTTATATATTTTTCTGCAAATTTATAAGCCCCGGCTGTGCCTAGTGGTTGAGGTTCAACCAAATAGCGAATTTTAAGCCCTAACTTTTCACCATCTCCAAAAACAGCCATAATTTTTTCTGGCTGGTAAGATAGAGCTAAAATTACTTCTGCTACACCAGCTTTTTTTAATATTTCTAGTTGGTAATAAAGAAAAGGTTGGTTAGCTATTGTAGTAATGGGTTTAGGAGTGGAAAGAGTCAATGGACGAAGACGAGTTCCTTTTCCTCCAGCTAAGATAACGGCTTGCATAATTAAACCCTTCTTAATAAAAATTTAAGACAAATAAAATTAATCTTAGGAATGCAGACTACTTTTCTTCTTGCAATATGTTGTTAAGAAATTTTCCTCTAAATTTTTATTTTAGCAAAAAATTAAAGGCCACATTCTAGCACAAAAGTTAAGTTGCAAAACTATTCTAAACAGTAGCGATTTCTTGTCTTTTTATCTTTGTGAGGTAATATCTAAAGCTAATTGCGATAAATTCATTTTAGGAAACTTTTATGGCAGAAAACTCACAATCACATAATATTGATATTATTAGAACAGCTAGATATTCTACTCTAGGTAAAATATCGGAAAACTTAAAAGAAATTTGGTTTGTATGTCATGGACAAGGACAGCTTGCAGCTTATTTTATAAAGCCATTTGAAATTATTGCTAACGAAAGTAGGCTAATTGTTGCACCTGAAGCACTTTCTAGGTTTTACTTAGATGGTTTCGGTGGTAAAATTGGAGCTTGTTGGATGACTAGAGAAGATAGGTTGAATGAAATTGATAACTATGTAAACTACTTGGATAAACTTTATGATCAAGTTCTATCAACTGTTGCAAACGCCAATGTAAAAGTAAATGTGTTAGGGTTTTCTCAAGGAGTTGCTACGGTTTGTCGCTGGATAGGTCTAGGTAAAGCAAAACAAATAGAAAAATTAATCCTTTGGGGAGGTTTAACCCCACCAGACCTAGATTTAACTGCTACTTATGAAATATTTTCTCACTTAAAGATATTTGTAGTAGTAGGCAATCAAGATCAATTTGCTGATGCTAGTGTTATTGCTAATGAAGAAGAAAGATTAAAATCACATAATTTACCTTATCAATTAATTACTTTTGAAGGTGGACATCAGCTTAATAGAGAAGTAATTAAAAAATTAGCAGAAAATTAAGTATTTTTAAGGAAAAATTCTATGAAATCTGGCCCCATTGCAGTTGAAATTGCTGCTTGTACAGATGTTGGATTGGTGCGTAAAAACAATGAAGACTATTTTCTAGTAGTTGATCTATCTACAGGTAAAGCTTTAGGAGATATTTATAAAGGTGACAAAACTACCAATACTTTATCCATGTTGCTGGTTGTATCTGATGGAATGGGAGGACAACTAGCAGGAGAAGTAGCTAGTCAAATGGCAGTAACTAGTTTATGGGAAAATATGCTTAAACTTAGCAATGTTCCTGCTTATGATAGGCTAGTTCAAGCAGTGGAAGAAACAAATAGTCTTGTTTTTCGCGAGAGTAGAAGACCAGAATATAAGGGTATGGGAGCAACTCTTACTGCTGCATTGGTTGAAGGTGATAAGGCTTATATTGCTGAAGTTGGAGATAGCCGAGCTTATTTAGTGCGTGATGGACGTATTAAGCAAATTACTACAGATCAATCATTAATAGAAGTTTTAGTTTCACGAGGCTTAGTTACTCCAGCCGATGCAGAAAAATCCACTAATCGAGGTATATTGCTCCAAGCTATTGGAGTTAAACAAGAAATTCAAGTGGCTGTAACCTCTTTACCACTACAAAGTAATGATTATTTACTAATTTGTAGCGATGGGTTGTCCAATAAAATTAAAGCTCAAGAAATGATGAAATTTATTAGTCAAAGAGGAGCTACTCAACCTGCTTGTCAAGATATGATTGTTGCGGCTCGTCATCGAGGCGGAGAAGATAATATCACAGCCCTGCTAGCTAAATTTAATGGCTCAGGACTGCCAACAAAAATTTCTAATGGTAAAATTACTACTACTCTGCAAGCACTTTCTACTTTTGATCCTGATCGTCCTAAGCCTTCAAAGCGGAAAACACAAAGACTTTCTTCCTTAAGTAATAATGATAAAGCAGTAAGCTTTTCCTCTACAGTAGGTGGATTAAATAGTCAAAATCGGGATTTAAGCTCTTATCCAGAAAGAGACAATTTAGTTGCAGAATTTGAGCGTCTTTCTTTTCATTTAGATAAAGCTAAAGAGTCCTTAAGAGTAGAAATGGAAGGTCTACGTAAAGCTGCTGAATGGTTGCAAAAGGGTGGATCTATTAATCGTGAACTCCCAGAAATATTTACTAAAATGCGTAGTGCTGAATCTACCTTAGAACATACTCGAACTGTAGTAGCAGAAGCTAAAGAATTATTTAAGAAAAAATAACAAAGCATTTAATAATTAGCAAAGTTAGCGCAAGGAAAAATTTTTTTTTGGGGCAAAATGTGTCAAAAATAGACTTTAAACCTAATCGTTATTTTGTAGATACACTAGTTAAATCAGGGTTTACACGTAAAGAAGCACATAAGATTTTTAATAGCTTATTTACAAACATTACAGAGACTTTGCTAGCAAATAATACTGCTCAAATAAAAGGTTTTGGTACGTTTCAGCTTTATTCAAAATCTAATAACCGGCAAGTTTTACCAACAAATGATAGTAAAGCAGAAAGATTTGTTAAGTTTTACCCTACTAATTCGCTTAAATCATTTATTGGACAGATAGCAACTAATCTAGCAATACAAGAAAAGTTACCTAGTCTTAATAAAGTAAACTCTGAGAAAAACCTTGCACAAACTCAACAAACAGATAATTTAGGTGAAGATAAAACTATTGATGAAGCTTTTATAGAAGAAAAAGATACATTAGGAGATGTTGAATTAACTGAAGAACAAAGATGGGTAGAATTTGATTTACATTACAATGTTGGCATTGCTTACAAGGAAATGATGCTTTATGAAATGGCTATAGAAGAATTACTGGTAGCTATTGGCTTAATAGAAAGTCATTTATCTAACAAAGAGCAAAAAAGTAAATTAGTGCAATCTTGTGAGATAGTTAGTTTATGTTATGTTGGCTTAAGTGCTTATGAAAAGGCAGAGAGTTGGCTTTTAAGGGGCTTAGATTTAATTGATTATGAAGCTAATGAATATAAAGCTTTACGTTATGATTTAGCTTTACTTTATGAAGCAACAGGGCGAATAGAAGAGGCAACCGAAGCTTTTTTTGATGTTTATGCAATAGATATTAATTTTCGTCGAATAGCACAGAAGTTAAAAACTTTGCAAAGTCGTTATATAAAAAAATACCGTGATGAGCGACGGGATCAGCTAATTCCAGTGCTAGTGCGCGGTCGAAGTATTTCAGGCGAGAGATTTGAGGAAGATACTTTAATAGTTAATGTTTCACGTCGAGGAGCAGCAATAAAAAGCTCTTATCCACTTCAACCAAATACCTTTTTAGAACTGCATTTTCCAAATGTGGTAGCTGTAAAAATAGCTAAAATTGTTTGGTGTACTGCTGCTAGTAACTATGTAGGTGGATTTCAAGCAGGGATTTTAGTTTATCATGATAAGCCAAAGTAATTATTTTTAAGTTTTAGTATTTAAGAAGAGTTAAATGTAGAGATTAAGTTAGATTTAGAAAGGATTAAAGATTAGGTACTTTTTGAGTACGCCCATGTGGATTCGAACCACAGACCTACGGCTTAGAAGGCCGTTGCTCTATCCTACTGAGCTATGGGCGCAAAAGAAGGCAATCGGGGAGAGTGGATTCGAACCACCGGTCTCTTGGTCCCAAACCAAGCGCGTTACCAGACTACGCCACTCCCCGTAAAATTAAAATGATTAAAATAACTTGTTGTTTGAAAGTGTGTACTCTACTAAAATCTCTTTGTTACTGTCAAGCAGACTAAGCAAAAATTTACGGAAAATCTGCAAGTGCCATATCTGACAGCTATAGTCAAATATGGCATTTAGTTAGTGCCAAGCTTGTCAGGCATAGGATTTTAATTTAAGAAAATAGCTATGAAACTTTATAGGCCAAAAGGCTAATTACTAGTAAATACAAGTATTTATCTAAATGACCAATAGATTAGGTTATAAGCTACTTAAAGGCATATTATTTGATTTAGCTATCAGCAAAATATTCCAAAAATTCTTTTAGGAGAAAGTTATGATAGCTACAAATCTTAATTCTTATAGTGGCACAAATATTTATCCAATAAATAATGCAAATGTAAACTTAGATAAAAGCCAAGATAAAAATATTAATGAAAGTATAAAGGTTGATATGCCATCTCCACCAATTTCATTAATTTCTGATTATCAAAATTCAGGGAACTTTATTGCTTATAAAATTTCCCAACAATTAAATAATTCACCTGTGATTAACCTTCAACTTAATTTATCAGGCTATGGAATAGGTGGTTAAAACATACTTAATTAAAACTAACTAAGCAAATAAAAAAGGCAGCTATAAATTTATAGCTGCCTTTTTATTTTTAGGAACAAGATGATTAATCTTTTTTAGGAGATCGTTTATTAAGAGCTTCAATAAATAAGTTAGTATCTTCTGGATATCCAACTAAATTACTAATTAGTGCGTCTTTTGCAGCTATTTTCTTTCCATATAAACCTAAATTAGCCTCTTGGTCTGGTTTTAGAGAAGAGCCTTTAAGAGAAATTCCAGCAAAAACACCTTGAGTACGTGAATAAGCTAGGATTTCTGCTTTTAGTGCAGCATCAGTTTCTGCACTGCTAGCACGGCCAACCGGCCCGGCAGCAACAGAAGCATCTGCACCTAAAGTAAATTTATCTTTTAGCAGTGAATTAATTCCTTTGTCATTCATAATGACTAATACTAAATCAATTGATTGTCCGCCAATTTGAAGACCAAAACTCCCACCTTTAAGGGAGAAAAATAGCGGCGCACTCCAACCATCTGGAGATCTACGACAGCTTGCTAGTCCCTTTCCATATTGACCACCAAAGACAAAAGCTCCTTTTTTTACCGATGGAATTACCATAATACATTCACATTTACCTAAAATGTCTTTTGGGACGCTTTTATCAGGAGTGTCTAGTAGTTGGGTTAAAACATCTACTGCATTTGTAATTCTTTCTTTTTCTGCTTGGCTGATTTTGGCCGCAGTTGAAATAACAAAAGAAAAAACAAAAACTACTAAAACTAAAAATCGAGTAAAGAAAAGACGGTTTTTCATAAATTTACAATATCTATTTTTAGAAGTACCTAAAAATAATGCTAACTCCTTTTACCTATAAATCCTAGGTCTTACGACTTAGTCTACAATTACATAGCCCTTGTAAGGCTTTATACTTATGATTTTATCTTATACTTAATCTTTTAGACATAAGTAGCTAATTAGATTCAAAACCTCTTGTTTGATGATTGGAAATATTTTTAGAGCTAATAATTTTTTCTATAGCTGATTTTATAGAGTCAGCAAGAAAAGGATCTGATATATCATTAAGTTTGTTTTCTAGCGGCTTAATTGCAAATTCATCTCCTATTTCTTCTAAAGCTTGAATTACGCTATAAAAAACTGTTTCGTCAGAGTCCGATAACATATTGATCAGTAACTGTGTTACTTTTGGAGTTTTAATTCTAGATAAAGCTTTAATAGTTACATTTCTAATTGTTGGATCTAAATCTGTTAGGTAGATAGTAAGAAGGTCTAAAACAGTTTCTTGACCAACTTGGCCTAAAGCTTGGATAGCAAAGTATTTAACATTTACATCAGGATCATTTAAGGCAAAAATTAAAGGATTAATTGCTAAGTTTGTACCTATGCTTCCAATTGCCTGGACAGCTTTTTGGCGTAAATCAGCCGGTTCATCAGTTAAAAGATTGCTAAGGGGCTTAATAGCTTGTGGATCAGCTAGAATTTCCAGGGATGAATAGCAAACCATTGAACTTCTATATCTATGTCTGTTAGGCTTTAAATAAGGCAGAAATAGCGGTTTTGCTGCTAATATGGCCTAGGGCCCAGGCTGACAGCCTTCGTTTAGCTATATTTGTATCAGCTAGTAAATTAATTAGTAAATCTATAGTTTCTTCACTTGGAATTTGAGCTAAAGCTAAAATAATTTGTTCTTTGATTTGGTTTAAGGTTTCGTTTTCTTCTGTATCGGCAATACTTTCTAATATATTAAATAAAGGTCTTACCGCTTTTGGATTAGCTATTTTTCCTAAAGCTTCTATTATAGTAGTGTAAATTGTTATATTTGGATCATTTAAGCAATCTAATAAGCAATCAAGAGCTTCAGCAGCTTTAATTTCTCCTAACCAATAAGCTGCTAGATTACGATAAGGTGAGCTAGGATCTTGGAGCAGGTAAATTAAATTTTTTACCAATAATTCCTGAGAGAGACTAGATAAAGTTACTAAAGCTGTGCGTCCAAGTAAATTTTCTGGATCTCGTTCTAAGTCTTCTAAAAAAATAATCTTAAATAGAGGTTCAAATGCTTCAAGACTGCCAATTTGCTCAAATGCAACACAAGTTTGTATTTGTACAAAAAGATCTTCGTCTGATAATAAAGGTAGTAAATCTTCAGCAAGATTTTCTTCTGTAATTTCGGCTATTTCTCCCAAAATACGTACAACAGCAGCACGAGTTGATGCACTTTGGCTTTTAAGCATTCCTAACAAAGGAAAGATACTTGTAGGATCTTTTAGCGCAATTATTTGTTCAATAGCATTTTCTCTAACATCTATATCATCATCTGAAAGTTCTGTTAGTAGGCTATTGAGCATTTTTAATAGCTCCCAGATTCATCATTTAAGCTAATTTGGCCTGTTGATTCTAATAAATTGACAATACGATAAGTTTTTGCATTACAACTAGGTGAGCGAGCTAAAAGCTGAGCTAAATTCATTTCAGATTGTTGAACTAAATACCAAATAGTTTCTGCTAGGGTTAGGTTAGTTTTATCTTGCCAATTTAGCCTATTTGAATAGATTTCAAAACCAGCAAGTAAGTCAGGAAAGATTTCTTTATATTCTTGTAACTCATTTTTTAGGGATATTGCTTCATTCCAAAGATCTTCCCCAGATTCAATAATAGGTTCAAGATTTCTTAATTCATCTAAATAAAGTGCAGGTCTGAAAATATAGCTACCTTCAACAGGCATTTGGAAAAGTTGGAAGAAAGCTTCTTTACCAACACGAACGCCAAGTTTAGTGGAAACAACATTTCCTTGTTCAAAATAAAGGCTACAAAAAGGTGGAGGAGGCAAATCAGTAGTTTTATTTTTAGCTATTTCGTGGGCTGCTCCTTTATTAGTATAGACTAGTAGAGAGCCTGTAACTTGAAGTCCAATTAGGGTATGTATAACAGAAGCTAAGTCACATTCTGGAAAATATCCGTGTAAAAATTCTTGATCAACAGCAATAAATTCTGATGAAGAAACAATATTTGACTTAGGTGTTTCTGATTGAGGCAGAGTTACTACAGAAAGAGGCTCTGTTTCACTACTAGGGTTATTTACTTTGCTACGTGGTTCAGGTCTATTACGTCCAGCAGAATAATCTAAAGAATAACCAGAAGGATCAAGGCTCAATAACACGGCTGCCTCCAAATCCTGATCAGTTGCAGAGCTAAAAGCATTTCTAAAATCCTGGTCTGTAATGGTTTGCACAACTGCTGATAGTTCTCTAGCAAAAGTAGTGATATCTTTTGGTCGTCTATCAGGGTCTTTTTCTAAAGCATGCATTACAACCGCATTAATAAGAGGTGGGATGTCAGGACAGATTTCATTAATTGGTTGAGGCATTTCTGTCACCTGTTTATAAATTACAGCAATAGAATTAGGCCCTTCAAAAGGTAACTTACCAGTAAGAATGCGATACAGTATAATACCGACAGAATAGATATCAGATCTTGGGTCAACTGCTCTAGCTGTACATTGTTCGGGGGAAATATAATGAGGTGTACCAATTACAGAACCCATGCCAGTAAGATCACTAGCACTCATTCCATCTAAAACTTGTATAAGTTTAGCAATTCCAAAATCTACAACTTTAACAATTTCTTGTCCATCTTCTTTGTGGATAAAAATATTATCTGGTTTTAAGTCTCGGTGGACTATACCTCGTTTATGAGCAACATTAAGAACAGCACAAATTTGCTGAATAACATTATTAGCTTCTATAACGCTAAATCGGCCTTTTTCCTTAAGTCGTTCTGAAAGCGAACAACCAACCAAAAATTCCATTACTACATAAACAAGTTCATCAGAGGTTATGCCGAAATCCATAACGGCAATAGCATTTGGATGGCGTATTTTCATTGCTGCATAAGCTTCACGACGAAATCGCTCTACAGCAGTAGGGTTATTTACTAGGTCACGGCGCATTAATTTTACAGCTACAGGAGCTTGTAGTTGTAGGTGAGTAGCTTTATAGATAGTGCCAGTAGTTCCTTCACCAATTTTTTCATCTATTTGATATTTACTATCAATTTGAAAACTAACAAAATCTGTTTGTGAGGCATTAGCCAGCGCGCTGCCATCATAGGGACAAAAACTCTTCTCTGAGGGAAAAGCTTTTTTGCATTTAGGGCATTGCATTAACATAAGGTTTTCTACTGGTCGTTACAGAAAATTTTAGGATTAAAATTACAAAAATTATTACAAAAATGTTTGGTGGGTAGCAAAACCCCAAAATAGCTATTTGTAAGGCAACTAAAATAATAACGTTTGGCTATTAGCTTTACTTAAAACTTAGCGTGTTATCATATGGATAATTTCTTGTATTAAGTTACGTTGCTCTTTTATTTTGGCACGTGCGCGCCAAAGGGGCTTATCGCTTAAATGGCTAATATGGTCTCTCCAACTATCAATAAATACTTCTGCACCAGGGTTTTTTCTTTTGTAATCTTCAGATGCACGTTCTACTTCGCTACGATCTTCAGATTGTAAAATTAAAGTAAAGTATGGTTTTGCTTGTCCTAACATTTTGTTCCTTGTGTTTTTTTTGGTGTAAAGTAATTATAAGGAGCATTTAACATATCTAGAATCTTTTCTCAAGGAATAAAAACGGAAAAACTTTCCAGTAAAGCTAGATATTTTCTGCTTGTCCTTATTTTATTTGTGAAACAGTTTTTAGAAAATTAATAGTAGTTTCACTATCCCATTTAGCCGCACCTAAATGATCAAAAACTATCTTACCATTAGCTGCAATTATAAGCGTTCTAGGTATTGCGTCACCTCTATATATTTGAGGCAAATTTTCTACCGTATAAACAGGCAAGGAAAATTTCCTTTTTTGAATAAATTGGTTAACTGTTTCCTGGTCTTCATCTGAAACTAAGGCAAAGACAATATCATCATTTTTGGTTTTTTCGTAGAGGCTTTCTAAGCTAGGCATTTCTGCTATACAAGGGCCACACCAAGTAGCCCACATATTAAGCACTAATACTTTATTTTTCCAATCTCCTGCATTAACAGTTTTTCCACTTAAGTCTTTTACTGACCAATTATATTCTGCATCCATAGTGTTAATAATGGACTCAGGAAATCTTGGGGATGGAAGACTAGCAGAAGCCTTTTTTACTTCTTCTTCATTAGGAACAGGACTAGTTGTTTTTACTGATACACTCTCACACGCAGTTAGAGAAAGTAAAAAGATAAAAAGTAATGAAAAAACCAGTCGGTAATAGGATTTTTGCATTTTATACATCCATTAAGTTAATAAGTTAAAAGCTAATTATTTCCTTAAAGCAAACTAGCATTATGATTTTAAGTTTTCTTTTCTACAATGTTACGATGCGAAAAAAATGCTGTTGCTTGTGTTAAAACAAAACCTAGGGCAAAAGTAATAGGTAAAGTAGCTATTTTTATAAAAGAACCACTAGGACGAGTTAATTGGTTTTCACCTACAAGGAATTTTAGATGATCTTGGTCATAAGTCATAGAAAAATATATTGATAAAGCCCAAATAGCTCCCAAACAAATAGAAATTGGTATAGATAAAACTAAAGTCTGTTTATATTGGTAAAGTAATTTACCTATTAAGTTTCCTAGCATAAGGCAAAGTATTGGACTAAGAATCCAGGCTAATAAACTAGTCTTAAAAAACCTTGGAATAGGGGCTTGTACGGTTAATGCTAGAGAGTTTGATGGAGGTGTTAGCCAGGTAGCAGTTAGTTTTCCATCTTCATTATTTAATTTATTGTTGCTAGCAAATTGCCAACCTTTAGGAATATAAATAGTTGCATCTAAAGACTTAAAGCCTACCCAGTCTCTAGTTTGCGTTAAACTATAAACAAGTTGCCAAGGAATAGTTTCATCCCCTTGTAAGTATGTAGTAGGTTGTGCTAGGTAAGAAACCTTGATTTTATGAGTACCTGAAGGTATAGACAAATTAAAACGAATATTTCCACTTTTGAGTTGAGGCCGATAAGCAACTAGCCAAGTCCCATCAATAGAAGGAGTATTATTTGGGATTCCCCAATTAATAGGGAGATCTTTTTCTGTTGGGTCAAAAGAAAAATCTGTAATAGCTTGATCATTTAACCAAACGCCTGTATTAGTACCAGTAAAACTCATTGCATCAGCAAAAAAAGTTAGACTAATTGCTTGTTCTTGCTTGTAATTACGCACTTGATAAATAGTTTCAACGGTGACTAAACGTTGGGAATGTTCGCCAGTAAATTCTAGTAGCTGATTTCTATGAAAATTAGTTAAGCCTCGTAAATCCAGGGTTAAGTTTTCTTTTTCAATGACAACTGAGCTTAGATCTGCTATTGGCTCACCAATAGGGTTTCCAGAAAGAAAAGGGTTAAAGATTCTTATTTCATTTGCGGCATTTGTGGTGTAAGTGCTAGCAAAAAAAACAGTTAAAAATATAAAGACAAATAGGCTCTTAAACATAAGTTTAAGCATAAAAGTAGTTCCTTGATTAATAAAAATTAGCTTAATTATGATGGAGAAGTGGTTTTCTATAAATGTGTGATTCCTGCCTCTATTAACTCCTCTAGTGCAGCAATTAGCTGGACAAAGCTCTTAAAGTGTATTTTATAATCTATAATATTATCGGCTCTAAGCTGTAAGTTAATAGCTTTTAATAAAAAGCTTTCTAACATTGGATGTATATCTTTTTGATAAGTAGAAGGGCGTTTAATGTACAAAAAGGCCGACTTAAAATATTGTCCAACTAGTTCAGAACTATAAACCCAGTCAAAAAGATTTTCTCCAATGTATGTTAAATCTATAAATTCTGAAGACCCTCTTTGCATTACAAGCGGATGTTGTTGACAGGCTATTTCCCATAAAATTAACCCAAAAGCAAACATGTCATCAGACTCTAACATTGGGTAATATGCTGGAGTAGTAATCATAGTTTGAGCATCTCGTTTTTCTTTACTTCCAAAATAACCAGGGTCAATTAACTTAACTGAGTTACTAGTTACTAAAATGTTTTCAGGCTTTAGATCTCCATGATAGTGAAAATTAGGGTTTTGTGAGAGCCTATCTAAGGCAACTGCAATTTCTATCATTACACGAATAGAAATTGTACGAGTTTTCATTGTTTCTCTTAGTGTTTTACCTACAATATAATTCATTTGGTAATAACATATATTATGTTGAGAGTAAAGCTTATCTACTTTTACTAAAGCAGGGTCACTAGTTTTTTGTAACTTTTCTGCTTGAAAAGAAAGAAACTGCTCTATATCTGGGATTTTACTACCAACACAACCAAGCGTAATGTTTATTTCCTGGGTTCTAATACTAGAATGATCCGGTAAGCTTACTAATTGACGAGGTTTGGCAATCTTAAAAGCTTTTTGTGTAAGGTTATTTGGTTCAACCCCTCGATGAACCCAAGAAAAATTTCCTTCCCCAATTAAATCTGTTAGCAAATACTTATCCACTGATAAATAATTAGAAATAAATCTAAAATTATTAAGTAGTAGTTCTTCTGTAAGATCTCTAGTTGTAGAATTTTGAAAGCATTCTTTTAAGGCATTGATGAAATCATTAGCTGTTTGATAACGTTGGTTTAGATCTGAGGAAAGAGCTTTCTTAAAAACTATATTTAATGTTGTTGGTAAAGACTGATCAAGTGTTTCTACATCAAGGATATTACAGTTAAATTTTTTTCTTAACAATATTTCTATAGAATCACAATTTTCAAATGGGTGATGCCCTGTTAAACAAAGATAGGCTATTTCTGCTAGTGCATATATATCAGAGCTAGGAAGCAACAAATTATTTTGTAGTTGTTCTATTGCTAAATATAAAGGGTTGCCAACAATTTTCTCTTTCATATCAGGGTTTTCACCAAAAAAACTAGTTAAAAAAACTTGATCATCTGGAGAAATAAGTATTTTTTGAGGAGAAAGATTTCCATGTAAAATCTGCCTTTTATGTGTATATTCTAAAATATTAGCTATTTGTTTAAGTATTAGTAATAGATGCGTTGAAGAAATTTTCTTTCTTAAGATATATTCAGATAGAGTTATTCCTGGTATATACTGAAAAACACTAAAGTAATATTCTTTAGTAATACCAACCTGATATAGTTTAGGTATATTTGTATGGTTTAACTTAGAGTGTAATTTAGCTATTTTAAGGAAACTTTCTATATAATTAGGAGAAGAGTTTTTTATCTCAAGAGTTTTTAAGAAAACTATTCGGTTTCCTAGATTAATTTGCTCAGCTAAGTAATTAACATGAGGAGAAGTTTCACCAAGTTTTTTGTTTAGCTGGTAATTATCTATTATATTTGGGTTTAAGCTAACAAGATTAGTCTTAGTTATAGCTTTATTTAATGCTCCTGTTATTTTAGTTGTTAAAGGTTTTGTAATAGGTTTTGAGCTAAACTCAATATTATTAGTAGATGATAAAGAGTTTAGTAAAGATAAAATTTCAACAATGCTAGTTGCTACAATAGAATTTTTGTTATTTTCATAAATGCTAGAAATTTTACTTAGTTCTTCATTAGATAAAGTTATAAGAGTTTTGTTATTTTGAATTTTTAGGACAAATTTATCTTGGCTATTAAGCTGAGAAGGTGGTTCTAAAATTATGTAATACCAAAAGTTAAAGGAAAAAATAGATTCTACTAGTAAAGTGGAAAGATCTAATTTTTTAGAAATACTTTGGTTTTGCTGAGTTGAAAAACTTAAGCTTAAGTAAAGCCTATTAGAAATACGCCAACGTTTATTTATAGTTAGCTGTTGGTTGGTTTCTGCTACTTTAAATGAATCTTGAAAATTATCATTTTCATCCAAGATTTTTATGGGAATTAAGTTAGTAAATTTTGTTTTAGTTAAAGAAGAGTTTTCTACAGCAAATTCGCCTGAACTAGTAAAACTCGGCTGATTAACAGATAAATAATTAAGTAAAAAATCTACTTCTTGTGCAGAAATAGTTCCTAGAGGTCTAAAATTATTACCCTTAGAATTTCCTTCTAGTCTATCAATAAAGGCATTAGCAGTTTCTTGAAATTCTTGGTCATCTGTTAGACTAAAAATAGAATTTCCTTCTAGTCTAACTAAAAAAGCTTGCCATTTTTCTCCTGCAATCAAAGTTCTTTCAGCTTGTAAAATTAAATAATGTCTTTCTTTTAAGCCTAGGTATTCTTTTATAAAAAAATCTTCATTGCTTGTAGGGTCTGAAGGTATTGGCAAGGAAATAGACAAATTTTCTGGTAAAGGACGTTGCCATTTACGAATAGAAATAGATTTTCCAGCAGAAATTATGTCCCATCTAACCTTAAAAGTCCTGCTAATAGAACGCTCCTTAATGCAATCTGCGTAATATTCAATTGAAAATTTATCATTGATTTGGCCTAAAAAAGATGTGATTTCTGAAGTAGAAATAGTAGGGTAGTAGTCCACCTGACTTCTTAAAATGCTAGTTAATTTACTTAATTCTGTTATTCCAATTATAGAAACTGATTGAGGATTATTTAATTTTACAACATATTGGGTAAAGCTCTCATCATCTAAGTCAAAAGGGGTTTCTTCTAAAATTAAATAAGTAGTACTGCCGATTTGACCAAGCCACATAATTTCTAAGTCTGGGCGATGTTGATAAAACATTTGCACAGAGCTAAAAGAAATATTTGGCGAGTATTTTTCATAAACTCGGTATTCTGGTGGTTGAAGGCGTAGAAAAACCCTTTTAGGTAGTTGTCTAGTATAGTTATCAATAGATTCAACTTGCCAACAACGAACAATTTTAACTATTTCACCTGTCGCACCTAATTCAGGAGGAAAAAAAGGTAGACCTGCAACTAAGGTTCGTTGATGTGTTGGGAATTGTCGGTGTGGAAATATAAATGGGTTTGGGTTAATGGGCATCTAAGCTTTTCCTAATTTGCAAACTAATAACTTATTATAAAGAAAAAATTTATTTTAAGCTTTTTAGTAAAAGTAAACAAAGACAAATAGAAATTGCTCTTATCCAGATATCGTTGCAAAATATAGCTATCTAAAACATAGTTATCAAAAATTAGTAACATGGAAATTGCTATGTCTAAATATGATCCTGAAAGTGATGAAGCAGTATTAACCAAGAATGATAAAAAAGAAAAGCTTGACGAACCTCCTAAGTATAAGGTCTTGCTTCATAATGATGATTTTACTACACAGGATTTTGTAGTTTTTGTCTTACAAAAAATCTTTAATCATCCTTTAGAAGAAGCAATTCATCGAATGTATCAAGTACATTTTCAAGGGCTTACAATTGGTGGAGTTTATCCTTATGAAATTGCAGAGACAAAAGCCAATAAAGTAATTAGATTGGCTCGGGAAAGAGATTTTCCTTTTATGTGTAGTCTGGAGAAAGAATAAATATGTCTAAGTATGATCCAGACCAGGCAACGATTACAAAAAATAAAGAAGAAGTAACGGAACCTCCAAAATATAAAGTAATTTTACATAATGATGATTTTACTCCAATGGACTTTGTTACTTTGGTACTAGAAAAAGTTTTTCGATATTCTTATCGTCAAGCTGAAAGCTTAATGCTAAAGGTTCATTACTCTGGTAGTGGAATAGTGGGTATTTACCCTTATGAAATTGCAGAATTAAAGCTAGTAAAAGCTACTAGATGGCACAAGAAGAAGGTTATCCTTTAATGCTAACTTTAGAACAAGAGTCATAGTAGAACTTCGAGGAATAAATAAATTTATGTTGACCAAAGATTTACAAATCACGTTGCAATATGCTTTAAGCCTAACTATAAGTAGACGGCATGAGTCTTTAACATTAGAACATTTACTACTAGCTTTGCTTGCAGATAAATTAGCTAGCGATATATTAAGAAAATGTGGGGCAGATCTAAAAGTTTTGGAAAAAGAACTAGAAAAATTTTTAGAAGAAAACTTTGATCCCATTTCAGAAAAAGAATACCATTCTCCAGAACAAACACCTTCTTTTAACCGAGTGCTAGAATATGCTATTCGTCAGGCACAAGGCGCAGGAAAATATGAAATAGATGCTGGTAATGTCCTTGCAGCACTTTATCAGGAAAGCCATTCACATGCAGTATATTTATTAAAAAAACAAGGTGTTACTAAGCTAGATATATTAAATTATATTTCTCATGGCGTTGCTAAAGTTGAACAAGATTATGAACCAGTTAAAGTTAATGAAGAAACAGATGATGAAGAACATAGCCCAGCACTAGAAAAAGCTTTAGAGTCTTTTACTAGTAATTTAGTAGCAAAAGCTGCTAAAGGAATGATAGATCCATTAATTGGACGAGATGCAGAGTTAACGCGCACTATTCAAGTGCTTTGTCGACGACGTAAAAATAATCCAGTTTATGTTGGAGATCCTGGAGTTGGTAAAACTGCGTTAGCTGAAGGATTGGCTAGAAAAATTCATTTAGGAGAAGTTCCAAGCGTACTTAAAACAGCCGAAGTTTACCAATTAGATATGGGTGCGTTACTTGCAGGAACAAAATTCCGAGGACAATTTGAAGAAAGATTAAAAGCAGTTATTAATTCACTAAAGAAACGTCCTGGAGCAATACTAGTAATAGATGAAATCCATACAATTGTTGGTGCTGGTTCGGTTAGTGGTGGAACGATGGATGCGTCTAATATTCTTAAACCTGTGCTAGCATCAGGTGAAATACGTTGTATTGGGTCAACTACTTATTCCGAATATAAAGCTTCTTTTGAACGAGATAGAGCTTTAGCTAGAAGATTTCAAAAAATTGAAATTGGCGAACCTACCTTAAGCGAAACAATAGAAATTCTACAAGGCTTAAAGACCTATTATGAGAATCATCATGAGGTTAGTTATACAGATGAAGCTATAAAATCTGCTGTAGAGCTTTCTGCTAAGTATATTAATGACCGTTGTTTACCAGATAAAGCAATTGATGTTATAGATGAAGCTGGTGCGGCAGTAAAACTACTAGAAATAGATAAACGTCCTAAGCATATTGATACTGATCAAATAGAATTAGTTGTTGCTCGTATGGCAAAGATTCCGCCTAAAACAGTTTCTGTATCTGATAAAGAACGGCTTCAGAGTTTAGAAAAAGACTTAAAAGAAGTAATTTTTGGTCAAGATCCAGCAATTCACCAAGTAGCAAGAACAATTAAGCTATCACGTGCTGGGCTTGGGAATCCTGATAAGCCTATTGGTTCATTTCTTTTTGCTGGCCCAACTGGAGTAGGAAAAACAGAGTTAGCTAAACAGCTTGCTTTAGCTTTAGGTGTCGAGTTTTTAAGATTTGATATGAGCGAATATATGGAAAAACATACTGTTTCCCGTTTAATTGGTGCGCCTCCTGGTTATGTTGGATTTGATCAAGGTGGACTTTTAACAGATGCAGTTAATAAAACGCCTTATTCAGTCCTGGTTTTAGATGAAATTGAAAAAGCTCATCCAGATTTATTTAATATTTTGCTTCAAGTGATGGATCATGCTAGTTTAACTGATAACAATGGCAAAAAAGCAGATTTTCGTAATGTAATTTTAATTATGACTACTAATGCTGGAGCTAGAGAAATAAATAAAGAAACCATTGGCTTTAATGAAGGTTTTCCTGTTAATCAAAGTAAACAAGCAATAGAAAAACCTTTTAGTCCAGAATTTCGCAACCGTCTTGATGCAACAATTATTTTTAGCCCATTAACACCAGAAATAATTAAACACGTAGTTGAAAAATTTGTTAATGAGCTAAGAGATCAATTAGTTGAAAAAAATGTTAGTTTAGAATTAACTACAGCAGCAAAAGAATGGTTTGCTAAACGTGGATTTGATCGACTTTATGGAGCGCGGCCTATGGCGCGTTTAATACAATCTCAAATTAAAGAACAACTAGCTGAAGAACTTTTATTTGGTTGTTTACAAAATGGAGGTAGTGCAGTAATAGATGCCGAGAATGATAAAGTTATTATAACTCCTAAGAATAAAATAGAAGAAACAGATAAAAAGAAAAGTAATACTGTAAATAAAAAAAGTAAATCTTTAGTAAAAGAAGTAGAGTTAGAAAAATAACTCTACTTTGTTGTGTTTTTTAGTCTAGTGCTTGGATCAAGGCTACTAGGGGTCGCATCAGGGCTAGGAGTAGCTGTAGGCATATCTTGTAGGTTTTTAAGAGCTTCTTTTTTAGCTTCTCTAGCGGCTTTAGCTTCAGCAGTAACTTCATCTTTTAATCTTCTGGTTGCTCGTTCAATATGATTGTTGGCTGAACGAAGAGCTTCGTGTAATATAGGGTCTATATAATAATAAGTGTGCGAGGCTGTTTGTAGCTCAGGCCCGAGTTTATATCTTTGTTTAACACGTTCAAAAAGTTTTGAGTCAGTATTAGCAAAAAGCTTATTATTAAAAAAGTTATTACCAACAGAAGACTTTTTTCTTTCCATTAGTTCTACAACTATGGAAAAATCTTCTAAAGCGTCTTTTATTTCTGTGTGAGATTTTCTTGGTGGTTCAGATTTATTATTTTGTAGAAAGTTTTCAACTTTAATAGCGGTTTCTTGCAAAGTTTTTTTGTAAGATTCTATGTCGTCTGTTGCTGCAAATTCTTGCTCCTGTAAACTTTTTAGAGCTTCCAGAGCCGTTTGAGCATTGTTTTGATAAACTACCCAGCTAGGAGATTCTTTTTTCTCCTTAAGTGGGCAAGCTGTAAATCCAAATGTTAATAGTAAAATTACTGGTAAAGATAAATATTTCATAACTTTAATAAAAGTTGAAAGCAAGATTAAAGCACATCTATTTTGTATGATGCAAAGCTTTTAGGCAGAGATAGGTTGAATAGAGAGATTAAATAGTAAATTTTTATTTTATATAATAATGAGTACAAGCAATAAAAAAGATAAACTTGATGATCCTATTAAAGATGACTCTCTTAAGGATGATCCCTTAGAAACATCTTTTATCAGTAATATAACTATAGATGTTTCTGCTTCACCAGATGGTAAAACTAGATCTAACAAAGAAAATTTATCATCAGGACGAACATCTACTAACAGAGAAAGTCTTTCTACTGCGCAACGTGCTTCTGCTCGTACAACTACATTAGCTTTAGATCCAAGACCATATAAGAAAAGAGAAAGAGTTTATACAACGATAATTATTATTTTATCTAGCGTAATATTAGCTCAAGCCTTATTATTATGGTTAGCATACTTTGGGAATAATGTTAATGATAAACAATTAATTATTACAGGGGCTAAAGTTAACCAAAGTCTTTTAATAGAGTTAACAGAAGCATTTATGACTAAAAATTTAGGTATGGCAATATCAGTAATGCCAAAAAGTGAAAGAGTAGCCTTAGCAGAACTAACTCAAGGAAAAGCTCATCTTGTACAAACAACTTTTCAATTATCGCAAGAAGAAAGAAAGCAATTAACTTTACTTACAGGTAGGGAAGTTAAAGAAATTCTTGCTCCTAAATGGGCATTAGCCTTTTATGTTCATAAAGATAATCCAATAGACGCACTTACTTTAATTCAACTACAAAGTATTTTTAAGGGTGAAGTTAATAACTGGCAAGCTTTTGGTGGAATGGACTCAGCTATTGGTATTCAAGCTTTTTATGATAATCATTTTATTAATGAATTTATCCAAAAGAGAATAATAAATAATCCTCAAACTAAGGTTTCTCCTAAAATAATTTCAACAGTTATAGATAATCCTAGTAATATTGCTTATGGAGAAGTAAAAGAAATATTACCTAGTAATGTTAAATTATTAAAAATAAAAGTAAGTGATATAGAAGAAGGAAAATTACCTATTTTAGAAGGAAAATTAAATAAAGATTATCCTCTAGCTTATAATACTTATTGGTATACTACAGATTTAAGTAAAGATTTAGCAGATTTTTTAAGACAAGAAGTAGAAAAACAGTAAAAATAAAAAAGCCTGTAACTTAAATTACAGGCTTTTTTATTTATTGATTAAAAAATTGTTATGACAATCTAACTAAAAGTCTTTGCAACTTTTGGCTCATAATAGGATCATTTTGAGCAAAATCTGACATAGCAGAAAGAAGCGAGTCCATATTAATTTTTTCACTTAATTCAGGACTAATTAAGTTACTTACAAAAGAGCGAGCCGCTTTGTCTATAGCTACCCGGCTAGAAATTGAGTTATTAAAATCTGTAGATTGTGCAATACTAGTTAAGTCACTTTTCAAAGGAGAGCTTGTATTATCAGGGCGAACACTAATACCATCTAATTGAGCTTCAAAACTATTATTTTTAACTTCTGAACGATTAATATTTTTTGTTTCATTAAAAGAATTAAAATCGGGTATGTTAAATCTATCAATTTTCATAATTATTTACCTCACAGAAAAAACTTTCTGTAGTCCACTTAATCCTATTCAATAACCTCTAATATAGACTTAGCCATTTGTCCATGAGGGCCATCTGAGCTAAGTTCTATAGCACGTGTTAGGTGTTCACGTGCTATAGAAAAATCTTTTTTCATAAAGTATGCTTCACCTAAATGTACATAAGCATAAGCACTAGCAGAGTTTTTTTCTATTGCAGACTTATAATATTCAATTGCTTCATCGAAATTATTTTCTGCAAAAAGAATTGTTCCATAAGTAACTAGTGGAATGTCAGATTCAGGTCTAAGAGCTATAAGGCCAAGAACTACTTCGCGGGCTTGTTGATATTTACCAGCATCACGATAAATAGTTGCTGCTTCCATTAAAAATGTTAACTCTTCTTGAGAAACTTCTACTGCTAAATTTGACATTAACTAGCCCCTTAAGCTTAATTATTTATTTTAAGTTACGAACTGCGTCTAAAGCTGTATCATGACGAGCTTTAAGAATATTGGTTAAAACTTCAGTAGTGCGTGATTGTGATTGAATTCGTTCTTGTAAATTAATCAATGCTAATTGACTCTTAAATTGTTGTTGGATAGCACTTTCACCAGCAACAGAATTTAATGCGTTTTCTACGTTTGGATCTTTTGTATTAACATCCCCAAGGCCCAAGTTACCTTCACCTAAAGAATTGCCTACACCAGCAGAACCACCACCTAAGCTAAATGAACCACCGCTATTAGTTGATGATGAAGTACGATTGGAAAGAGATTGGATACCACCTAAGTTAAAATTGTTATTTAATCCTTGAATTGCCATAAAGCCTCCCTATGCATATTATTCAAATAGAAGAATTTGATCACCCGTATTATCGGAGGTCAATATTAAAAGTTGCTCAGAGGTTAAGAAAATTTCCCTGCAAAGATTAAACAAACCCTACTTATCAACCATATTACCAACCACGAAATTTTGCTTTTAAGTCTAATAACTCATTAGCTAATTGAATAGATAAACCATAAGCATTAAGGGCCTGTTGTGCGGCTTCGGCTTGTTCTTTGTTAGCTGTACGAACTAAACGATCAAGCTCTGTACAAGTTTTTTCGCATTTTTGAAAAAGCTCATGGAAATTTTCTCTAGTAAGATACTGTTGGAAGGCAGGATAGGTTTTTTCAAATTTAATTTGCTCGTCATCTTTAGGTGTTGTAGTGCGGGGTTGGGATTGACGATTATACCAATCTCCTACTGTAAATGACTGAAATTTATCGCTCATTATCTTTCTCCTTAAAATTTTCTTACTAGTATAAAGGAAAACCGAGCAAATACGCTCGGTTTTTCTAACATGTAAATGAAGTCTGATTTTATTTTAATAACCATTCTAATTGGAAAGCTAGAGGTGTAGAAGTATCACTAGAATTTTCTATTTCTAATGTTGTTATATAGGAGTTGCTTTGAGATGGTGCTTCCATTAAACGAACCTCTGCATTACCACTTACTTTTCTTACCTTTACGCTAGCTTCCTGGGCAGGTAATGGATCACCTTGATAACTTACTTCCTTTGCTTCTTCGCCGCTAACTTGCTCAATATCAACAAACTTACCTTGTACCCGAACAATGATACGTCCATTTACTTGGCCTTGCCAACTAATCTGGCCTTGTCGTTTTAATTCCCATTCAATTTCAAAAGCAACATCTTTTGCTTTTTTAGTGTTTATAGAAAAAGTAGAAGTATAGTTATTATTAGTAGAAGGTTGATCTGCTATTTTGACTGTCACACCTCCACTAATGGCTTTAACACGTTTTATAGTATATCCTATTTCTGGAAGCCGTGAATTTATAGTACCTTCAGCATCTCCACTATAGGTAGTTTCTAGCCCTTTAATTTTTATATCTGTAGTACTTTTTATAGTACCTTTCCAAATACTTTTACCTCTTGCTGCTGTTGGTGGAGTAAGACGAATAGCTATTTCTGCTAAACGAGATTTAATCTTTTCGTCTTCAGGTAAAATTACTAGTGCTTCTTGATAGAGTTTTTCTGCGTCTGTATATTGTCTATTACGATAAAATTGTTCTGCTTTAAGTTTTTGATAATTACCTTCAGATATTTTTAGACCTGCTTTAGCTTGTTCATTTTCTGGATCAATTGACAAGGCTTCTTTAAACTTAATCATTGCATCTTCATAAGCTTCTGCCTTAAGTTTATTTTCTGCAAACTCAAGTAAGTTTTTTAGATCAAGTAAACGAAGTTTTTCTTGTGCTATTGAGTTTTTAGAATCTAGTTGTAATACTCGGCGAAAGCTATTTTGGGCAATACTATCTTGACCATTGCTTAATGCTGTTTCACCTTGTCCTAAAAGAGCAGGGATTAATTTTTCTTTTGTTTGACTATCACTGGGGTTTATACTAAGCAATTTATCAATATTTTCTATTGCACGATCATAATCTTTTTCATTTAAGGCATCTTCAACTAACTTAGCATAAAGCTGAGGTATTTCTTCTTTAGATTTTGGATCATTAGGTCTTAGTTTAAGTATTTCTAAATAATTACTTAAAGCTTTTTCTACATCATCACTGTCATCAGACTCTATATGCAATTTAGCAACTTGAATTTGTTTATCCAATAATTCTAATAATTCAGGGGTAGCATTGCGATCTTTACGTTTTTTATCTGCTTCTTGAAAGTATTCTGATGCTAATTCAAACTCACCTGTGTCTAATAGTTCAGAACCTTTAGTTATATAAAAATCTATTGATTTACCTTTAGGAACAGCCGTTGGGGAAACGGTTTTCGGATTGCGACGCGCTTTAGCTACTTTGCGAGGTGGGTTTGTTGCAGTATTAGTGTTTGTTGGTTTTGGAGGCGGATCCTCTTTAGGACGACCAATAACAGGGCCTTGAGCCAAAATTAATTGACTTGATAAGTCCAACCACAACAAAGCAATAAACAACGAGATGATTAATTTGCTTTTGATCTTCATATACTTTTTCAGACTTTTATAGTTATTTTTATAAAATACTAACAGTTTATTTATAGTTTGTTAAGCTAGGCACTAACTTTAGTCTTATTTTTACCAAAACTTATTTTTAAGCAAAGAGATTACCAAAGGAATTTATAGGTAAATAAGCAATCCCCAAAGGTCTTAAAACTAAAATCCAAACAAGAATACCTATTCCAATAAGTGCAATAAGCACAATAATTATTAAAATAATCTGTTCAATACGCTTTGTATTTTCTACTAGATTACCTGTTGGGCTATTAATAGAAAGCACCCCTGTTGTGCTATGTGAGGGAGTAACATTGCTAATAGTCCTAATAGTTCCAATAGTTTCAGTTGATTTAGAAAAACTTGTATTTACTTGAGGTTTTACAGTATTTGCTATAGGTAAAATACTAGCTACTACACCAGGTGCAGAATTAATAGGTTTTGCCGTAGATGCTGCATTTATGCTTCTTTCAGGTAAAATTGGAATGTCCTCAGTTTTTTCCATTAGTACAGGCATATCAGCCGTTCTTTCTGTTAATACAGGGATGTCGGCTGTTTTTTCTATTCCTCTATCTGACAAAGCTTCCATTTCTTCTGTAGTGTTAAACTCAGGATCGCCATAATCACTAAAATCAACAATAGGATTTGCTAAAGAACCATTACTAGATTTTTTTGCTACATTTGCTACAGAAGTGTTTAAAGATTCTAACTTAGCTTGTGAAAATGAGCCTACAGAACTAGACATATTGCTAATGTTACTATTTAAGCTAGTTGGGGTAGATTTTGAATAAACACTGATTGAGGATGGGGATTTAGGAACTTCAAAACCTACAGTGTCAGGTAACAATTGATGTGTAAATTGGTCAAGGGTCTGTTCAATTTCTGAAGAAGCAGCAAACCCTTCACTAGTTTTAGTTGCAATATCTGGTTGCCATTTAGCCGCAGATGGTACTTTAGCGGATTTATCAATGCTTTCTGAAAAACTACTATAAATGCTTTGATCAATTAAAGATATAGGGGGGGTATTATTTGGAGGAGTAGGATTTTCAAGCAAGTTTAATTCTTCAGCAAAAGTCTGGTAGTGAGATAAAGGGGTTGTTCCCACACTACTACGTGGTGGAGGCATAGTTCGACCACATTGGCGACAAAATTTCTTACCTTCCCGGTTTTGGTGGCCGCAGAAGGGACAAAACATCTTATGTCTCCCCTCTTTCAGTTAAAATTAGAAATTATTTTGGCAGAAAGCCGATTTTAGCAATGTGGACAAAAGCATTCTAACATTCCTAGAGAAAAACTTTCAAGTCTAGCTTCAGACAGAAAATAACTCGATTTTAGGAGATATTAAGAAATTTTACATTAAGTATTTTTTTCTTCTTTTAAGACACCAACAAAAGGTAAATTCCGGTAACGTTCTGCATAATCTAGTCCATAACCAACAACAAAAGCATTAGGAATTTCAAAACCAACATAGGCTACTTCTACTTGTCGAATACGTCTAGAGGGTTTATCTAGTAAAGCTACTACTGCTACAGAGTTAGCATCTCTACGGCGAAAAATATCTTGTAAATAATTTAGTGTTAAACCCGTATCAACAATATCTTCTACTACTAAAATATCTTTACCTTTTAGACTTGTATCTAAATCTTTAAGGATTCTTACTTCTCCAGATGATTTTGAATCTGCACCATAGCTAGAAACAGCCATAAAATCTAAAGATAAAGGTAGGTCAATATTTCGTACTAAATCACCTAAAAAAATACAAGCTCCTTTTAATACACAAATAAGTAAAAGATTTTTGCCTACATAATCTTGAGTGATCTTAGCTCCTAGTTCTTTAATTCGAGCTTGTATGTTTTCAGCACTAATTAGTACTTCTAAATTAGGCTGGCTAAATTCTGAAGGTTGTAGATTTGTAATCATAAATAACACCTTTTTAAGATTGGATAAATTCTTTATGGTAAAGTGACTTGGTTAAGATTTAAGGTTTAGCCTAAAATAGGTCACTATAAAAAACCATTACTTAACTGTCAAGCCATCTATCAATTTCAAACGCTATGATTGATCTATCAGAAAAACAAGTTATTACTGAAGAAGACTTAAAAAACATCTCTCACAAAGAAACGCTTCAATTAGCAGAGCAAGTTATAATCACGCCACTAGCTAGAGATTTAATCAACACTCGCAGCTTAGAAATTATCCGAAAACGTCGTGGTAAAAAAATTACTCGTCTAGCAATTGCTGCCGATCATGGCGGTTATGAAATGAAAGAAGACTTAAAAAAATACTTAGAAGAATTGGGTATAGATTATCAAGATTTTGGCTCTTATGACACAAAGGCAGTGGATTATCCAGATTATGCTTTTATAGTAGCTAGTAATGTGTCACAGGGTAATTTTTCATTAGGCATTATTATTGATGGTGCGGGAATAGGTTCTTGTATGGCTGCTAATAAAATACCAGGTATAAGAGCAGCAATGGCTAATACAGTTGCTTTAGCACGTAATAGCCGAGAACATAATGATGCTAATGTTTTAACATTAGGCGGAAAAGCTATTACATTTGAATTAATGCGTGAGATTGTAAAAGTTTGGTTAGAAACTACCATAACAGAGGAACGACACTTAAACCGAGTTGCTAAAATTATTGATATTGAGAAAAAATTTTTAAGAAAGTAATAAAAATATGGAGTCTTTAGAAACTTTTGTACAACAAATCATAGATGAAGTTTTAGATCGGCTAACTAATGAAACAAATGTTACTCTGGCTGCTTGTACAAATTGTTGTACAACGGGCTGTGTTCATCGTATGCAGGCGGCTGTTGCTGCTGGAGCATCACGCTTAGGGCTAGCTTCAATAGATTCACTTTCTGCCCGCGATATGGGCCAATATATTGACCATACTTTATTAAAAGCTGAAGCTACACGTGCAGAAATTAATAAACTTTGTTTAGAAGCTGCCGAGTATCATTTTGCTTCTGTTTGTGTTAACCCTATTTGGGTAAAAGAATCTGCTAAACAGCTTTGTGCAAGCGGGGTTGAAGTTTGTACTGTAGTTGGGTTTCCTCTAGGTGCTAATGCTTCTGATACTAAAGTTTATGAAGCGCGTAGGGCAATTTTTGAAGGTGCTAGAGAAATTGATATGGTGATTCAAATTGGAGCATTAAAGTCTCAAGACTATAACTTGGTTGAAGATGATATTGCTATGCTAGCAGATGCAGTTCATAGAGAAGATGCACTGCTAAAAGTAATTATTGAAACGGCTTTGCTAACAGATGAAGAAAAGATAAAAGCTTGTTTATTATCAAAATCTGCTGGTGCTGATTATGTAAAAACATCTACAGGTTTTTCTAAAGCTGGTGCTACTGTTAAGGATGTTTCTTTGATGCGGCGTGTGGTTGGTGCAGATATGGGTGTAAAAGCTGCTGGTGGAGTAAGGGATTTTACTGGCGCAAAAGAAATGCTAATGGCAGGTGCTACCCGAATTGGGGCTAGTGTTGGTGTAAAAATCGTCCAAAATATGTCAGCAAGTGCTAATACAAATTACTAAACTTCTAAGCAGGTTCTAAGCAGCTAATTTATTAACTATTTCAGATCAAAGTTAATAAATTAAGCTCGCTAAATCTCTATTTAACAAAGCTTAAAGAGTTATTTAAGCTTGCCAGTGTAAACAGTTTGTCATAAAACTGAATTAATGATATATAATCTTGATAATTTCTTTATATCTTTCCAGCCCCACATATAGCTTAAATCTAGTTAATAATATATTTGGTAATACTTATGAGTAGATCTTTTCCTAACTTAGATAAATATATTGATAGCGTTCGTGCAGAATTTGAAGATAAATTAGCAGAATTTGTTGAAATTCCTACTGTTAGCATGGAACCAGAACGACGTGCAGATATTGAACGTGGTGGAGATCTAGCAGTTGAATATTTACAGTCTGTTGGTGTAAAAGCAGAAAAAGCTCCTACGGCAGGTTATCCTTGTGTTATTGGTCATTTGGTTAGAAATGAGTCTTATCCAACTGTAACTATTTATAACCACTTAGATGTACAACCTGCTAATGCAGCAGAATGGCATAAACCTCCATTTACTTTTTTTAAGGAAGATGGGCGTTATGAAGGTCGAGGCACTACAGATGATAAAGGCCCTGCTCTAACTGCCCTTTATGCTGTACGCTATGCCTTAGAGCAAGATATACCTCTTAACTTTCGCTTTTTGTGGGAGTTAGAAGAAGAAATTGGTAGCCCTAATTTTGATGCTTTCCTAAAACCAAGAATAAGTGAATTTACTACAAACTCTGTATTAATTTCTGATACCATTTGGATTAACCGACAAAAACCAGCCGTTCCTTATGGGCTACGTGGACTTTTAACTTTTACCTTAACTTTGCAAACTGGAAGTAAAGATGTGCATTCTGGCCTTGTTGGTGGTGCAGCACGTAACCCTATTGGTGAACTCTGCAAAGTTATTGATAAGTGTTATGATGCTCAAACAGGACAAGTAAAAATAGATGGTTTTTATGATGATTTAATACCTACTACACAGCAACAATTAGATAGCTTTTTAGCTTCTGGTTTTAATGTTGAAAGATTTAAGCAAGTTTATGGGCTAAAGAATTTACGTTTTGCTGAAGCAGCAGGTGTTTTAACTGCAATTATGAGCCGCCCAACTTTTGAAGTTCATGGAATTACTGGGGGCTATAGCGGTGTAGGAGTAAAAACTATTGTTCCTCATCAAGCAGAAGCAAAAATTAGTGTTAGACTTGTTCCAAATATGGACGGAGTAAGGGTTTTTAACTTAATAAAAGATTTTGTTAAATCTATTAACTCAGATGTAGAAGTAAATTTTCAAGCTTCTGCTCCACCATATCTAGGCCACTTTACAGGGCCTTTTGCTGATGCTGCTCGCCATGCAATGAAATTTGCCTTTGGTGAAGAACCAGCATTTACTAGAGAAGGTGGAACTATTGGAGCTTGTGTTTCTATGCAAAAATACTTAAATGCTCCGCTGATCTTTCTGGGATTAAGTTTGCCAGAACATGGTTATCATGAACCTAATGAAAATTATGACTGGCAACAAGCTTCTGGCGGGATAAAAATGTTTGTGCGCTACTTTGATGAAATAAGCAAAATCAAATAAAGCAACACTTTGGATAAGAAAAGAATCTATTAAGCAAACTTTAGTTATATATTATTAGAATAGTTACTTGTTTTGCTAAACATAGCAGAATTAGCAAAATAAAGCCTTGCTAGCTTTGGGTTTTTATTTATAATTAGTTAGATAAATTCCTGATAAAAATAACGTTTTTTAATAGTTTTGGTTTAGGGAGAAATCCTTTATGATAAAAGCGAAAATTTTGGGATTTGCCCTTTTGCTTGTGCTGGTAAGTTTTAAAACATTTTTTAGCCAAGAGAAAACAGATACACCTCCTATAACAGTAGATTTTGAGCTTACTCAAGATGATGTATCAAAGTGGAATATGCCCGGTAGCAATATGTCAACTATGATGCCAGGTACTATGAATACTATTGGAAATGCTCCTAACTCATCACAGCTTGTAGATAAACAAGTCCAACTAAATGTAAAATGCAAAAATACTTCTAATAAAACAATTACTGCTATTTACTGGGAATCCCGCTTTTTGGATTCAGAAAATAAACCTATTGTTCTAGAATTCAAAGCAGATAAAAAAAATAGATCCTGGTAAAGAAAAGAAATTTGAACAAGAATGTAAAGTAGATGTAAAAAAATTACCGCCGGAAGTTCGTGTAGGTTTAAGAATAACTAAAATAGAGTTTGATAAAGATAAAAATAATAAGGAAAAAACCTTTTGGGAAACAACTACTGTTAGAGAAGATGAAAACGCATATGTCTTTCATACTTATAGACTAAACTAAGAATTTTTAAGTAAAAGTATTTTGTAGGAATAGGGGGCATCTAGCCCCCTATTTTTATTTGCTTTCAGTATTTTCTGGTATTGGATCATCTTGACGCTCAATCAATGAAGCCGATGCAACATAATCTCCATCTGCTGTATCAATAAGTTTTACTCCTTGCGCACTGCGTCCTGTTTCCCTAATACTACCAACATTTAAGCGAATGACTTTTCCATGAACACTTATAATCATGATCTCATCTTCGTCGCTAACAGGCATCACAGCCACAACAGCACCAGTTCGATCTGTTAGTTTCATATTTATTACTCCAACCCCACCACGAGATTGAAATCTATATTCAGATAATTCTGTACGTTTTCCTAAACCATACTCAGCTATAGTTAGCATTTTTTCTTCTCCCGTTACTACTGCAACTCCAACAACATAATCACTTTCTCTAAGATCAATTCCTCTTACACCATGAGCTTGTCTACCCATTGAACGTACATCAGATTCATCAAAATAAATCGCCATCCCATCATGTGTAGCAATGAAAACTTTTTTCTTTCCATCACTTATCTCTGTAGCAATTAATTCATCATCATCATCAACGCTAATTGCTAAAATTCCTCGTGAACGGCTATAGGCAAAGTCTGATAGTTGAGTTTTCTTGATTGTTCCTTTGCGTGTCACCATTACAACATATCGATCTTCAGAAAACTCTTTGATAGCTAACACACCAGCTACTTTTTCTGTGCCAGGTAAATTTATTAGATTAACAATAGCTTTACCCTTACCCGAAGCACTTACATCAGGAATTTCATGTACTTTTAATGTATAAGCTTGTCCTCTATCGCTAAAAATCAAAATATAAGAATGGCTAGAAGCAATAAAAATATGTGAAACAATATCCTCTGTCCTAGTCGTCATCCCTTTTTTACCTGTTCCACCACGACGTTGATTTCGGTAATTTGTTAAAGGAGTACGCTTAATATATCCACCATGAGTAACAGTAATTACCATGTCTTCATCAGGAATTAGATCCTCTAACTTTAAGTCTGCTTCAGCATCAATAATTTGTGTCCGACGTTCGGTACTGAAATCTTTTTGTACTTCTTTTAACTCTTTGATAATCAAATGTTTAAGCGTAGTTTCATTGCTTAAAATTTCTTCTAGCTCTGCAATTCTTTTTTCAAGTTCTTTTAGCTCATTAGCAATTTTTTCTCTTTCTAAACCTGTTAATTTTTGTAGTTGTAGGTCAAGAATTGCTTGAGCTTGTAATAGAGAAAACGCAAACTGATTTACTAAACCTTCTCGTGCTTCTACAACAGAACGTGCAGCACGAATTAGCTTGATAATAGCGTCTAAATGGTCTAAAGCCCTCATTAAACCTTGTAAAATATGTTGACGAGCCTTAGCTTTACGCAGTTCAAATTCTGTACGTCGTCTTACTACTTCTTTGCGGAAATTAATAAATAAACGTAGTGTTTCTATTAAGCTTAATACCTTGGGTTGACCAGCAACTATAGCTAAATTGATGATACCAAAAGAAGTTTGCATAGGAGTAAGCTTATATAAATTATTAAGCACCACTTGAGCAACAGCACCGCGTTTTAGCTCAATAACAATACGCATTCCTTCTCTGTCAGACTCATCCCGCAAATCAGAAATATCTTCAATTTTCTTTTCATTAATTAGCTCTGCAATTCTTTCTATTAGCTTTGCTTTGTTTACCTGGTAAGGAATTTGAGTAACTACAATTGCTTCTCGTGCTTCGTTACGAACAGAACGGTCTATAGCAGCACGCGCACGCATAATAATACTACCCCGGCCAGTTTCATAAGCTTGGCGTATTCCCTCACGACCTAAAATAAATCCGGCTGTAGGAAAATCTGGCCCTTGGACAATTTTTATTATATCTGCTAGTACAGCACTAGGATTTTGGATTAAGTAAATAGTTGCTTCAATAATTTCTGTTAAATTATGAGGAGGAATATTAGTAGCCATACCAACAGCAATACCAGATGCTCCATTGACCAACAAATTAGGAAATCTAGCTGGCAAAACTACAGGTTCTTCTAATGTCTCATCATAATTAGTATGAAAATCCACCGTTTCTTTTTCTATATCAGCTAACATCATCTCAGAAATCTTAGCCATTCTTACTTCAGTATATCTCATAGCAGCAGGTGCATCACCATCAACACTGCCAAAGTTGCCCTGTCCATCGATTAAAGGAACTCTCATAGAGAATTCTTGCACTAGGCGAACTATGGTATCATAAACAGCTACGTCACCATGCGGATGGTACTTGCCGATTGCGTCCCCGACCACACGAGCAGATTTTTTGTAAGGTTTGTTATAGTGGTTGCTTAGTTCGTTCATTGTCCATAGTACACGACGATGGACGGGTTTAAGGCCGTCGCGCACATCAGGCAATGCTCGGCCAATGATTACTGACATTGCGTAGTCTAAATAACTACGTTTCATTTCGTCTTCGATATTGACAGGAATTTTTTGTTCTTGTTCCATGATTTCCACCTATAGGGAATTATACAGCAAAATGTGAGCATAATTATAGCATAGTTCTTAGAAAAACAAGACTAATAATAGCTGCTAATTGCTAGAAAAAGCTGGTATTTTACTACTTTTTTATCTGTTTAGGAAAGGCAAGTACGGCTATTTAATTTTCTTTGACTTCTAGGGTGTTGGTAACGTTTTTGACTCCTATGGTTTCCTTGGCGATATGTTCGGCTAAAAGTTTTTCTGCTTGAGATCTAACTTCACCTGAAAGGATCACTAAACCATCTTTGGCAGATATTTTTATAGTTTTTAGGTTAAAAGCGTCTGTTTTATAACAAGCAAATTCTATTTCTTTGGCTAACTTTTCGTCACTAGATTCATTAATAGCAGACGTAGAGTTACTAGCAGAATTATTGATAGATGAAACTGTTAATTTGCTTGAAACAGTTTTAACACCTGTAGTAGTGTGGGCAAGCTGTTCTAATCCTGTTTGATGGGCTGCATCAATAATTTGTCCTGTTAATACTACCGTACCATTATTAACAGTTATTTCTAGTTCGTCTTTACGCCAATCAGAGTTTTTAAGAATAGCTTGGAGTAAGTTAGCTTTAATTTCTGCGTCTGATAACTGAATATTGTTGCTGATAGGCACATTAGCAGGGGTATTAATTGGGGTGTTAGCGGGGGTGCTAGTAGGATTACTAGTTGCTACATTATTTTGGCTACTGATTTGTTTCCGAACCCAATCACGCACTTTTGGAGATGAAAAGTAAAGATAAAGACTTCCAGACAAAATTAGTACAATAACAATACCACTAATAACAAGATAGCCTTTTTTTGTTAACTTCATAAAAACCTTTTATAAGCAATAATCTAATTATTTGATACCTTGTTATTAAACAAGAATAGAGAAGGCTTTTACAAGTCTTTGGAACTTAATAAAAGAAATTTTTTAAGAGAAAACTTTTTATAGGCTAGATTTTAGGTAGCAAATTACTTAATTTTACTAATAAACAGCTAAGAGTTTTACTTCTTAGCTGTTTATTTTTATCAAGTTAGCTAGCAATATACATTTCTAGTTGTTTAATTAAAAATTGTTGTTCTTCAATAATATCTTTAACAACATCTCCTATAGAAATTAGACCTAGAACTTTCTTATCTTTAATAACAGGTAAATGGCGTATCCTTTTTTCTGTCATTAAAACCATACATTCTTCTACAGTATTTTCTAAGCCTATAACAGAGATTTTACTAGTCATTATTTCTTCTACTAAGGTTTCTTTTGAAGATTTTCCTTTTAAGATAATTTTTCTAGCATAATCTCTTTCCGACATAATGCCTACTAGCTTTTCGTCTTCCATAACTATTACAGCACCAATATCTTTTTTTGCCATTAATGTTAAGGTGTCAAATACTGTTGTGTTAGGTGTAACTGAGTAAACTTCTTTTGGCTTTTGTTTTAAGAGTTGATTAACTGTTCTCATAATGTTAGCTCCTTAGTTTATATAAATTAAGCTAAATACTTAATTTATAATGGTTATTATTAGCTATAGTTACTAATAGATATAGCTAAAGGTTTGTTGGGGCATATTAAGAGTATTGTTATTAGCAAAACAAAAGAGTTGTAGTTAAGAACATTGTGCTAATTACTTGAAGTTAATTAAGTGGTTGAACTAAATCTTGTGTAGGTGCAAAAAAATAATAGCTTATTTTTTAGGCTAAAGTCTAGGTGACTTAGTAATTAAAATACCTAATATAAAATAGATACTGTTATAAAGCACTAATAAAGTTACTTAGACTTATAATTAATCTAAATTTAGGACTAGGGTTTTTAGCTCAGTCATTTCTTCAATAGCATAGCGTATTCCTTCACGACCAAAGCCGGAATCTTTAACCCCTCCATAGGGCATAGTTTCAGCACGATAAGTAGGAATATCTCTTACTATTAAACCACCTACTTCTAAACGCTCATAAGCTTGGAAAATGGCTTTAATATCTTGGGTAAAAATCCCTGCTTGTAGACCAAAGCTTGATTTATCAATCATTTCTATAGCTTCGTCAAATGTTTCATAAGGAGTAAGTGTAACAACAGGAGCAAAAATTTCTTGGGATTGAACTTTTAATTCAGGGTCAACATTTGTTAAAACAGTTGGTTGGAAAATATTGCCGCTACGACTACCGCCACAAAGAAGTTTTGCATTATGGTCAAGGGCTTCTTTAATCCAAGACTCTGCTCTAGTGGCTTCTTTTTCGCTAATCATTGGGCCAAGGTCAGTTTGTTCATCTAAGGGATTGCCTATTTTTAAGGTTTTTGTAAGGTTTAAGAATTTGTCTGTAAACTCTTGATAAATAGGGCTATGAACATAAATTCTTTGTACAGAAATACAAACTTGACCAGCATAACCAAAACCGCCTGCAACACAACGAGAGATAGCAAAGTCTAAATCTGCATCAGAATGTACAGCAACACCAGCATTTCCACCTAGCTCTAAAACAACCCGACGATCAAAAGCAGCCTTTTTTAATTGCCAACCAACCGCAACGCTACCAGTAAAGGAAAGAATTTTTACTCTAGGGTCAACTACTAGAGGGTTAGCGTCTTCATTGCGACAAGCTAAAACACTTAATGCTTGAGCAGGCCAACCTGCATTAAGTAAGATTTCTCCTAAAACTAAACCTGTTAAAGGTGTTTGTGGAGCAGGTTTTAAGATAAATGGACAACCAATAGCAACAGCAGGTGCAAGTTTATGGACTGCTAAATTTAGTGGAAAATTAAAAGGTGTAATAGCCGTCATCAGCCCTATAGGGAAACGTCGGACTATCGCCATACGACCTTGGGAGCTAGCATCTAGGTCTAAGGGCAATACTTCACCATTTAGGCGTTTAGCTTCCTCTGCTGCCAAAGTCAAAGTGTTAGCGGCGCGAGCAACTTCTATACGAGCCGCTTTTATTGGTTTACCTGCTTCTAAGGCAATTAACCTACTAATTTCTTCACTACGCTTTCTTACTTCAGCGGCTGCATTTAATAAAACTTCCACTCGTCTGTAGGTAGGAAGACGACGTGTTAGACGAAATGCTTCTGAGGCAAGCGCAATTGCTCTATTAATTTGATTAGGTGTAGCTTGATAGGTAGTTCCTATTAACTCACCATTAAAAGGCGAGCGAATTTCTATTTGTTCAGAGCTAGTTTCACGTTCTCCAGCAATCAATAAAGGGTAATCTTTGACCATAGTTTTTACTTAATCTTTGCTTAGTTATCATTAAATTTTTTAGATGATAGCTTAACAGACAAGTAAAGGAAACCTTTAGACCTAAAATATTTACCTAAGTTATTTATTAATTTTTTTTAATATCCTGCAAAAACGAGTAAATCCTAACAGGATTTTGTTATAAGATTCGTATTCTTTTTTATAATTTTTGCAATAATCTATAAATAATAAAAAATAATTTAGGAGGTTTACTGTTTAATGGCAGCGAAAATTGGCCGTAATGATCCTTGTCCTTGTGGTAGTGGAAAAAAATATAAAAAATGTCATGGTGATGGTGCTGCTGCTATGCCACAAACAGCAGAAAGAAATGTTGTTAGGCCACGCAATTTATTAGAAACTAACGTAGTTTTACTTTATGCTGTGGCTGATATCTTTGGCCTAAAACGAGGCTTTAGATGGAAGGATGTTAAACGTAATATTTCTGCTGAACAAATTTCCAATCTTTACCGTGTGATTGCGGAATTATATCCAGCTAACACAAATATACTTAGTTTATTACCAAAAGATGATAAACTTAGGGCTTTTTATGTTGGTGATATGGATCCACAACTTACTGGACATAATATGGCGAGAATGGGTCTTTATGTAGATGAAATGCTATTTATTGCACCCCTTTATAACCCACATTGTGCAGTAAATAAACTTAATCCTATTCATAATCCAGAATTATTTAAGATAGATACTTACAAACTAATTTACTTTCTCTATTTGCTAGGCCCGGCTCTAAATTCAGGCATTGTAAGATTTATACCTAATCCAGGAATTTTTGATAGTTCTTTACAACTAGATTTCTTAAGTGCTGCATATGCTAGAGCTAATGGAAAAGAAGTTAGTAAAGATAATATGGAAACTCTACGTTTAGACTATAGCAATGATTTACATAAAGTTATTCGTGCTGAGTCGGCAGAAGCTAGAGAAGCACAGTTAAGAAAAATGTACCCACACTTAACAGACCAAGAAATTAACTTAACTCTGCCATATCTTGAACAATTAGGTAAAGAACAGTCGTCTGTTGTTCTTACCAAAGAAGTTGAGCAAAGGTTAATAGAAACTGCTGCTCAAATATTAGCTGTACGTGCTGGAATAAATACAGATACAGCAATACATATTTGTCAATATACTGGAGCAATGCCTTATACAGGTACTTCCTGGCGTTGGCAAGAACTTTTAAGTACAGCAAATAATGATGCAGAAAAAGACAACTGGACAAGCTTAACCGAAGCTTTTCAATCACAAGAATTTGGTTTCTTAAATAATGTTGAACGTGGTTTTGTAGGAGAATTTCACTCAATGAAAAGGCTAGAAGGCACTCGTGATTATATGCGACGTGTTTGGCAAGCCGCAGATAGCAAATTAAATGCTGAAAGTGCAGAAAATTCTGTAGCTGATTTACAAAATGAATTAGTAACAGAACAACAAAAAGCTTCAGCAGAATGGGCGCGAATGCGTCAGGAAACTAAACAATGGATTGCTAGAGTATCAGATCCAGACAGCACTTTAGAACCTGTAGTTAATGGTAAATTTAACCTAAGTCTGCCAAATAATGGATTTACTACTATAGTTGGACAAGAAAAATTTGCTTCGCTTGCAAATGCTGAGACAATCAAAACAAAAGTACCAGCAGCGGTTTATATAGAACTCACTTAGTAATCTATTTTTAGCATTTTTCCTAAAATTGGGAACACAAATAAAAGTTGTGTTCCCAATTTTTTATGGCTTAGTTCTTTGCAATGTAACCAAAATAGTTTATAAAACGTTCCCATTAGTTAAGTATAATTTTATTAAAAGTTTAAGTTTATGGCTAGGCAGGCTGATGAAAAAAGCCGCACAAGAGGCAATTCTTACAACTACAGATACAAAGCCAAGTGCTACACAACTAACAGATGAATCTTTAGTTGTCAGTGCTAGTAATGGTGATGATGAAGCTTTTAAGCATCTTTTTGAGCGTCATCGGTTTTGGGTTAGTAGAACTGTTGGCAAGTTTTTTCATCGTCCTGAAAGAGTAGAAGAAATAGTACAAGAGGTTTTTACCAAGCTGTACTTTACTTTAAGCTATTTTTCGCCTCAGCCAGGTAAAACTTTTACTAATTGGTTAGCTAGTGTGGCAATTAATTTTTGTTATGATGAGCTAAGAAAAAGCCGTCGTAGACCAGAACATTCTATAAGCGAAGTAACAGAAAATGAACAAACTTGGCTAAAAGAAAAATTGATTGATAACAAAACAGCTAGCACAGAGCATCAAGTTATTGTTCGAGACTTAGCCAATAAATTACTTTCACAACTTAGTGCAGAAGATCGTTTAGTGCTAACTTTACTTGATGTAGAAGAACTTTCAGTAAATGAAATTGCTGAACTAACAGGCTGGTCAGTTTCAAAAGTAAAAGTTCGCGCTCATCGTGCGCGAATAGAATTACGCGGACTATTAAATAAATTTCTCTAAAACTTTTTTTATTAAGTTAGGAAAAATAAATGTTTTGGAAAAATATAAAGCATCAGACGAAAAATTAGACGAATTAGGCAAACAGCTTCTTAAGGCTTCAACACTTACAGATGAAGAGCTTAATAAATTAGCCAATTCACCATTTTTATATTCAAAAATACAAGCAAATATTAAAGCAAAGGGCCAAACTGAAAACTTAAATAATGGATTTGCTATTTTATTTTTAGCTAGATATGCAGTTCCAGCACTATTTTGTATAGCTTTATTTTCACTAACAGCTTTTTGGCTAAATGATTTGCCAGTACCACCCGTCAATGATACTTCAGATGATTTTCTAGCTACAGAGCTTATTTCTGCTCCTGTAACGGTTTGTAATATTTCAACAAAATCTGAATGTTCTGTTTCAAACAATGATGTTCTTTCAATAGTTTTTCAAGAACAACCATCGGAGAAGATAGAAAATGAATAGTCAAAATAGAGTTTGGTTAAAAGCTACAGCAGTCTTGATAGTAGTATTTTGCCTAGGCATAATTACAGGCGGAGCCTTAGATAGCCTCTACCGCTCACAAGCAAAAAGTGTTGCAAACAAAAATAATAAAATAGACACAGTTGATTACTTAAATAACTTAAAAAGAGAATTAAATCTATCCCCTGAGCAAGTTAGAGATATGCAGATAATCCTAAGTGATATGAGTAAAGACTATAAAATTTTATGTGCTGAAACCAGCCCACGTTACAGCGTTTTGCGTGAAAAAGGCCGGTCAAAAATGAAAGGGTTACTTTCCACTGATCAACAAAAATTATTTGATCAAGTCGTCACCCAAGAAGACTGTAATTGTCCTTATTTGAAGAAATAGAAAATTTAGTTTAAAAGTTCTAATAGTTTTTTTGCAAAAGACTTAATAGTATTTACTGCCTCCTTTGCTTTACAGCAAGCAAGAAGTCACCCTGCCTTTGTCAATCGTAGCGTTTGACACCACAATATAAAGTAGCGTATAAATAACTAGTAGGCAGCAAAAAACGTTATTTTTATTGGTTTTTATACCCTTTGATTTTACTAATTTACTTATTTTCAATAAATTACTCTATTCTTCAAAAACTTGAATATTAAGTAAAAGTTAGTAGTGTATTGGTAAATTATGTCTAAGCTTAACAATATCAGCCTTTTGCTAACAGAATGGAAAAACGGTAAAAAAGAAGCATTAGATGAAGTAATACCATTAATTTATAATGATTTACATTTACTAGCAAAAAAATATTTATCCAAAGAACTCCCTAACCATAGCTTACAAGCCACTGTTTTAGTAAATGAAGCGTATATTAGACTTCTTGAATGTCAACAAATAGACTGGGAAAATAGAATACATTTTTTAGTAGTAGCAGCAAAGTTAATGCGTAATATTTTAGTTGATCATGCTAGAAAATACATTGCTGCTAAAAGAGAAGGAGCTAGATATAAACTTTCTCTTTCTGCTATTGATAGGTTAACTAGTAAAGATCCTGATCTAGACTTATTAGCTTTAGATGATGCCTTATCCGCTTTAGCTATTGTTGACATTCAACAAAGCCGTATTGTTGAATTAAGATATTTTAGTGGCTTAAAAATTGAAGAAATTGCAGAAGTTCTTAACATCTCTACGGCCACCGTAAGCCGTGAATGGAAACTTGCTAAACTCTACTTACTTCACTATTTAAGTAAAAAAGAGTCTTAACATAAAAAGTTTTCCCGATTTTTGATAAAATTTTTCTAAATTATCCGCAATAAGTAATATGACACCTGAAAGATGGCAAAAAGTAAAAGGAATTTTGGATAAGATACTGCACAATGAGCCGGCAGAAATAGAGAAAATTCTTTTACAAACTTGTGGGGATGATTCTGTTCTTAAAGCTGAAGTGTTGGAAATATTAGCACTTAATAGCCAAGCTGATTCTTTTCTTTCATCTCCATTAGTAGACTTATTTGAACAATCAAATAACCCATCTGAAATAGAAACCTTAAACCAATTGAATTTAGAACAGGATTTATTACTTATGAAAAGCTTAATTGGAAAAACTTTAGATGGTAAATATTTAATTGAAAAGCAATTAGGCCAAGGTGGAATGGGCGCAGTTTATAAAGCTACCCATCTTGGAACTAACCGACCTGTAGCAGTAAAAGTAATAATGCCTCAATTTATGGCTAACCTTGAGTTTATAGAACGTTTCAGAGTTGAAGCAAAAGCTACAGGAAAGTTACAGCACCCAAATATAGTAAATATTACTGATTTTGGATTCACTCAGCTTGATTTAGATAATATGGCCTATTTAGTTATGGAATTTTTAGATGGCTATAATCTAGGAGATTTTCTAAAAAGTAGAGGCAAATTACCATTATATTTAGTAGTAGACATAGTAGAACAAATATGTTTAGCACTAAATGAAGCTCATAAACAAGGAATCATTCATCGAGATCTTAAGCCTGATAATATTTGGTTACAACCTAATGGTAGAGATGGTTACAATGTAAAAATATTAGATTTTGGATTAGCTAGGCTAAGAGATAATACTCTAAATCCTAGCCCTGTTAGTAAGCTCATAGGCAAATCCACTAATTTACCTACTAATCCACTAAATACACAAGTAGAAACAATAGCTCAACTCCCGAATCAACAAATAACTAAATTTTTTGTAGATGAAGAAGCATATACAAAAGTACTAGTTAATAGAAGTAGTAACAATGAAGTTAAGACATTAAAGATAAATAAAGTTGTTACTGTTGGAGATATAGATCCTAAGACCGTTCCTGAATGGTTAACTAGAGTTGGGATTATAATAGGTACTCCTCTTTATATGTCTCCTGAACAGTGTGCTGGTACTGAACTTGATGCTCGATCTGATATTTATAGTTTAGGTATTATCATTTATCAAATGCTTGCTGGGGAGACTCCTTTTTCTGGTAACACGTACCAGCTTATTGAAAAACATAAAAAGGAACAACCAGTTAATTTGAGAGAAAAAAGAAAAGAGCTTCCCAAAGATGTTACAGAATTAGTAATGTCCACATTGTCTAAAAAGCCAGAAGATAGGCCAAAAAGCTCTTTACTTATAGCTAAGGTACTTCGTTTGTGTGCAAAAGGCGTTGACCTTGCATTATTAGAATCGAAAGAATTTTTTTATACTCACTATTTCAAGTTTATTGTTCCATTAAGTATTGTTTCGCTTCCTTTTTTAATTCCTTATCTGTTTTTTTATGTAATTTTTCTTGTTAACCTTCATCAGTTAGCAGATAAGACATTATCTGTTTCTTTGGCAGAAAGTGTTTTTGATTTCTTATCTCAACCTTATACACTAACAGTAGTATTTCTTCTTTGGGGACAGATTATTTTTGGGACTTGCTTAATTATGATTGAGCAACTTCATAGTAATCCAAATAGCTCAATTAAACTTAAATTTATAGTAAAAACACTATTAGGACATTTTCCTGAAATAGTAGTTGCCCAAATTTTGTCTGTTGCTATGTTTGTTCTAAAATTTATACCATCAAATGTTTTAACAACCTTTAAGTTTAATCTATCTTGGAAAAAGCCTTGGCGAGGGCATTCGTTTAAGGTTGCAAGTATTTTGTTTGAGGAGAAGACTAGATATAGTGCTTTAGAAAGTTCTCAGTCAGTTGTTAAACTATTGTTTTCTTTTGTTAGATCGCTTAGATCTCGCCAAATAGGGTTTTGGCTCCAAGCATTTTTGGTTGGTGGTATCTATTTTGTAGTTGTTCTTCCAGCAACAGCCAATATTACGATGGGAGCAAAAGGAGAGTTTTCCCCAGGAGTGTTGGAAATGGTAAGCATAGGTTTTGCAGTTCTTATGTCTTTACTTATCACATTTTATCTTTTTTTAAACTATATAGTAATTGCTATTACTTTATCTAATCTATACTTAGAAATTAAGTTAGAGCCTAACAAAATACTAGAAAATATATCTAAAGATAGACAATCACGAAATAGATTTTCAAGATCTTTGTTCACTCAACATTTTTTTGCAATCTGGTCTAACATCAAGGAATTTAAGTTGCTAATAGGTTTAATGATTGCAATGTGGTTAATATCCATAAATGATTCATTTTTTTATGAATCTCATTTCATACCTGATGTTATAAGTATTTGGCATGGAATATCATATGTGCAGCCTAACTATGTTCCTGATACTAATCGCTTAGTAGTAGAGGCTGTATATATGGGTAAAGTTGAAACTGTAAGGTGGTTGTTGGAACAACCAAAATATGTTGATGTAAGGACTAAAAGTTCTACTGGAAAAAACTTACTATTTATTGCAGCGCAAAGCGGTAATTTAGAAATGGTACGTTTATTAGCAAAAACACGCAAGGGATTACTATTAGATTTACCAAATGATCAAGGAGATTCTCTTTTAATATATTTGGTAAAACAGCCTTTAAGTAATAATAGGAAACAGGTTATTGAAGAACTAATTTCTCTAGGAGCCAATACAGATCTTAAAAATAGAGAAGCAAAAACAGCCTTGGATGTTGCTCAAGAAACTAACCAAAATGAAATCATAGAAATACTAAAAAATGCAAAGAAGAAATAACTTTCTAAAAATAAATAGGATGGGAAATAAACTTCCCATCCTTGAAATTGCCTAACAAATGAGGTTAGAGGTTATAGCTACTAGAAAACGTTTCCTAAAAAATTAAGCTGCTGATGCAACGATACTAGGTATTACATAAGCACTAGCATCAAAGCCTTCTATTGCATTGTTTAGCACTTGCTCAATGGTTTTTACAGGTATAAATTCCATTTCTTGTTTTACTTCAACTGGTAATTTAACCAGGTCTTTTTCATTAGCTTTAGGCATAATGATTCGACGAATACCGGCCCGACGTGCTGCTAAGACTTTTTCTTTAAGCCCACCTATTGGTAAAACTAGTCCGGAAAGTGTAATTTCACCAGTCATTGCAGTATCGGCACGCATAGCTTTATTTAAGTAAAGCGAAGCAAGCGCGGTGGTCATTGTAATACCGGCTGATGGGCCATCTTTTGGAACTGCTCCAGCAGGCACATGCAAATGTAGTCCAGCATTCTTAAAGACCTCTCGATCTATACCAAAGCGATGAGAATTTGCCCAAAGATAACTCATTGCTGCCCGTGCGGATTCTTTCATTACATCGCCAAGTTGACCAGTTAGAGTTAGGTCTTTGCCTCCTGGTAGAAGTGTTGCTTCAATATAAAGAACATCGCCTCCTACAGGTGTCCAAGCTAGGCCGGTTGCTACACCTGGCTGTAATTCTGTTCGCATTTCTTCGGGTAAAAACTTATCTGGCCCAAGTAGATCATCTAGCATTGAAGGTTCAATTTTCATTTCAGCTACTTCACTTAGAGCAATTTTTACAGCTACTTTTCTGGCTAACTGTCCTAAGGTGCGCTCTAGTTGGCGTACTCCAGCTTCACGAGTATAAGAACTAATTAGCTCGCTAATAGTTTTTTCATCTATTTGAATTTGAGCATCTGTTAAGCCAGTTTCTTTTAGTTGTCTTGGTAAGAGATAGCGTTTAGAAATTTCTAGTTTTTCTTGTTCTGTGTAGCCAGATAGAGAAATTACTTCCATGCGGTCTAAAAGTGGCCCAGGAATAGTTTCTAAACTATTGGCTGTACAGATAAAAAACACTTTGGAAAGATCAAAAGGCAAGCTTTAACACTGCTAAATGCTCAATAATACGGTCTTTAATATCATTTAACCCATAGTGATCTTCTGCCAACACTTCACGAGCATGTTTTAAGTCTAAATTATCCGTTGTGGCTTTATGCCAAGGAAGTTCTAACACTACATCTAAATAAGTGCGGATTACTTGATGATCTGGTGCAGCAGGTGGAAGTTTTTCTAAACGTTTCATTTCACGATTAACTTCTTTTAGAACTTCTGCTGGCAGATTAGCTTCATCAATTTTTTGACGGAGCATTTCTAGTTCTGCTTTTTCTGGATCTTCTTCTCCTAATTCTTTTTGAATTTGTTTTAATTGCTGTCTAAGCACATATTCGCGTTGTGCTTTATGGATTTCTGCTTGAGCATCACCTTGAATTTTTTGACGTAATTCTAAGACTTGCACTTCATGTGTTAAATACTCATGCATTGTTTTAAGCAAATCTAGTTTAGTGTTAGCTTCTAAGAGCTTTTGTTCCTTGTCTATTTCCATATGAAATAGAGTTGCTAACATATAGCTTAATTTTACAGGGTCTTCGGTTGAAACTACGATGGATGTTAGATCTTCTGGTACGTTTTGCAACATTGATAAAGATTTTCCTACTAAATCATTAATTGCACGGTGTAGGGCTTCAGTTTCTGTTGAAGACTCTTTTAAGTCGGCTAATGGCTCAACTGTACCTAATAAATAGTTATTATCTGTTATATCAACACTATTTATTTTTACTCGCCCAATTCCTTGAACAATTAATTGTAGATTATTTTCATTCATACGAATTGAGCGTTTAATTACTGCTAATGTGCCAATATTATATAGATCATTTTGGCTTGGTTCTTCAGTTGCCACCTCCTTTTGTGTCACCAAAACAACTAGCTTTTCTTCTGTATTAGTAGCCGCTTCAGCCGCAGCTAGTGAGCGAGTTCGTCCAACAGAAAGTGGCAACACCATATAGGGAAATACTACTGTATTTTTTAAAGAAATTATTGGGTATTGAGTAGTAGACAAATTCATAGTTTTAACCTCCTGAACACTATCTCTTCTTTAGTTAGTGCTGTTTGTCCTTCTATTGGTGTGCCATCACCGCCGGAAGTTTGTTAAAGAAGTTGAGTGTTTAATTATCAAGTATTTTGCGTGACTGAATGAATCTTACAGAAAGCATTTTAATTTGTCCAAGGAAAATTTCTAAAAATTTCCTGGAAAAATATGCTTGACAAGTTAACACTCAACTTTTATGATGCAAACACAATCAAGTTAAATTAATACTTAATCATCGATAAAAATTTTTGGAGGTAATTATGACCAAACCAGTAGCTGCAAAAAGTCTTGCTAACTTAGAAAAACAATTAAATTCTTTATTTAACCCAGCCGCTTTTTCTGTAAGTGCTGAGGACTTAGGTTTTGCAGGTCACGGGCCAGCAATAGATATTTGTGAAGATGACAACAATCTATATCTAATTGCAGATTTGCCAGGCTTTCGCTCAGAAAATGTTCAAATCCGCTATGAAAACCGCACTTTAACGGTTTCTGGTGAGAAGGTACACGAAGAGTTACCTAATGTGCGCTATCACCGTACAGAAAGCTTTTCTGGACGTTTTCAACGCTCGTTTTCACTTCCATTAGATATAGATATAGAAAAGATAGGTGCTGAACTAAAAAACGGGTTGTTAACTATTACGTTACCAAAACAAGAAGTACATAAACCAAGACAAATTACCGTAAAAGTAAATTAGTTAGTAAAAATCTTAAATAAAGGAAATTAATTTTGGAGGCAAGATTATGAAAAATAATAAATCATTTACCAATCCTTATAGAGCAATGAGCGATTTAGGGCAACTGCAAAAGTTTTACCAAGAATTTTTTGGTATACCAACACGCACTAATAACAGTACAACAGAAGAATGGTCGCCAGTAGTTGATATTTATGAGACAAAAGATGAATTAGTCTTAGAAAGTCAATTGCCTGGTATGAGTGAAGCAGACTTTAAGCTTAGTGCAGAAAACAATATTTTAACATTAACAGGTGAACGCAAATTTGTTGATCAACCCAAATATAAACTTCATCGTCAAGAACGCCCTCAAGGGACATTTGAGCGTAGTTTTACTGTACCTAGCACATTTGATTTAGGAAAAGTTTCAGCTAGTTATAAAGAAGGTATCTTAAAAGTAAGTGTACCTAAAAGAGTAGAAGCAAAACCACGTCAGATTGAAGTAAAAATAGTTTAATAAAGTTTAACAAACATAGGGTTAATCCTTAGATTAACCCTATGAGTGAGGTGATGTTATGGATATAAATAAAATGACACAAAAAGCACAAGCAGCTATTTTGGCTGCTCGCACAATTGCAACCAAAAATGCCAATCCAGAAGTTGATGTTGAGCATTTGCTCTTAGCTCTTTTAGAACAAGAAAACGGTCTTGCTCCAGCTATTTTAGAAAAAGCAGGAATTGCATCAGACATTGTTCGTAACCACCTCGCAAAAGAAGTTGACAAGTTGCCAAAAGTAAGTGGTGGTAGCGTTAGCTTAGAGCAAATGTATATTACTCAGCGATTAAATAAAGTTTTTGTTGTAGCTGAGGATGAAGCTAAAAGACTTAAGGATGAGTATATTTCCGTAGAACATTTTCTTTTAGCAATTGTTAAAGAAGGAAAACGACATCCAGCAGGCAAGTTACTCCATGAAATGGGTTTAAGTGAAGACCGTTTAATGAAAACTTTGCAAGAAGTACGTGGTAAACAACGGGTGACATCTCAAAATCCAGAAGAAACCTATCAATCATTAGAAAAATATGGACGAGATCTTACAAAACTAGCTCGTCAAGGCAAAATTGACCCAGTAATTGGGCGAGATGATGAGATCCGTCGAGTTATTCAAGTCCTGTCCAGGCGTACTAAAAATAATCCTGTCTTAATTGGTGAGCCAGGCGTAGGTAAAACCGCTATTGTAGAAGGTTTAGCAACAAGAATTATTCGCGGTGATGTGCCAGAAGGCTTAAAAGATAAACTAATTGTTGCCCTAGATATGGGTGCTTTAATTGCTGGTGCTAAATATCGAGGTGAGTTTGAAGAACGCTTAAAGGCGGTTTTAACGGAAGTTTCAGAATCTCAGGGGAAAATCATTCTTTTTATTGATGAACTCCACACAATTGTAGGTGCAGGAAAAACAGAAGGCGCGATGGACGCAGGCAATTTATTAAAACCAATGCTAGCACGTGGTGAACTACATTGTATTGGTGCTACTACCTTAGATGAATATCGTAAATATGTTGAAAAGGATGCAGCACTTGAACGACGTTTTCAACCAGTGCTAGTTAATGAACCTACAGTAGAAGACACTATCTCTATACTTCGAGGCTTAAAAGAACGCTATGAAGTCCATCATGGAACTAGAATTAAGGATTCTGCTTTAGTTTCGGCTGCTGTACTTTCACAACGCTATATTTCAGACCGATTTTTGCCCGACAAAGCAATTGACTTAGTAGATGAGGCCGCAGCACGTTTAAGAACCGAAATTGATTCAATGCCTCAAGAATTAGACGAAATCTTGCGCCGTGGAATGCAATTAGAAATTGAAAAAGAAGGTCTAAAACGAGAGACTGATAACCCATCAAAAGATAGGTTACAAAAATTAGAAAAAGAATTGGCAGATCTTCGCGCTCAATCTGATTCCTTAAAAGCTCAATGGCAAGTTGAAAAGCAAGCTGTGTTAAGACTTCGCAAACTAAGAGAAGAAATTGAGCAAACCAAAATGGATATTGAACGAGCCGAGCGAGATTATGACTTAAATCGAGCAGCAGAACTTCGCTATGGTAAGCTTGCTACGCTAGAAAATAAGCTTAAGACAGAAGAAGAGCATTTATTTAAGAAGCAAGGTGTTAACCGGATGATTAAGGAAGAAGTGGACGAAGAAGACATTGCAGCAATTGTAAGTCGTTGGACACATATTCCTGTTAGCAAATTATTACAAGGTGAAATCGATAAGTTACTTAACCTTGATGAATGTTTGCATCATCGTGTAGTTGGTCAAGATGAGGCGGTTCAAGCTGTGTCAGATGCAATTGTCCGCGCTCGATCTGGGCTAAAAGATCCAAATCGTCCAATAGGCTCATTTATTTTCCTTGGCCCAACTGGTGTAGGGAAAACCGAACTTGCTCGCGCACTAGCAGAGTTTCTTTTTGATGATGAGCAAGCAATGGTTCGGCTGGACATGAGCGAATATATGGAAAAACATTCCGTTTCCCGCTTAATTGGCGCACCTCCTGGTTATGTTGGTTATGATGAAGGGGGCCAGTTGACGGAATCCGTTAGACGTAAGCCTTACTCAGTGATTTTATTTGATGAAATTGAAAAGGCTCATCCAGATGTTTTTAATGTGCTATTGCAAATACTTGATGACGGACGTTTAACTGATGGTCAAGGTCGTATGGTTGACTTTAAGCACACTGTAATAATTATGACATCTAACATAGGTAGCCAGCTAATTTTAGACTATAGCAGCAAGGGTAATGATGAAGCAGCTTATGAAAAAATGAAACGCGGTGTTTTAAGTGCAATGCGTGGAGCATTTAAGCCAGAATTTCTAAACCGTGTTGATGAAATAGTTGTTTTCCATGCTTTAGGCGTTGAACACTTAAAACAAATAGTTGATATTCAAATTGCACGTCTTCAAAAACGGCTTGATGAAAGAAATATCAAACTTGCAATGACAGATGAAGCAAAGGAATTTTTGGTAAAAAGTGGCTATGAAGCTAGCTATGGTGCTAGACCTTTGAAACGAGCCATTCAACGAGAAATTGAAACACCTTTAGGGCGTGATCTCTTGCGCGGTAAGGTCAAAGATAATCAAACGGTTGTAGTTAGTGTTGCAAATGAGGCCTTAAGTTTTATGGGTATATCTGAGGAAGCTTTCTTGTCTGGTAAACGGGGGGTTGCTACGGCATAAAAGCGCTTAAAAAAAGTGAGAAAGGCTAGCTTGATTTAATGGGCTAGCCTTTTTTGTATTTCCTGCCAACTTAATTTTTATCCTACTCACTTGTAACTTAAACTACCTATTTCACTAACAAACTAGGAATAACTGATGATCACAATAATAGACTATGGCGCAGGAAATTTACGTAGTGTAGAAAAAGCTTTTGCTGCTGTTGGTGTTGAGACAGAAATAGCTAGCAATAAAGATTTGTTGATGCAGGCTAAAGCACTAGTTCTACCTGGTGTTGGTGCATTTGGTGAAGCAATGGATTGTTTGCGAGCAAAGGAATTTGACCAAATAATTTTAAGTGCTGCTAAGATGGGTAAACCTATTTTAGGTGTTTGTCTAGGCTATCAACTATTATTTGAAGAAAGTGAAGAGTTTGGACTACATAAAGGATTAGGTTTATTGCCTGGGCGAGTAGTTCGCTTTCCAAAAAATGATTTGCATGTGCCGCATGTTGGTTGGAATCAAGTACATAAACATCAAGATCACCCAATTTTATTTAATATTGCTAATAATAGTTTTTTTTATTTTGTACATTCTTTTTATGTTGAGCCTAGTGTAAATAGTGATGTAATTGGGCTAACTGATTATGGAGTAAACTTTTGTGCTATTGCTGGGCGGGGTAATGTTGTTGGCGTGCAATTTCACCCAGAGAAAAGCCAACAAGCAGGGCTAACTTTATTAAAAAATTTTTATTCACAATTAAAATAAAAGATAGGTAATAAACAGTAAGTTCTGTCTTTTAAGCTCCCTAATAAAGAGTCCATAAAATTCCTGTCATATATTTTAATCAGGTTATGTTAAATCATACGTAGGGTTTCAACCCTATGCTACATATCTTTCGCCCCGTTGGGGCTTTAAGAAATAAAAACATCAGAAAACTTTGTTTACGCTGTATTTAGCTTATGGAAAAAATAAAGCTTAGCTAAAATCTAACACTTTTATTTGTGATTATCAGATTTATCTTAATGAACTATCTTCAATAAAATTAACTAGCAGATATTAGTTAAAAATAATATCTTGATAAATTTCACGTAAAGCTAAAGTAAAGTCAATTGAAGAAAGGTAAATAGAGCTTTCTAGTCCATTAATTTGACTTGATTGCCAAGTATTATCTTCAGATTTAACATAATGAATAATGCTAGCATTACTTTGTTCAACTAATAGATATTCTCTAAAGCTTTCAATTGATTGATATAATGTAAACTTAGCACCTTTATCATAAAACTGGCTAGTTGGGGAAAGAACTTCTGCTATTAATAATGGATTTACCAAAGTTGCAATTCCGCCAATAGTCTCAAACTCTAAGTTTCCACAAGCAACTAAAAGATCAGCATAACGAAAAGGAGGTGCTAGAGGTACTTTGATGGCAACTTCCCCACTCATTGCACGGCAAGGGTGGTTTTGTAACTGAATTTTCAAACTGGTTAAAAGGTTGTCTGCTATTAAAGTATGATTTTGACTTCCGCCAAACATCAAAAAAATTTGCCCATTCCAATATTCATACTTTTCTTCTGAAGTCTTAACTAATTGAAAATATTCTTCTAAAGTGTAAAAAGGTTTTAGTTTTGCTGACATTATTTAACCTTAGATTTTATTTAATATATTTTTAGAAAGTATAGCAGCCAGAGGAATTTAAGATAATTACTATTTAAGAATTTATGGTAACTTCTTTGTTTTCTCTGTTTAGCTCACGGAAGAAATATAGCCCAACTAAAGCAGGCACCAAAGAATTGATTATGTAGGCTAGAAATGTTGCATTAAAAGCTACTTCTTTAGCAATAGTAAATAAAGCAAATAATGCTACTGACGTGCTTTCACGTACTCGTAAACCACTAATTGTAATAGGAATTAGATTAGTTAACATTACTAGAGGATAAACAAAAACGACAGCTTTTAGATTATCTACACCTAAAGCGCGAACTAGAACATATAGAGAAATTACATCTAATAAATTAAGTAGGATTGTTAGAGAAAGATTAATTGCAAGTGCGGTTAGAGTAAGGCGTTTTAGCCCAATAGATGCAGCACTAGTGATTTCTTGGAGTTTTTTTAGTGGAATTAATTTTGCACCTAGTTGTAAAAAAATCTAACTTAAAAATTCCAATTAATAAGAAAATATTAGCAATTAGCAATAATGGTAAAGTATTTGTACCAAAAAAAACGGTTATTCCGATTGTGCCAAAAAATAGAACTACTGAAAGATCTAAAAAGCGATCAATTAAAACTAGTCCGCTAGCCTCGGCACGTTGTCCGTTTTTAAGAAACGCTACACGGCTTAAATCTCCTACTCTAGCCGGGGTTACTAGCGCAAAAGACATTCCACCTAAAAGTGAGGCAAATGTTTGTTGATAGTTAGCTTCTCCTAAACCTTTTTTTACTAGCAAATGCCAATTAAACCAACGAATTAGCAACATTAACATACTTAAAAAAGCTGCTAGTAACATCCACTCTAGTTTTACCTTTGCAAAAGCAGCAACTAGAGTTTGAATGTTAATTTGAGTAAATAATAATGCTAGTATTGCTAAAGTTAAGAGTAGTTTAATTGCGCGTTTAGCTGTCACGTTTAGTTAGAACCTCTTAAGCGCGTTCTTCTATATCAACAACAGGTAGTCTTTTACCGCGAATAACTTTATCAACTGTATAAATTGTTTGATTTTGTGACTCAAAGTAAGTTCTAGCCAGTAGTTCAGCAATCAAACCTGTAGAAACTAGTTGAACACCTGTTAAAAACAGCATCATAGCCAAAATCATTAATGGGCCGTGTTCAATAAAAAGGTCTGTTGCAAAAAAGATTTTCTTAAAAAGTAGAAAAAAGCTTAAAAATCCTCCTCCAACCATACCTATTAAGCCTATTGGCCCAAAGAAATGTAGCGGACGAGTAACATATTTAAGTAAGAAACGAACCGTAAGCAAATCAAACATTACTCTAAATGTCCGAGAAATGCCATAATGAGATTTTCCATTTTCCCGGTCAATATTTTTAATAGGGACTTCAACAATTCGCGCTCCATTCCAAGACGCTAGAGCAGGAATAAAGCGATGCAATTCACCATAAAGTTTTACTCGTTTGATTGTTTCTTTGCGGTAAACCTTAAATGTAGTGCCAAAGTCATGCAACTTTACACCAGAGAGTTTTTCCATCATTAAATTAGCAATACGTGATGGAATACGGCGAAGAATTAAATTATCTATTCGCTTTTTTCTCCAACCAGACACAAGATCATAGCCTTCATGTAGTTTTTCTACTAAATCAGGAATATCAGCCGGGTCATGCTGTAAATCGCCATCCATAGAGATAATTATTTCACCTTCAGCATAATGAAAACCTGCTGCTAAGGCAGGAGTTTGACCGTAATTGCGCTTTAATTTAATTACTGAAACTCGCTTATCACAAGATGCCAAGTCTTTAAGCAATCTATAAGTAGCGTCCCGACTATCATCATCTATAAAAACCATTTCAAATGGTTCATAACGTCCTTCCATCACTTCTACAATACGTTTATAAAGTTCAGGAATACTGTCTTCTTCATTATGAAATGGGACTACTACAGAATAAGTAATTAAGTTATCATCCTGTTTGGATGTGCTAAAAATAGATTTGCTTGCACTCTGACTCATAAAATCTCTGCTCCTAATACATAAGGGGTTAGCCTTACGCTAAAGTTATGCCAAGTCTTTGGCTATTTAAGTTTTCGAGACGAAAATAAGCTATTTGCTTATAAAGCTTGTTTTGATAGTTCGCGAAAAGATGTTAATTCTATAGACTGGGCTTTTAATGCAGCAAAAGCTTGCTCAGAAGTTACGGCTGCTAGTTCTTGTTCACGAGAATGTTTTAACCTTGTTACAGTTGTTTTTAACTCTTCATCTAAAACAGCCGGATGACACATTAATTCACTTAAACCTTCTTTTACCTGTGATAGTATCTTGCTAATTAATGATGGAGTTAAACATCCTGTAGCAATAAAACCTTGAAAATGATCAGGATAACAGAGTTTGCTGCTACGAATTTGTTTATGAAAATTCCATTTATAATAATCTAACATTCTGGTAAGTAAATATTTTTTCCCTATGTCTAACTTAGGCGATTCATTATAAACTTGGCGCAATTGCTTAATGTTGCACTGTTCAAAAGGTTTACGGATATAGCGAATTTTATATTCTTCTGCTACTTGAATTACTGCGTCTAAAACTTTTGGATGTGCATGTGAATGTTTGTGTGAATCACAATGAGAAATTGTTAAACCTTTAGAAAGCAGATAATCAAGCTGTGCTTTAAGTTCTGTAACTATCTCAGCATACTTGACTTGTCGGACTGTCATTAGCCAAATAAAATCCGTTAAAGTACGAGGTAACTTTCCCTTACTGTCTAATAATGATCGAATCTGTGATGCTTTTGCTATTGGTTCTTCACCAATTAACACTAAATGACAGCCTAAACTAAGCTTTGGAGCGTCTTTTAGACGAGAAAATCCGTCTGATAATGCTCGACCAGCAGCCATAATGGTTGTACTTGTAACAATTCCTTTTAGGTGAGCCTCAATAATTCCAATATTAATCCCTTTGGCTTGACCATAATCATCAGCATTTACAATTAATTGCTTTTTCATTGCTTATTAAACGATGGGTTTTCAGTTAAATTTTGATTAAGATCAGTAACATTTAAGTTATTGATTTTATAGATTTTTACAGCCACAGCACCTAAAGCTTTTATTTCTTTTATAGGCGCATAGTTAGCTTCAATAAAGTTTAAGAGCTTTTCATTCTCAAAATAACGTCTTCCATCTTGAAACATTACATAAGTAGTTTGAGTGTCAGAAAATTGAAATTTAGGATCCGACATTGTTTCTGACTTAATATCAAGGCGGCCAAATGCTTTACAATAATAGTTAATTACTCCTGGTGCTTCACTTGCAATAATTGAATTGGGTTCAGCTTCTTTAGCTACATAATTTATTGCCTCACGTAGTCCTAAGTCATAAAACTCATCATGTGGGAAGTAATAGCCTACCTTATCTTTACCTGCTAATGGGTTTAGATAAAGTGAGTAAAACGGAGCAGCATTAATTACTATTAATGTTGGTATAACAAGAAAAACTATTGATACTAAGCTAGTTAATACAAATTTTGTTTTAGAACTAAGTTGAGGATATCTTCCTTCACACCAAGTTTTTAAATGTTCGTAGCCAAAACTTAAACCTATAGCCATAATTGCGCATACTTGCGGCATACAAGCCAAAATATAGCGTAGCCATTTAGCTCCAAATATTGAGTATGGAATTATCCAGACTAAAAACATAAATCTTAGGAAAAAATACCCTTCTTCATTGTTGCGACGAAAAGTTACTATTAGCCCAAGTATAAAAGCTAAAAGTATTGGTAAAGGTGTTTTAACTAGTAAAGCTAATAAATAGAAGTAAATAGGTAGTCCGCTAAGTGGAATTGCTGCATCAGTTTGATAAAGTTCACCCATCATATAATAACCATGATGAGTAACTGTTAAAGTACGTGAATATTGAGCCATATATTTAATTATACCAGGCATTAATACTGCCGGATTAGCAATTAAAAAGACGACTCCCATCATAATAAAAAATAGTAAAACGTGTTTACCTTTAATTTTTGTATTCCATTTATTAGGCCCAAGTAAATGATAATAAAGAAAATTTAAGCCAAAGAAATGAGGGAAATACTTAGACGCTAGCATTAAACCAAAGCTTGCTCCACTGCTAGCCCAATAACCTAGTTTAGCAAAACTTTCTGTCTCGGTAGCTTGTTTAGCTTTTCTGGCTAAATAGTAGGCTAGCCAAAGGAAAAATACCATTAGCGTATCTTCTTTAGCTACACGATTTATTAAAATTGTATGGATATTTATTGCCCACATTAGAGCCGTTAAAATGCCTATGCGGAAGTTAAATAGATTGGAAAAAAACAAGTATAAAATTATACAAGTGAGTGAGCCAAAAATTACATTAGGAAGACGCAAAGCACTTTCAGTAGCAATAGGATTACCTAGTTGATCATTTGCTGCAATGCAAACTGCTCCAAGGACTTTCATCAACATAGGATGTTCTGCATTAGCAGTATAATCACCTTGTTTGTAAGCTTCTATTGCATCAGTTTTATGGGTTTCATCCTCACTTAAACCTGCTATATCTAGTTGATAAAACCTAAGCACAAAAGCAAGTAAAGTGATTAGCAATAAAAGAACAACTCTACGTTTATAAAGTGCTTCTATCATTACAACTCTACAACTCTGGACGTTAAAGCAAAATGAATTTTTATTATTTAAGCTATAAAAGCAAACATTATTGGATTTATAAAAAAAAAGTACAAATCTAATATCCGAAATTTCAGCAGATTTTGAACTTATTTTTTAGATAAATTTAAGCCAAGAATGCTTTTGAAAGAAAAACTTGCAAAACCTTAGGAAGGTTTTTTGGGAGTGGAGATTTTTGCACTCCCAAAAAGCTATGAGTTTAAAAATCAAACTCAAATTTTCCTCTAAATGTTCTGCTTACACTGTTATAAAAAGTGCCAAAGTTAACACTATCAATATTTGCTTGTACATCTCTAGGGTTAAAATTGTTGGTGATATTAAAGATTTTTACTCCAACCCTAGTTTTATATTTTTTACCTAAAACAGGAATATTTATTCCTTTAGTAACTTGCATATCCAAGGAAACAAAACGAGGAAAACGATCTCGATTGCGTAGTCCAACAAAGTCTTGGTTTGCATCAATACGGGAAAAAGGAAATCCAGTACGTAAATCTAAAACAGGAAATGCCATTAAGTCAAAAGGAAGCTTAATACTACTAGTTACTAGCAATCTGTTTGGTGTGTCAAATGCTAGTCGAGAGCGTTGATTTTCACGAATTATAGGATTACGGAAATTACCAAAATAAGTGTTAAAGTCGTTTAAGTCACCTGTTGCACGAGAACGAACATAAGAAACAGTAACCTCATTATCCTGATTAACTTTATAGCGGCTTGTAAATTGAAATTCTTGATAGCGAGAACGTCCACCATTTGAAAGCAGTAGGGAAGAACCTTTTACAGGGTCAGTTGAAGGATTGACGATAAATTCATCCCGGCCTTCACGACGTTGATAACCAAAGCGGAAAAATACGCCTTTAGCTAATTGTCTATCTACTTCAAATGTAGTTGAAATACTGTAAGGAATGCGTAATTCATTAGCAAAAGTATTACGAAATAGCCGATCTTTATCAATAATACTACCATCATTAGCAAAAGTAGTGACGCTACGGCTTTGGAGTTGTTCAAATGCTCCTACACCAAGTGCAACTTTGTCATAAAATCGGCCCACACCACCGCGAAAAACTGTTTTACCATCGCTAAAAGGTACAAAAAGAAATCCAAACCTAGGTGCAAAGTTTGCTCCTCCAGCAATTTCATCATGGTCATAACGTAGGCCAATATCAAAAATTAACTTAGAGTTAACACTATATTTATCTTGAATATAAAGGGTTTGCTCTGGATTATCCCTATCAATTTGACCACTACCAACAAAATTAATTTGCTGGAGAGTATTTGTTATTACAGGGGTGTTAACTACAGGAGACATAGGATCGTTAGTATTATTAAAAGTTTTTACTACATTTATTGGAGAATTTTGATCCCGCCCATTGTAATTATTAAAACTAATTAGTGCTCCAACTTTTAAGGCATGACTACCCTTAAACCTAAAAGATGGAAGGCTATAGTTTATTTGTGTGTCATAGCGATCTGTAAAACGAGATTGACGATTAAAGAAACTACCAAAATTATTTTCCTGAGAAACAAACATTGATTTGCCGTCTTGAGGAAAAATAAAAGCATCAAAGCTCTTTGCACCAAAAATTGCTTCTAAAAATCCACCATTGTCAAATGCTACACGTTCTGCAACCGCTAGAAAAAAGCCTCGTTGACGGAAATTAGGGCTAACATCCATTGCATTAAAAGTATTTAGGTTAACAAATGACAAGTTTTGAGGGAAAAATGAAAAGTTAAAAGTAATATGATTACGATCATTTACTGAATAATCAACTTGTGTAAATATATCAAAAGTTTCTAGTTTAGTGTCATTTCTAAAATTAGGTAGTGAGGGAATACGAGTACGGATAAAACGATATTCTAATGATTGAGAAAACGTTAATTTCTTTTTAATAATAGGGCCTGTAATAATAAATCGAGGTGTAAAAGATTCTAGGCCAACAATTTTACTTTCACCTGTAACAGGGTCATTACGACGACGCAGGCGAGGAAAAAAGTTGGTAAATAAAAACTTATATTTATCTCCACCAGAACGAGTTCCAATTGAAGTAACTGCACCAGTAAATTTTCCATATTCGGCTGAATAAGGGCTGGAAAGTACTGCTACAGACTCAATTGCTTCAATTGGCAGACTGATAGCAAAATCTCCTGTAACTGGATCAGTTACATTAGTGCTGTTAACAAGTAGCCCACTTTGGCTAGAACGCGCACCTTTAATGTTTAGCAAGCCGTCTGGCCCACGAATTACACCTGGAAGTAAGGGTAATGCTTCTTGAAAACGTTCATTTGCTAGAGGTGCATTGCGGAGTTCTTTTTGTTTTACTTCACCAACATTAGTTGTATTGTCAGTATTTATTTTGTTGTCATCATTAGCTATTACTTCTACATCAACTCCAACGCTTGCTATTTTAAGCACAACATCCAGATCGCCAACTGCACCAGGTAAAAGTTTATAAGTTTTTGTAAAAGGTTCAAACCCAGGGGTTTCTACTGAAATAGTATAATCGCCAGGTGAGAGATCTAAAATAGCAAATCTGCCTTCTTCATCTGAAATAGCTTCTAACTGTTTTACAATACCGGCACCAGAAAGCATTACAGTTGCACCAGATAAAGGAGTTTTAACCCCATCTGTTGCTAATGTATGTACTACACCTTTTAACTTTGCTGCTTGTGGCATTGCTAAAGCTAAAAAGCTATAGGAAAGAATAAATACTAAAGAAACTAGTATTTTATACATAATTGGATTCCTTGGCAAAAAGCTAGGTTTAAAGTAGGGTTTTGTTAACATTTTAATTAGCCTTAAACAGCTATAATCATTTTATGCCATAAGCAAATTTATAATCTTAAAGAGTTATAATCCTGCTTAGATATAAATTATTTCTTAAATTAGTTTTAGTTTACTTGAGCGTTTTTACTAAAACTTAGATATTACAATAGCTTTTTAATGATCTTCAAGTCAGAGAAAAAGATGTTTAGGAGAAATCAAACTAAAGGAAAATGCTTATTTATGGATGAGCCTGGAATTTCTTACCAAGAAAAGCTTGACTTTGTTAAAAGGCAAAGTTAATAATATCGCTTTCCAAAACGAAAAAGTTTTTGAAATCTTTTTGAAAATAAAAGCTTTGTGGGCCGTTAGCTCAGCCGGTAGAGCATTTGGCTTTTAACCAAAGGGTCGGTGGTTCGAGCCCACCACGGCTCACTTCTACAAAGTTTTATTTGTCTCGGTCGTCTAGTCAGGCTCAGGACACCGCCCTTTCACGGCGGCGACACGGGTTCGAATCCCGTCCGAGACGTTTTAACTTCTTCTTAAATTACTTGCTTAAATTTTTTCAAAACAATCTCTACTTTATTTGTCTAACTTTATCCTATTTTATTTTAATAAACGTGCTGTCCTAATTGTGCATCTTCTTAAGGTAATGTTTTATCGCTTAGGAATGCTTTGTTGGACGGCTTTTTTGTTTTGCGCTTTAATTAAAGTTTGCCTGCCTCAGAAATCCTTTTGGGAGAGATCAAAATGTTAAACAAGTTATATTTTGTTTTACAGTTGCTTATAAGCTTTTTTGTTTTGTCTCAATTTAATTTAGTTTTTGCTAATTCTTTTGCTAGTTCTAATGAGACTGTTTTAACTCTACCTTTTGAAAATGTTTCTAATAAAACAGAATATAACTGGATTGGTGAAGGTTTTTCTTTAGGTATTACTAATTTATTAACAAATTCTGGCTTGGTTGCTTTAGATGTAGAGGAAAGAAACCTAGCTTATGAGCGTTTAGGACTTGCTCCTACAGCAATACTCACCCGCGCTAGTGCTATAAAGATAGGAGAAAAAGCTGGAGCAGATATTTTAGTAATAGGAACTTATAGCATTGTTGGGGAAGGAAAAAATCGTACTCTTACAGTCACATCTAGGATGATTGACCTACGTGAGGGCCGTGCAATAGGAAATGATTATACTTTTAGTGGAACAATTACAGATCTTCAAGTAATTCAAGGCAAATTGGCTTGGGAAATTCTTTATAACCGCATCCCAGGTTTTGCTTTTTCTCGTGAACAACTAGTTAACAAAGCAACATTGATTCCTTCTAGTGCCTTTGAAAGCTATGTTAAAGCACTTTTGACAGCTAACAGAGATGACAAAGTTAAATTTTTATTTCGTGCCTTGTCAGAATATCAACAAAATAACAGCGGCCAATATTCGCAAGCCGTATTTACACTAGGGCATCTTTATTATGATGAAGCTAACTATAAAGATGCTCTTAACTGGCTGACAAAAGTAGATCTTAAAGATCCTTCTTATCTGGAATCAGAATTTTACAAAGCTGTTGCTTATATTCAAACTAATGATAATGAAAAGGCTGGAACAATCCTAAAAATTTTAACAAATGATTTGCCGCTTTATGAGGTTTTTAATAATGCCGCAATTATTGAGGTCAGAAACAATAACTTTAATGAAGCAATTCGCCTTTTTGGACTCGCCTTACAAGCTGCTCCACGAGACAATAATCTATTATTTAATTATGGCTATGCCTTTTGGCGAGCAGGGCAATATTCATCAGCCGCTAATCAATTAAATCAATTAGTTAGACGTGAAACTAAAGATGGACAAGCTTACTATATACTTGCAAAAAGTCTTGAAAAAATGGATCAAAAACTAGAAGCTGCAAATGCTTTAGATGAAGCTAAAAAATATCTGCCAGATTTTGCTAAATGGGAAACAGATGGCAAAATACCTAATCTAACACGAGTAAAAGATCATTTTAGCCGTAGTGCTTACCTAAGAGTTATTAGAGGAAAAGATAAGGCTGCTACCACTTTAGCAAAAAGATCTGAAGAAATAGAAACTCTTCTAGCAAAAGCTCAAGGATTTTTTATTGCTGGTCGAGATCAAGAAGCAATTAGTAGCTTAAATGAAGTTTTTAAGCTAGCCTCAGATAATGCAGATGCTCATTTGCTTATGGGAAGGCTTCAAGAACGACGTGCAAATATAGACGGCGCAATCACTTCACTTAAAGCAGCCATATTTTGGAACCCTAAATTAATTGCTGGACATATTTTATTAGGACGGATTTATTTCCAGAAAAACGAGTTAGTACAAGCTAGAAATTACTTAAGACAAGCTCTAGCACTTAACCCTGAAGATAGAGATGCTTTAGCCCTAAAACGCTTAATAGATTCAGAAAATAAATTAGAAAATAAATGAAAATAGTATTTTTCATATTAGTATTTCTAATAGTTCTAGTTACAAGTTTAATCCTATATATTGTCTATGCTTCTCGAAAACATAAGTTAGATAGTAGTTATAAATCTGTACTTGGAGCAAAAGTCTTAGCTCAAACAGATCTAAATCCCAAAGGTGTAATTTTAATTAATGGTCAAGCATGGATTGTAATTTCTAGTAAAATAGTTAAAAAAGGGACTTTGGTAGAAGTTATTGAAACTGACGATGTTTTTCTTAGGGTAAAACCTGTGTTTTCTACTACTTTTTCGGCAAATGAATAGCATTGTTTTTTCTTGATATGCTAAGATTAGCCACTATTTTAACTCTACAAAAAATCTATCAAATTAAATAATTTTAATAAATAAAAGAGGTCTACTAAAGTGGATAAAGAAGGGGCCAAAACTCGTGAAAAAGAGCTTTCTCCTTGGACTGAACGCCAAGGGGTAGTAAGTTTTGTTATTTTAATAGTTCTTTGTTTAAGCTTTTATACATTAGGTATTTTTGTAGGTCGGTGGTCTAGTAATACTACTACTACCCAAGCTACAAATAATCCTGCTATGGCTGCAAGTATGCGTTATAGCGGGGCAAGTGCAGACACAAACGAAGTTATAAAAGATAAAGCAGAAGAAAAATCAATTGTTGAGCCAAAAAATAGTTTTTTACCTTCTAATAGTGAAAAATACTCTGTTCAAGTTGCATCTCCTAATAGCCAAGAAGAAGCAGATAAAATTGTAGAGAAATTACGTAAGATTGGACTTGATAGCGTTCATGTCATAGCACCACAACCAAATTCAGTAGCCCAATTTTATATTGTTAGAGTAGGCCCTTATGATGTAGACACAGCCCGCCAAGTAGCAGAAGAATTACAAAACGATCATAATTTTCGTGGCGTGCAGGTAATGCCAAAACAAACAAAACAATAAAATCACCTAATTAGTTTGTTGTAGAGAAGGTTAAATTCCTAAGATCTATTGGGATTTTTAACTTCTCTGCTAAACTTATTTGCATGTCTACAGCTAAAAACACCACAAAAACTACTTATTTAATAAATATTTCTTTAGCAATTTTGTCTGCTTTAACATTAGTTTTATCATTTCCTAATTTTGAACTCTACTTTTTAGCTTGGTTTTCGCTAATACCGCTACTTTATGCTTTAGTAAGAACTACAAAAACAAGTTTTGCTTTCCTATTAGGGGAGATATTTGGCATAGGTTATTTTTATGGCACCTGCTATTGGATCACCTACTCAATGATTAATTATGGTGAACTACATCCATTAGTTGCTTATTTTCTTGCATTTATACTTGTTGCAATAGTTTCGTTATTTCCTGCGTTATTTTCAGCAATATTTAATTACTCAGTTAAAAGATTTGGATTTGAAGCAATTTTATTTGCTCCTTTTATTTGGGTAGCAACTGAGTTTTTACGGCTAAATGTTGCTGGAGTTGGTTGGAATGCTTTGGGATATTCACAAGGGTTTCAGCCAATGTTGATTTGGCCTGCTCGCTATGGAGGAGTTTCCTTAATTTCAGCATTAATTGTTTTATCTAGTTCGGCCATAGTCCTAATTCTTTACAAACGAAGTCGATTAACTATTGCTATATCTAGCCTATCATTACTTTTATGCTTGCTTGTGCCAATAATTGGAAAACTAACCATTAAGGAAATCCCAATTCCCAAAGAAGCAATAGATGTGGTTGCTGTGCAAGTAGTAGCACCTGTTGGTGTTCCTCAAAATGAGCTTGTAGGAAGCTTAAATCGTCAAATAGGCATGAGTTTATTAGCTGTAAAAGAGTTAAGAGAAGAAAAAAAAGAACAACAAGACCAAATAATTTTAGTCGCCTGGCCCGAAGCACCTTTTAGTTTTAATTATGATGAAGATGAAAACTGGCCTAGAATTTTTGGGCAATTTACTCAGGAAAATAAAATTTATCTTTTAATTAATGCTGTAACTGCTACTAAAGATAAAACAGATGATTATAATAGCGTAGTGTTAATTAATCCTAATGGGGAGCGTGTAGGACAATATAATAAAATTCATCTACTTCCATTTGGTGAATATGTTCCTATGCGGGGCTATTTACCTTTAATAGATAGGATTCCAGCCTTAGCTGGAGATTATAAGTCAGATAATAAATACACAACCATTGATCTAGCTGGTGTAACTATTGGAACATCGATTTGTTTTGAGTCCGTATTTCCTGATATTACTCGTGAAATGTCTAGGGCAGGGGCGCAAACCTTTATTAATGTTGCTAATGATGGTTGGTTTGGACAAACTCCAATTTCCCGGCAACACTTAACCCATTTAGTTATGCGTGCAGTAGAAACTAACCGTCCAACACTTAGAGTAACTAATGTTGGGATTTCTGCTTATATTGCTGCTAATGGACAGATCAAGGATGAAACTCCAATTTTTGAGCCTGCTGTAAGAAAATGGAAGATTGATAAAGCTGCACAAAAACAGCCTTTAACTTTTTATTCAAGATTTGGAGATTTGTTTGCATTTGCTTGTTTGCTAACTAGCTTGCTGTTAATATTAGCCGGTTTTAGAAAAAATAGGAGTAAGTAGTAATGTTAGACGACTTAAGAGAAAAACTAGAAAATCTTAAAAATAAGGTAGTAGAGCTAAGGAGGTTCCTTTGATGTTGATAGCAAACGCCTTGAATTAGCAGAAATTGAAACTCAAGCCTCAGCCGTAGATTTTTGGGCTAATCAAGCTCAAGCTCAAAAAGTTTTACAAAAACGCCGCCGATTAGAAACACATATACAACAAGCAGAAAAATTAACTAGGTTAGTAGAAGACTCAGAAGTTTTATTAGAATTTGCTCAAGAGGACGAAAATTCTCTAAGTGAATTAGGTAAAACCCTTGATCAATTGGATAAACTTACTAGCGAAGTAGAAACAGAAATGCTTTTTACAGGAGTTAATGATAGTGCTAATGCAATTGTAGAAATTAAGCCTGGTGCAGGTGGAACGGATGCTCAAGACTGGGCAGAAATGATGCTAAGAATGTATTTGCGTTGGGCCGAGCGCAAAGGCTTTAAGACGGAAATCTTAGACCAACAAGCAGGCAAAGAAGCTGGTATCAAATCAGTCACCTTTACTGTTACGGGTGATTATTCTTATGGACTTCTAAAATCAGAAATGGGAGTTCACCGCCTAGTACGTAACTCTCCTTTTAATGCTGGTCATAGTCGGGAAACAAGTTTTGCTTCTGTTGATGTTACTCCAGAAATAGACGACGATATTGAGATAGAAATTAATGAAAAAGATATTCGCATAGATACTTATAGATCTTCTGGTGCAGGCGGCCAACACGTTAATACAACAGATTCAGCCGTTAGAATTACACATTTTCCTACAGGCATAGTAGTTAGCTGTCAAAATCAACGTTCCCAACATCAAAACCGCGAGGTAGCCTTTAAGATTTTGCGCTCTCGTCTCTATGAACTAGAAATGCAAAAGAAACGCGAAGAAATTGCTAGACAAGAAGCTGCAAAAATGGATATTAGTTTTGGCTCACAAATTAGAAACTATGTTTTACAACCTTATCGACTAGTTAAAGATACTCGTACACGTTATGAAACTGGCGATGTAGACGCGGTGTTAGATGGGGAAATAAATGCTTTTATTAATGAGTATTTGCTACAAAATTCACGTCAGCAACAGCAAGTAGATGTTGTTGTAACAGAAAAATAATAAAAGCTCTAAATCCTAGAATTTAGAGCTTTTAGAGATCTTAAAGCTTATTTTTGGGCTGTTTGGCTTTTTCCATAAATGCGTTTATATTGTTGACTGTTACGAATTACACCAAAGACATAAAGGCGTGTCTCTGTAATAGGTATTGATTCTACCCAATCTTCTATATTGCTTGTAGGTAAAGTAGTTAGCCACTTGCTAACACGCCCTGGGCCACCATTATAAGCTGCTGCTGCATATTCAATCTTTCCATATTTATCCAACATTTCAGCTAAATAAGCTGTCCCTAGCTGAATATTTAATTTTGGATTATAAAGCTGTTCGTTAGTGATTTTACCTGCACCTTGTTTACGTGCAACTAATTGACCTGTTGAAGGAAGTAGCTGCATTAAACCTAGAGCATTAGCACGAGACTTGGCCCTAGGGTCAAAAACCGACTCTTGGCGAATTAAACCTGCCACCGTGTAAGGGTCAAGTCCATGTCGTTTAGCTTCAGTTTGAATAGTTTCCCACTCAATTAACGGGAAGAAAATATCATAAACTTCCTGAGAAACTTCATCACCCTGATAAATACTGTAGTCTGGATGTGCTTTCTTTAAGGTATCAACAGCACGGAAATTTTCTCCACGATCTCGATAAATAGCGGCTTGAGCAAAATTAACTTTATGTGAGGTAGGGAATTCCTTACGCACAAACTCGATTTCACTAAAAGCTTGGTCATCTAGTCCTATTTCATGCAATTGCTCTGCTTTTTTCAAGTAGGGGACAACTTTGTCTGTTGCTGTTTCAGGTAAAGGGCTAGCAGGTTTTAAGTTTTCGATGGCTCTGGCTAACTGTGAACCTTCAGCAGCCTTTTGAGCTTTAACACCTTGTTTTTTTAGTTGACCTAAGTATTGCTCTGTTAAATAGCCATAGTAGTTATATTTATAGCGTTTTAACAAGGCTTCATAAAGAGCTACAGCTTTAGAGGGTTGACCAGCTTTTTCAGCATTACGAGCAGCCCAAAAGATGGCAGGGCCACGAAAATCAGTATTAGGAATATTAGCTAAATGTTCTACAAGTGCTTCACTTGCTTCTGCATATCTTTTTTGTTGATGTATTTTCCATGCAGGCTTATAAGAAATTTCGTCAGCTTCTTTAGAATTTGGATAATTTTGGATTAATTGATTTCGATAACGTGTTGCTAAAGATTCATTAGCAATTTGATAGTATTCAACCATTGCTCCTAGCAGGCTTGCAGCTTGTTCCGAGCTAGGTTTTAGGGTTGTTAAAACTTGGTTTGCAACCTCGGCAAACTGTCCCATTTGTTTTTGTTTTAAGTAACTATTGGCTAAATAATAACGAGCTTGTAAATAATCTTCTTTATTGCTATTAGAAACATTTTGTAGTGGTGTAACAGCCTCGCGGAAACGGTTGAGTTTATAGAAGCTAATTCCTAACTCTAGCTCATTATTTGCGCTAACGGCTTGGTTTGGAAAATTAGTTTTTAAGCTGGTGTAAGTTTCTGTTGTACGGGCATATTGACCTGCTCGAAAAAGTTCTTGTGCGCGAGTTTGATAAAGCTCATAAGAGGATTTACTAGTTTCTGGTAGATATTTTTGTTCTATAAGTCGTTTTTCAGCTAAATCCGCTTCGCTACTTTGAGGGACTTGGAAATAAAGTTTTTTATAAAACTCTACTGCTAAATCAGTTTTTTGTAGTTTCTCATAAGCTTGAGCCGTTAGGAATAAAGCTGTTGCGTCTTTGCTATCAGTTAGCCGACTAAGTTTTTTAATTGCTGTGTTAGCATCGTTTAATTGATTTAATGTTATTTCTCCAACAGCTATTTCAGCATTTCGAGCAAGTAGGGAATCGGGATATTTTTCTGCTAATTGGCTAAAGGTCGCAATAGCTTTATTAAATTCTCCTATTTCACGATAAGAGCGACCTTGATAATAAAGTGCATAATCGCTTAAAACGCTTCCTTGACTGATAAAATCAGCATCAAAAAGCTTTGCACTTACAGAAAAATCACTTTTGTTATAATGTAAATACCCTCGTAAAAACCGAGCTAAAGAACCTGTTTTTGAATTAGGAAACTTTTCCTCTAATCTAATTAAGTCTTGATCTGTAGGATTACCATTACTAGCAACTACTAGTTGTCGTATTTGTTCAGTTGAACCAACAATGCGTTTTCTATCTGCTTCGGCTGGGGAAGATGCGCTATATTTTAGTAAAAATGCAGAAAATACGGCTAGAATAACTACTGGCAGTAAAATAGCATAATAAAATTTAGATGAACGAATTAAGGAAAATATTTTTTGCATATTAAACCCTTGTCACTAAAATAACTACTTAAGTAGTTAGGAGGAAAATTATTAATTATAATTTATTGGCTTTATTTTGTTAATTTTGGCTTATGTTCTGGTAAATGTGCAATGAGTTTGTGTATTAGTTTTGGTGTTTTTAAGTTAGAGAAAGCAAACCACGAAGTGTACAAAAAGCATGAAGAAAAAGCCTCTTAAACCTCATGTTTTTAGTAAACTTCGTGGGTAGTTGGCTGCGGTAAAATTAAAAGCTTTGTCAAAACTTTCCTAGCGTGCAAGCTACATTTTTTATTGTGGCATTCCACAGTTTAGATAAAAAGTTTGCTATAAATACACTGTAAACTAACTAATCAAATATTTTTAATTCTAAAACCTTAAAAGAGCATAAGATATATAACTTAGGCTATCAAGCTTAGGAATGTCTTTGCTTATCTTGTTTATTTACTCCATATTACTTGTATTATTGCTATTTTCCTTTTCCTATTATTTTCTATTTCTTTTTTGTATTTTATCACTGCTTATTTATTTAGGCTTGATTTTGATAATAAGCAGCTAATTTTTCAAATATTTGGTCTAAAGAATCCGTAATAACCCGAGGGCCAACTATTTCTTGAGACTCAAAAATAAAACGCCCTGTTTGCCAGCTAATTAGTGAAAATAGTGCTGTTTCTCCATTGATTGCTTCATATTGAGCATCTGTAATCCAACCTTCTTGAAAAGAAATAGAACCAGATGCTTCATCATTAATTAAAGTTAGTAGCCCAGTTTTAGCCATATATTCCAACATTCTTAGTAGGTGTGGCATAGGAATAGTACCTAATCTGCCTGATAATTCTGCTTGATCTGGATATAAAGTGGTTGAAGAAGAGGCATTTTTTTGCCATTGGCGCAGAAGAAGTTTTTTAGTACGTGCAGCAAGTTCGGAAATAACAAAGGGTTTAACCCAATAATCTTCTACACCTTTGCTAAAAGCAGCTAGCTTTTCATCTTCTTGACCACGAGAACTAAGGCAAACAAAAGGAATATTTTGAGTTTCAGGATTTTCTTGTAATTTAGCAAAAAACTGGCTTCCATCCATTTGAGGCATTAGTAAGTCAGAAATAATCAAGTGGGGTTTCCAACTAGATACAGTTTGTAAGGCTTCTGTCCCATTACTAGCTGTAGAGGATTGACAGCCAATAGAGCGAAGCATTGCAGTCAAAATTTTGCAAACACTTTGATCATCATCTACTACTAAAACCCGCATGGGAGCAAAAATAGCTTTTTCTGCTGGAAGGGTGACAGGGACTTTGGATGCTGTATAACCGGGTAAAGTAGCAATTAATTGAGTTGGTTTAGGAGAGTTTTCTTCTACCCAAGTTCCCCGCGCACCCTGGGCCCAAGTTTCGTCTTTTTCACCAATCATTTCCCTAAGTTCTTTTCGGTAAATAGCATCTTTTTCACCTAAAGCAGGAAGGTTAATTACAAAGCCTCGAGCCGCTTCTTTTTGGTTAATCTCCAAGTAAATTTCAATTATTTGTCGGGCCGCTTTATAAGCTTCTTCAAACTGTCCTGTAACATGATAGGTTTTTTCTATGTCTTTTAAAATTGTAGCGCGTTCTGTTTGGTCAGCTAAGCGTTCAGCTTTGCGAAAGTATGCTATTGATAATGCTGTTTGAGGGCTTTTTTGGTAAATTCTACCTAAAGTAGAAAAATGCTGTATAGCCTCCCTATTTAACCCATGATTTTCACAAGCAATGCCTAATTGCCGCAAGATTTCTGGGTCATTAGGTTTATTTTGTAATTGGTGCTTTAATTCTATTATCTCTTTAGGTACTTTTGCGTCAGTTGGTGCAGCGTTTTGTTGTTTAAATTTATCAAATAAGGACATAAAAACCTTTCCTAAGAATTACTAGTAAATATTAAGCTAAATCCAAGTGAGCAATTTTTTCTCTTTCGTGTAATAATACACTTTCTGCACGTATAAATTCCATTTCTAGTTGAAGTAAAAGATTTTCTAATCCTTCAAAAGATTTGTTTTTACAACGTTGTTCTATTTCTGCACAAATTTTCATCATTTGGTTTGCTCCAAGTGATCCAGAACTCCCTTTAATGTATGAGCAACTCGGCGAACCTCTACAAAGTCAGACTGTTGCAAAGCATTACGCAAAATATCTAGTTTTTTTGGTGCATCTTTAACAAACATATCAATTAGTTCTAGTAAAAGGTTAGGTTCTCCAGGAACCTGTATTTGTAGCAAGCTTTCTATAACACTTAAATCTATAGGAGGTAACATAGTTAGTTCACTTAGTTTATTAGTTAGTTTACTAGTTAAATGTTCAGTGGTTTTACGAGCTAATTTTTCTGTAGGCAGTTGATAGCAGCGTTTTAGTACAGCTTGTAATTGCTCTATTTTAACAGGCTTACTAATATAATCATCCATACCGGCTTCTAAGCAATTTTCTCGGTCTCCTTGCATTACACTAGCAGTCATAGCAATTATTCTAGGTTTATGATTAGTATAGTTTTGACGAATTTCTCGAGTAGCTGTTAAACCGTCCATTTCAGGCATTTGTAAATCCATTAAAATTACATCATAGTTTTGACGAGCTAAAGAATATAATACTTCTAACCCATTGGCTGCTATATCAGCACGATACCCCATTTTTTCAAGCATTCGTAAGGTTACTTTTTTGATTTACTACATTATCTTCTGCAACAAGTATTCTTAGCGGATGTTTTAAGGCCATTTCATAATCTATTTGAAGTAATGTGTTTGTATGTCGGGATTTAATAGGTAAATTAGAGAAAATATTAGTAAATACTTCATATAAATGTTGAGGGTTAAAAGGTTTAGTTAATGAACCTGCTATTATTGCATTTAATTGTGAAGTAGGTTTATCAGGACTTACTAAAGCTAGAAGAGGTATATTTTCTTTTAGTTGGCTAAGAAAATACTGGTAGTTATCAACTTCTGTATCAATCACTACAATATCAAATAATGAGCCATCACGTAGCCAATAAATTGCTTCATCTACAAGTGTTGTTGCACGTGGGTGCATACCCCAAGCAACAGCTTGTTGTTGTAACAAATATTGATCTACTGGATCATCAACAATCATTAATAGCCGTTTATCTACTAAAATATTTTCTACTTCACCATGAGTAAATTCATCATCCGTTACTTTTGCCAAAATAGTGAAATGAAAAGTAGCTCCAGACCCTACTTGGCTTTCTACCCAAATATTTCCCCCCATTAGTTCACAAAGTAATTTACTAATAGCTAAACCTAGACCTGTACCACCATATTTTCGAGTTGTAGAAGTGTCTAGTTGAGAAAATGCTTGGAATAATTTATTTACCCTATCAGGAGCAATACCAATACCATTGTCTTTAACAGAGAATTGTATTTTATAAATATTGTAACTATCTTTTTCTAAACAAGAACTAGCTTGTAAAGGTTGTTCTAAAAGACTGGCTTTAACTAAAATAGATACTTCTCCAACCTTAGTAAACTTAACAGCATTACTTAATAAATTAACTAGGATTTGACGAAGCCTAGCTATATCACCTAGTATAATTCTTGGGGTAAGAGGGTCAATAGAATAAGTTAAATTTAAGCCTTTTTCTGCTGCTTTAGGTGCTATTAATACCAAAGATTCCTCAATACAATCTTTAATATCAAAAGGAGCTTGCTCAAGCTGTAATTTGCCAGCTTCAATCTTAGAAAAATCTAAAATGTCATTGATAATTGTTAAAAGAGCATCACCACTACTACGAATTGTTGCTACATAATCTTTTTGTTCTTCTGAAAGGCTTGTATCTAATAAAAGCCCAGTCATACCAATAACAGCATTCATAGGGGTACGAATTTCATGGCTCATATTTGCTAGAAATTCTGATTTAACCCTTACAGCCATTTCTGCTGTCTCTTTGGCTTTTTGTAGTTCTTTATGAACTTGTTTTTGTTCACTAATATCAGTAGCAATGCTTAAGAATCCAAGTGAATTTCCTAAATTATCCTTTAATGCAGTAACTGATAAATTAACGGTTAGGGTTTGATTATTTTTCTTAATATATGTCCATTCTCTAGCTTCTTGTTTACCTTGACGAGCATATTCAGTTAAAACATTTACTCCTGTGATTTTATGATGGAACTTATGACTTAATTCTTGTCCGCGCAAATTAATTTCTGAGCTTAAATGAAAAATTGTTAATTCTTTTCCTATTACTTCTTCAGAATTATAAGCTAGCATTTTCTCTGCGCCAGAATTGAAAATAGAAATAACTCCATTAACATCTGTAATAATAATTGCTACTAAGGAAGCTGCTTCTAGTATGGAAGTAATATTAGCTAAAGGGTTAAATTTTGTGCTTAAGCTATTTTCTGAGGCTTTAGAAAAATTTGAGCTAGATAATTGCGTTTCTAAAATTTTGCCCTTAGATTTATTTTTTGATAGTTTGGTGACACATCGACGTAATTTTTTTAGTTCTAAAATTAGCTGTTTTTTGGTTTTTTTACTCTCCCTCATACAGCTTGTCCTTTGAAAAAAGTTAATCTCAATAACATAATGTGTTTCTTAATTTTTTATTTAAGTACAAAATTAAATACTATTAAGGATTTTGTGTTAAGTATAGGGCTAATGTTATTATTAATAATCCAAATAACACTCCTACTGTGATGATAAGAAATTTAACTTGTTTTTCGCTTGTTTCCCTAGGACTTATTGATGATTGATGAACTTCTCTTGAAAAAGAATCACTATTCATACTATTCATAGAATTTGAGTTTATAGATGGAGAAGAATCAATTTCACTAGGCTGAGGGATTTTATTTAAGGGAGGAACTTGAGTAATAGGAGAGTTAATAGCAATAATATTACTAGGCTTAGTTGCTGTATTATTTATAGTAGCTATTTCAGCTATGGGGGAAAGATTAGGTGTTTGTTCTAGCGAATTATTTGAAAAAGATAAATCTTTTTGTGAGATACTATATTCTTGTCTTAGTTCTGAAATCATTCCTTGATCTAGGACAGGTTGTGTTGCTTGAGAATATTCTAAGCTAATCTCAAAAACAGCTTTTTGGAAATTATCAAATAACTCTTTTGCTGTTTGGTAGCGTTTGCGAGGATCTCTAGATAAAGCAGTTTGTAGAACAACGTCTAAAACTTTAGGGATAAAAGGAAATTTCTGTGATGCTACAGGGGGATCTTGGTTAATTTTGATCGCTAATATTTGCCTAACATTATTACTTTCTATAGGCATTTTGCCTGTAAGCATTTGATAAAGAATAATACCAAGGCTATAAATATCAGCCGTTGGGCCTAGTTGTTGACCAATAATTTGTTCTGGAGACATATAATAGGAGTACCACAAGCTTCTCCCATAGCTGTAAGGTTAGAACCCGCAGTAATTTCACTATCTGGTTGCAAGAGTTTTACTAAACCAAAATCTACCAGTTTAATAACTTCTTTTCCTTGGCTGTCTTTAGCTAATAACACATTAGCAGGTTTTAAGTCTCTATGCAGTATATTGCGTTTATGTGCAGTATCAAGTGCTTCTGAAAGAGGTCGCAGTATTTCTAAAGCACGCATAACATTAAGTGGGGATGAGTGGGTGATGTATTCATCTAAGGTTTTTCCTTCGATAAACTCCATAGCCATAAATAAAATACCTTCTGGAGTTTCCCCAAATTCATGAACTTTTACAATATTAGGGTGAGATAAAAGCGATCCTACTTTAGCTTCTCTTTGAAAACGCTTAACAAAAACACTATTAGCTGTTAAGTGGGGGGAGATAACTTTAATTGCTACTACTTCATTAGTACTTACTTGAACACCACGAAACACAGCACCCATCCCACCTAGAGCTACTTGGCTATCGATGCGATAGGTTTGGTTTAATAGCTTACCTAGAAGGCTATTAAAGTAACTAATTTGTCCAGTTTTACCACTCATTTGAGTTTACCACTCATTTAGTCAGCTTTATAAGCAATACGAAATCCTAAATTTTCAAAAGAAAAGCTGGGTTGTTCCCAAAATCGGTATATTATAGGGTCAACTTTTCCCATCTTACCATCTTCTTTTAGTCCTCGAATAATGTAAAAATTTCCAGGCCCTAACTTTTCAGCTTTTGAGTTTGGATAAGCTTTAAACTCAGAGTTAGTCCATTCAATATTATCTTCCATCATTTGTTTTACATTTAAACTTGCATGATTATTTGCTAAATATTCCCATTCTGCTTCTGTAGGCATTCTATAAGCTTTGCCTGTTTGTTGTGTTAACCAATCACAGTAAGCTTTGGCATCTTGCCAACGAACTGTTGTTACTGGCTTTTCTAGTTGATCGTTAGGAGGAGTTTTTTGACCTCTCCAGTTATCTGGAGGAGGATAGTTAGAGTTCTTAATAAATACTGCGTATTGATGGTTAGTAACTAAGAAGCTAGAAACATAAAAAGATTCTAATTGTACTAAATGCTCTGGGGAAGAATAGAGGTCAATTTTGCTATTTCTTCCCATCTTAAAGGAATCCCCTTTTATTTTTACCATTGGAGGAAGTTCTGTTGCAGATACCTTGTTATTAGTATCAGTATTTTCTGTATTGGCTTTAGATTGGTAATATTTCCAGCCACCAAATCCACCTGCCACTAATAGCACTAATACTACAACATAAACAATAGGGTTAGTACGGGGTTTTTCGTAAGAAATAACTTCTGGGTAATCATCTTCTGGAGGAAGGTTTTGTTGAGGTTTAATACTATTATCTTGACGTTTTCCAGATGCCGTAGTGTTATGACGTTGGGTTTGATTGGTATTATTAAAGTTTTGTCTACCAGTTCTACCAGTTCTATTAGTACTATTGCTAGTATTATTATAGTATATTCCACTAGCATCTTCAGTCCCATCTCTAATAATGTCCATCATAGCATCTTGCTCAACATTATCTATTTCTTTCTTAAGTGCTAGAGCAGATTGCTGACGTTGGTCAGGTGATTGGGCTAGACCTTTTAAGATAATATCACTTAAACGTAAAGAGATTTCTGGGCAAAGTTCATGCAGTGGCTGTGCTAATGACATTACTGCTGGAGGAACTATGCCAGCTAGCATTTCATAAACAATTAAACAAATCCCAAAAACGTCTGAGCGAGCATCTACAGGAGTACCTAAGAATTGTTCTGGAGTCATATATTTTAATGTTCCTAACAATTCTTCATTAGATGTTAAATTTTGACTTGATGGATCATCCACCAGTAATTTAGCAATACCAAAATCTAAAACCTTAGTTACTATCTCTTCTTCGTTAAGTTGTTGAACCATAATGTTTTCTGGTTTTAGATCACGGTGTACAATACCTTGAGTATGTGCTGCATGAAGACCAGAACACATTTGTTTAGCAATTTGAATAGCTTGTTTTTCAGGAAGTTTTCCCATCTTTTCAAGTAAAGATCTAAGAGAAACTCCTTGAATATACTCCATTACAATATAAGGGACTTGTTCTGCTGTAACCCCAAAGTCTGTCACCATAACTACATTAGGATGAGCAATCTTAGCCAATGCTTCTGCTTCACGTCTAAAACGAGCTAAATGGTTTGGGTCTGTAACATTTGAACTAAAATTCATAAGTTTAAGTGCAAATGTTTTATTTAAGTTTAAGTGAGTAACTTTGAAAACTTTACCCATACCGCCTTTGCTCATCAAAGAATCAATGCGGTACTTGTCTTCAATAATAGTTCCGATTGCTGGATCGGCAGCTTGCGCTTGAGACATATTAATCCCCAATTTGTAAACAGATCTAAAATACTTCTAGATCTAAAATTAATGAAAGACTAAACTTTCAGCTAAGGGTTTTTGATATTGTGTTTAGGCAAACAAATAATAGCTATCAATCATATATTAAGGTGGTAGTAGAGACAAGATTTTAGTTATAATTCTAACAAGTTGTCTACCTAAAGCATCTATAAAAAGGATTTTCTCACATCGGTTAATTTAATGTAAAGGGAGAATGTTGGTAATGGTTGCTAATAACAAATTAAATAGCATCTTAAAAAGAAAAAAAGGCTTTTTTAATAAATTTATTCCTACTACTAAAGTAGCCTTAATTCAAATTTTGGGAATAGGACTCTTTTCCAGTGCCTCTTTAGCACAACAACCTATTGCTAATAACCCAGGTATAGCGACTAATAATTATTTAGCTAATGTAGTTTCTTTAATAAACAATAAAGAACCCCAGTTTTCTTTATTAACTACAACTCTTGATGCTCAACGTCCTGGTACTACTAGTCAATCTGGTACAAGCACCCCTTTATCACGTCCAGGTACAGGAACCCCTCTGTCACGTCCAGGCACAGGCAAAGCTTTATCACGTCCAGGTATTGGCGGTACTGTTGGGTTAAATAAAGGTGTTAGCTTATCTCGTCCAGGAATTTCTAATGTTCTTTCACGTCCTGGTATTGAACGTAGCCAAGCACTTGGAATCCAACAAGTAGGAGAAGCTACAGCACAAGCTACAAGACGTGTGGTAACTGCAACCACTGGCCCGGAAGCAATAATAAAAACAGGAGATTCTATAGTTGAAAAAGATCCAGATAAAGCTATTGGTATTTATAAAAAACTTGATAGAAAAAAATCCTAACTTTGGCCCAGCCTATGCTGCTCTAGGTTATGCCTATCTCCAAAAAGAAGATTTTGACCTAGCTATTGATAACCTACGAACTGCTATAGAAAAAGATAATAAAGACTCTGACGCCCGCCTTAATTTACGTGTAGCTCTTTATCGTAATGGGGAAATTGAAGATGCTATAAAAGAATATGAACAATTAATGAGAGATAAGTCTGATAACCCTGAAGTTTACTATAATTTAGGCGTAGCTTATGCCCACCAAGGAAAATTTAAAGATGCTCTTGATCAAATAAACCTAGCAATCACCAAGCGGAAAAACAAAAAATACCCAGAAGCCTACAATAATTTAGGGTTAATTTATGAAGTTATGGGACAATTTGATAAATCAATAGAAAGTTTTCAATCTGCTATTGAACAACAAGGAGGCAGCTACCCCATTGCTAACTATAATTTAGGAAGAATTTATGTAAATAGTAATAATAAAGAAAATAAATTTGCTGCAATTAAACAATATGAACTTGCAGTAAAGCAAAATCCAAAATTTGCAGAAGCTTACTTAGAACAAGGAAATGCTTGGCTTTTTCTTAATAATAATGGAGTTGAAGGTTCTTTAGGAAAAGCAATAGAAAAATATCAAAAAGCTTTAGAAATAAGAGAAAATTTTTACCCACTTGCACATGAAAACATGGCAATTGTCTATAGTAAGTTAGGACAAAAAAATAAAGCCTTACAACACTATTATTTAGCTTTTGAACAATATGATGGTCGTTGTCCTGAAGCTTTACAAAATTTAGTAAATACTATTATAGATGAACAATTTTTTTCTATAACTAATGAACTAGATAAAGTAAATAATGCAGGAAGCTTAAAAAATAAGGCAGTACAAGAAAAAATCACTACTAAAGATGGTGAAGAAATAGAAGCAATATTTTTCCGAACAATGAAGAATTTACTTTCCTATGCTGATGTTGATGAAGAACTAAAAGATAATGCACTAATTCGTTATTGTGGTGGACGTTCCTATGCTTTTGTTGGTGATTGGCAGCTAGCAACTAACGAACTAGCAGCAGCTTTAACATTAGCTAAAAAAGAGGCAAAACAACCTGATAAAAATAAAGAAAAAGCAGATAATGAAATAAATGTTAAAGAAGATGCTGAACGTGCTTTGCTTACAATAGCATCTAATAATTTGGTAGCTATTCTACCGCAGTAGTTTTTAGAAAATATTGTTGGAGGATCTGTGTACAAAGGGCAGTTGTTGGATTTAATAGGAAATACACCTTTAGTAGAATTAAGAAGTTTTAGTAAAAACCCTTCTGTTAAGATATTTGCTAAATTAGAGTTAATGAACCCTAGCGGCTCTCTAAAAGATCGTATTGCAAAATATATGATAGAGTCAGCAGAAGCTACTGGGAAATTAACATCAGGTAAAACCATCATAGAAGCATCAAGTGGAAATACGGGTATTTCTCTTTCAATGGTCGGTTCACTAAAAGGATATCGGACAAAAATCTTTATGCCTGAATCCAAAAGTATAGAACGACGAATAATGATGAGAATGTGGGGGGCCGAACTTATACTGACACCTCGCAATAACCCTCATAGCCACATTGAAGCTGCAAAAGAACTATCAACCAACACTACAGACTATTTTTATATTGACCAAAATGAAAACCAAGATAATGTACTAGCCCATTATCACCATACAGCAGCAGAAATCTTAGAACAAATGCCAGGTTCAATAGATGCTGTTATTGCAGGTATTGGTACAGGTGGGACTATAATGGGAGTTGGACGAAGGCTAAAAGAAGCTAATAGTAAAACCCAAGTAGTTGCTGTACAACCGGCTGAAGGTATTAGCAAAATAGAAGGACTACTTCATTTAGATGGTAGTTATGTACCTGGTATTTGTGACCTTTCTTTAATAGACAAAAATATCTATGTAGAAGATCCTAATGCAATTGAAACAGCCTGTAAATTAGCTTTGCAGGAAGGTATTTTTGCTGGCATTAGCTCAGGAGCCGTACTTTATGCAGCTTTATCTTTAGCTGAAACAATGGAAAAAGGACAAATTGTCATTATTCTAGGTGATCGTGGGGAACGTTACCTAAGCACAGATCTATGTTTACACGCTAGAAGTTAGTACATTTACTAACTTCTAAAATTTTACTTAAAGTCAATTTATTACCAACCTGAACGCCTTTTTGATTCTGGCGGGAGTGTAACATCTTCAGGCCAATCTGTTTCATGAGAAACTACATTAACAATTACACTAGGTGTTAAGTACCCATAAGCAGGACGAAAAGAATAAACATATTGTATATCTTGAACCGTCCATAACTTTCTATTTTCACCACTTACAATCATAATGCTTTCTCCCACACGAGGAATACAAGAGGTGTGCTGACTAAAAATTTCTTTATCATAATGTAGAAATTTTACTAGCGGGACATCCATAGTAATCAGTCTCCAAATAATATAAATATATTAATGATAATTATTATTAATGTATTTTATTAGCAAATACTTAGCGCAAAATAAAAAACAATTATTTTGTTTTGTCCAAACTCTTTTCAACTCTACTTTATTTATAGATTTGAAAAATATGTTTTAAGACTGTTAAGCTATTTTGCAAGTATTTTTTTGATTGTGCAACCTGTTAAATAACTAAATCAATAGTTGCAAGTTTGTTCTTTTAACCTAAAAAGTAGTAAAAGTAAGACTTAAAAAATAAGTTAATTTTTGTTGCACCATAGATCAAACAAATTAGATTCCTATTGCCTAATGTATAAACCCTAAGTTATAGCTCTTTTGCTACTTTGTAGCTTTACTTTTAATGAAATTTGCTTATGTTATGCTGTATTAAATATGGGTTTCTAAACCAAAGATTAAGTTATAAGTTGGATAGCTCTGGGTAGAGGTTTAATAGAAGTGTTAAGTTTCGCTTCATATTGAAGATAAAATAGGTCAATAAAATAACCAAAAATGGAAAATTGAATGTGTAAGACCTTTGATGGTCAGATGTGTAAATATATCATCTGACCATCAAAGTCTTTTTGCAAAATGAAAAGTTATTTGGGTTCAATTCTAACTAAAATTCCTTCAATACTGCGTGACTGGCCTCTTGTACCGCAAAATTGGCCGTTCTTAAGTATAGGAGTATCTCCTTGGCCTTCTAGTTGTGCCATATATAAAACATTGTAATTACTTGCAGCACTACCAGTAAGTTCAATAGAAAAACCTTCTAGCCTTCTTGATTGTCCTCTAGTACCAACAAATTGTCCTTCACCAACGAAAGCAACATCTCCAACGCCTTGTAAATGAGCTTTATATCTTAAACTAACATTAGGGATTGGTTGAGTAATGTTTATTTGAAATCCTTCTAAAATGTTGGGTTGTCCTTTTGTTCCTGTAAATTCATTATCTCTAAAGACTCTATCTCCAATGTTTCGTAAATGTGATAGGACTCTTAATTGTGGGCCTCTACGACCATAAAGAGAACGAACTCCTTGAATGTCATCGTTTGACAAAGAGCGTAATTGTCCGCCATAGTTTGCAAACATAACGGCACTTTGTATTGTAGAGTGATCTAAACCTAATAAATGACCTATTTCATCAAAGCAACTGTTTCAGTATCAAATGTGTTTATTGAGTGTGAGAGTCCCCAAGTTTCATCTTCATCAAAATGTAATGCACCAGCATTTAGACCACCACATGGAGGAGGATAAAAGCATTAAGCAAAACATTTCCAATACCATCAAATGGGTTGTTATCTCCATGGCTACCAGAAAACCATCCTATTCTAAAATTTGGATTGTTGGCTAAACCAACTTCTTGAAAGTCTATAGGAATTTCTCTTTGCCAAGTTGCAAAAGCATTTCTAACAGCTTGTTGCTCACTATTGCCATTTATATCATTTGTTCCATTTATAAAGGCATAAGTTAAAGTACGGAATTTTGCTTGATAGCTGCAACCACGAACAACAAAACTTGAGGATGTTTCTTCACCTGATGGAGGTATATCTCTTAGACCGCATCTAGGTAAATTTAAAACATCTACAGTCTCTTTATCTAAATAGCCTGTTTCTTTAAGGCTCATATTTCTTTGATAAAGCTTCAAAGCTTTTTCTGTTGGTTCATCCAGCCTTCTATCTTCACATTTTTGCTGTAGATATCCAAAACGTCTAAGATATTTTTGTACAAGGTGCATTTCTTCATTCACATCATTTGGTTTAACATCACAAGTTTGTATAAAAAAACGTCTAGTATTAGACATAAAACAGAGTCCTTTCTATTAGCTATTTTATTAGGTTCAATTTTAATTTACAGTAACTTACTGTAGAAGCTTCTCTTAAATGTTCTGCTTTAATGCAAGATGTTAGAAGGTTAGTTTTTGTTGTGCTATCAATCTGAGTAAAAGATGTAATATAGTTGTCAAACTGTTTGTTGAGATTTTTTAGTTGGGTAATAACCATTTTTAATTTTTCTTGGTCAAGTTTTGCTAAATTTCCAGCTAGACTTTCAAATTCTTTTTGTAAAGAACTTAGTTCACCTTCCAACTTTAGTTTTTTGCTTGTTAGAGAGGTTTTTAAGTCTTGTATGATCTTGATATTGTCTCTAAGAGCTAAGATCATTTCTTTTTCCTTCAAAGGCATGGAATAGGTTGAAGATGCTATTTTGTTGAATTTTGCTGAAATATCTATGGTTTCTTTGTAGATATCTGTTGCATAAACTTCCATAAGTCGGGAAGCTTTTTCTATTTCCTCTTTTTCTTTCTTTGATGCAGCTAATAATTCTTCTTCTGTTGATTTAATACTTTTCTCTTTTTCTGTGATTTCACTATTTTTATCCCCTATATTTTGAGACAAGTTTTTAAGCATATTAACTTTTTCTAAAAGACCCAGAATTTCAGAATCAATGTTTCTTAAGAATGGAGGAAAGGTTTTAGGGTAATAAAGGTTTTTTCCTAAACCTTTATCTGTTTGAGCGGCTCTAAATACTTCTGCTACTAATGCACTTTCATCTATATCAAAAGTTTGACCTTTAATTTCGACATTTGTTCTTAAAAAAGCTGTTAAATCAACAAAACCACCTAAAAAACTTTGTGCTATTTTTAATGGTGCTAACGAAGTAATAGAGCACTAGCACCATCAGAAGATTTTTTAGGACAATCAGAATTAGTTATCAAATCACAATAAGCACCTTGCATTAATTCGATTTGTTTTCTTGCTACTTGGTAAGTTAGTAACAAACTAACGTCTTTTTCATTGTAAATAGATAAGCTTGTACTGGATTTTAAAGTGTCCTTTTCTTTAATAGTTGCAACAATTCTGTTAGCAAGTTCTGCCATAGAGATATAAGAAACTGTTTGAGGTTCTATTACAACATTATCATTAATGGTTGTTTTCCTTCTAAAGGTTTACTACTAAAGGCCGGAAAGCTTGCTGAAAAAGCTGCATTGGCGGCATCAATTTCTGCTTTTCTGGCATTTTGCCTCAGCTAATCTAGCTTCAGCTTCATTTTTTCTGTCTTGTGAAGTGCCTTGTGCTAAAACACAAGGTGCCACAATAAATAAGGTAAAAATAAATAAAATCAAGAACTTAAACTTTGGCAAATTGTATCTCATAAATTTCTCCTTGATGATTTTTAAGAAAATTCCTATTAGTAAAAACTTTCTTTTTAAATTTTTTTCTAATGATTAATTATTTATTATTTAAGAACTTATGCGTATTGCACTATACTTACAAACCGTAAGCTACTTTTTACATTGATTTAATATAGTAGTATTACTTTTGTAAATTTCTCTTCTTATTAATTATCTTGTTGTTAGATAAATTGCTTCCAAAGACAAAAGGACATCCTATGAATATTTAATTAGTAATATTCATATAACTTAATACACTTAATTAGCTATGATTAGGAGACGTAGGAGGAAGAAAAAAACATACAGAAAAATAGAAAAATTTTTCCTAGAATTTCCAGATTATTTTCAAAAAGTAGTTTTATATAAAAAAAGATCGCTTATTATCTTGCTTACTTAAGAAAATGAAATAGCTAAGGAAAATACATGACAACTCGCCACATTACTTCTTTGCACTGCGTTAAATGCCATAAAATCTATACTTTAGAGCAGGAGTATACTTGCTCAAGTTGTGGTTTGGATGGAATCTTAGACATAGAATATAATTATGATTTAGCTGCTAAAACATTGACTAAAGAAGCTTTAGCTAGTCGAGAGTTTAACCATTGGCGTTACCTGGAACTACTACCAATTGCAGAAGATGCTGTATTACCACATCTTCAAGTAGGCTGGACACCTGTTTATAATGCACCAAAAATTGCTACAACCCTGAATATGAAAGCTGTTTATATTAAAGATGATGGACGTAACCCTACGGCATCGTTTAAGGATCGTGCTAGCTCGGTTGGGGTGGTAAAAGCTACAGAAAAGAAAGCACCGATTATTGCTTGTGCTTCGACGGGCAATGCTGCTAGCTCGCTAGCTGGTTTTGCTGCGGCAATGGGAATTGCAAGTATTATTTTTGTCCCTGAACGCGCACCAGAGCCAAAAATTACCCAACTATTAATTTTTGGTGCTACTGTAATACGTGTTAAAGGAAGTTATGAAGATGCTTGGTGGTTTTGTCAAAGAGCTTGTGAAAAATGGGGTTGGTATAATCGTAATGCTGCGGTTAATCCTTATTTAGTGGAAGGAAAAAAGACTGCTGGCTTAGAAATAGGCGAACAAATGGCGGATAATATGCCGGATTGGGTCGTCTTTTCTGTTGGGGATGGTTGCACTATTGCAGGAGCTTGGAAAGGTATTTGGGAGATGTACAAACTAGGAATAGCAAAACGTTTGCCTAAAATGCTAGGTGTACAAGCCGAGGGTGCAAGTCCAATTGTAAAAGCTTTTCGTACTAATTCAGACTTAATAACATCAGAGGCACAGACCATTGCTGATAGTATTTGTGTTGGTGAGCCTAGGAATTGGCGTAAAGCTCTAAAAGCAATTCAAGATTCTAATGGTGAAATGATTCAAGTAACAGATGAGGAGATTTTAGAAGCAATGAGGCTTACTGCTAGAAGTGCTGCTGTATTTGGTGAACCAGCCGGAGTTGCTGCACTAGCAGGATTAAAACGCGCTAGAGAAGAAGGAATTGTAAAAGAAGGTGAGACGGCTTTAGTTGCTATTACTGGTAATGGGTTAAAAGATGTGCAAACTGCTCGCAAAGCAGCGGGTGAGCCAATTGCAATTGAGCCAGATATAGAAAAATTAGCTCAAGTTTTACAGGAAAAATTTTTAATTTAAGTTGTTATATTGCTATTACTTTTTTTGTCTTAAGTGGTAGCTTCCGAAAAATATCTATTAACCTTAAGCAAAACAAGTAAATAAATAAAAACAATGGCAAATATTGTTGATGAGCTAAAGAAAATTATTTTTGCAGCCAAAATAGGCCCTTGTTATTCCCAAGAAGAATGGCAAAAGTTTTATTCTGGTAATGCTAAAGACTTGCCAATCAAGCATTTAACTAGTTGTAGTAAATGCTTAGATATTGTTAATCAACTTCATTCATTACCTTTGCTAAATGAACGTAGCCCTTTTGATGTTCTTGAGCGAGATGGCAATAATAATGATGATAATCATGATAAACCCAATCAAAACAATAGTAACAGCCCATTTAGTAGTAATAAAACTGGTTCTAATCAGGCTTTGTTACTAAAACAATTAGAAGAAAAAAGAAAAGAGCATTTTGATTATTTACCACAAGAAATTACTTTTTGTGTTAATGGTTGGCCTTTTACATCTTGCAAAGTAGATGATCAAGTGAAATTGCTTAGTCTAAGACCAAATTTAGATGAGCCGTTGGAATCTATAGAATTACTAGATGAAAAAGGAAAGCTGATTTTTCATAAAATGTTTTCTGAAGAAATAGAACAAGAAATTAAAGAAGATATTAAACTTAATGAAAATCAACAGTTAAAATTTACAATAATCTACTTAAACGACACTCCAGAAATTAACTTAGAGTATACTGACAAGCGAGTTGTCAAGAGTAGAGTTAAGAATAGTTTACTAGCAAGTTTTATTAGTAGCTTTCAGCAGTCAATGGTTTTTCCTAAATTACTGTGGGCTACAAGTGTAGTAGTTATAATGGTTACTAGCTTAGCTGTGCTGCAAATTTACTGGCAACAAAAATTTAATAAATTACAACAAGAACTAGCCAAAATTAATCAGGAAAAAAGCACGTTTGAAGACAGATTAATAAAATCAGAGACCTTAAGTAGAAAACTGTCAGATGAATTAGCTAGTGTTGAGCAACAGAAAATAGAGATTAAGCCAAGCATTATTGAAAAACCAAAAATTATTAGTAAGATTACTAAAATTGATGTGTTAAGCAATATAAAATTAGCACTTGTTTTAGCTACACGTAACACAATTAGTAATTTAATTAATAACACTCGTGCAGTAGTTTCACCGATTTTATTAACACGAGGAACACAATCAAGTTTTGCTGTTAGGTTGCCAAAATATGAAGAAAACAGCCAAGAAGAATTTACCTCTTATTTGGTAAAAATTAACCTATCAAAGGAAAAAACTTTAGTAGAGAAAATAAAACTTCCTAAAACTTCTGAAGATATAGATTTTATTTCTATAGAAGTTAAACTTGCTAATACTAATAACTTACAGGTGAATACTTTAGCACAAGCAACTATTATAGGTATTATTGGAAAACAAGAAGTAGAAATTGCTACATTACCATTAAAATTTGAATAAATACTTTGTTATAACGTAAAATTCAATTCTTGCGTATATTTACACCATACCCATTAGCATTACAGAGATATTTCTGGTTTGTGAGCTATCTAATTCTAGTAAAAAAATCCTCTGCCAAGTGCCAAGTTGAAGTTCCCCTGCAAAAATATTTAATGTTTCAGAGGTTCTTAAAAAAATAGCTTTACAATGAGAATGCCCATTTTCCCGTTCATTAGCGGTCATGTTTACTGTACGAATCTTAAAATTATTGTGCTGATATGCTATTTCTTGTGGAACAAGTCGTTCTAAAGTACTTTTTATGTCTGATAAAAGTAGTGGCTCATGCTCATTAATGATAATTCCTGTAGTAGTATGCTTGGTTTGAATATTAATAATTCCGTTTGAGATTTGAGATTTTTTTACTAAATCAATAATTTGCTCTGTTATATCTATAAATTCTAAGCAGTTAGAAGTTTTGATTGACAAAGTTTGGTGATAGGTTTTCATTACAGAAATAGACTCAACTATATCTACAGTTGCTAACATAAAGCCTCCAAAATTATTCAAATTGGTTGAAAATTGATGGTTGAATGTTTGGTATTTAACTAGCGGCCACTTTACTTAATCCACCAAAACGACGATCACGAGCTAAAAAGCTATTAACTGCTCCAGCTAAATCATTAGCATCAAAGTCGGGCCACATTCGGTTGGTAAAGAAAAACTCTGCATAAGCACATTCCCATAAAAGAAAATCACTTAAGCGTTGTTCTCCACTAGTGCGGATTAGTAAATCTACGTCAGGTGCGCTTGTCTGTGGACAGTCAGCAATTAGTTGTGAAAAAGTTTGCTGATTTAAGGCTTGAAGAGAAGGATTTTCACTAAGTCTTTTAGCAGCACGTAAAATAGCTTCACGAGCAGAATAATCTATAGCAATCCTTAAATGTAATGTTTGACCATTAATAGTTGCTTGTTCTGCTGTTTCAATTGCACTTAACACTGATGAAGAAAGACGATCTCGGCGGCCTATTACACTAATTCGCACTCCATTTTTAAGGGAATTTGCTATCTCTTTACGCATAAAAAGCTTAAGTAATCTCATTAGTGCATTTACTTCTGCTGATGGTCGTCTCCAATTATCAGAAGAAAAAGCGTAAAGTGTTAAAGTTCCAATTCCTAAACTAGGGCAAGCTGTTACAGTTCTTCTTACTGCTTCGGCTCCAACGCGATGTCCAGCAATTCGTGGTAGTCCTCGCCCTACGGCCCAACGTCCATTGCCATCCATAATTATTGCTACATGTAATTTTGGGGGTAAATCATTTTTAATTAATTGTAAAGAACTTTGCATTATAAAGTAGCTCCTCAAAAAAATTTAACTATCTTGGTTTATATTAAATTCTAGCGATCTCTCATAGCTTGAATTAAAGCTTCCATATGGTCTAAGTAACGCTCTAATGCCCTTTTACCAGCAGCGGTTAGCCGATATTCTGTTTTAGGTACTCGGCCTTCAAAGTATTTTTCACAAGTTATATATTCAGCTTCTTCTAATTTACGTGCATGTACGCTTAAATTACCATCAGAGGTTTTAAGTAAAGTTTTTAGCTCATTAAAAGATAGAGAAGCATTTACAGCTAACGCGCTAACAATGCCTAAGCGCAAACGTTCATGAATTAGGCGGTCTAGTTCCATTGGCCCATCATCTGCTAACCCAGGCAAGCCACGTAGTTGCGGGCTTTGTTGGCTGGAAGATAAATTTTTGTTTGTTACTAAATCATCAACAGTTGATTTAGTATTAGCCTTTAACTTAGCCACCATACCTCCAAGCAATAATTAAACCAAAAACTATATGCAGTAAACCAAACCCTAATGCCATAAAAGCATTTCCCCAAGTGGCTGGCGAAAATACTGCAATTAGTCCTAACACCATAAAACAAATGCCCATTACAGGCACAACTTTAACAGAAAATGCTCCACCAGTAATAATTCCTGCACCATAAAGTAACAACCACATACCAGTAAAAAGCGAAAAATTATTACTATTATATAAACTTAATGTAAGTATTGCTGCTGCCAACATTGGTGGAGAGCAGCTTAACGCAAACTTTTGCCCGGGCCTAGAAAATAACGGTATTTTTGATACTTTAGCTTTTAACTGCATTGAAATTAGCGAAATTACTAATGATAAAATAGCTAAGGTTATCCAAATAATTAACCAATAATTAGAGTTAGTTTGTTTGTTAGCTAAATAAGCCGTTATTACAGCCAAAACTCCAATGATAACTTGCCCCCAACCGGGAACTGCCGTGAAGGATGCCGCCGATTCCATTGTTTCACGAATAAATTTTAAGTTGTCCATTGCGTGCAAGTGCAGCGCAGGCGGCTCGCTATCTTTTTCTGTCTGAGAACGAACAGGACGAATTGTTGACATAACGCTATCTTAAAAGACAAGAATCTTTACTGTCAAGTACTTTATTATATAAAGTGCTTTTTATTTTATTTAATTAAAAATTTCTTTAATTGCTTGTTTACAAGTTTCTTCTAAAGTATTGCAAATAGTAATATTAGGGCAATCTTGACTAAAACGTCTACGAATATAGCGACTACCGCTAAAACCTTCTTCAATACCTAAAATTAGCTTAATTTTATCTCTTTCATAACGAACTTTCCATTCAGCTAATTCAAATCTAGAAGTTTGAGCATAAGCACGATCGCAAGAGTGAACAAGCTCTTTTGCAAGCCAAAACATTATTGCCCCATTTTGTTCTGCATAGCGTAGATAGTAGGTTTCCCAGTCTACTTGTTTTTCATAGATAAATTCGCCTTTTGGGTAATCTCGACGAGGGCAAGCAATATTAAGTTTGGGAGAGTGTTTTTGTAAGTATTCTATAGCTAGATGTTGCCAATCAGCACCTTGAATTGGGCCAGCTAAAAAAACTACTGGCCCTGCAATGTCTAAGTAAAAAGGAGGTAAAATTAACTGACCCATAATTAGTAAAACTTAGAATTTTATTTTTAATGAGAATTGAAATTGTCTTGGGTCAAAAAGTGCTGTTGGAGGACTCTTAAAACGTCCTTCATCAAATGTCACCACACGAAAGTTATTATTAACTGTTGAAACATTAACACGGTTAAATAAATTAAATACTTCTGAAATTAGCTCAAGTTTTAAGTTTTCGCCTAAAGAAATACTACGAGAAAGCCGCATATCTACAGAAGCAAACCCAGGGCTAATTCCAACATTACGACCTAGAGAGCCTATTTCTGCTGGCCCAGGGATAGATAACATTCCTGTTGTAATATCTACATTTGGACGATCTGTTACAGAAGATTGATCTAGATTGGTATCTGTACCAGTTAAAATATTAAAAGGTCTACCAGAAGATAACTCAATAATTGGTGAAAATGTAGTGTCAGCTAGTAATTTTCTAAAACCTGCACTATTTTGCTTAAATGGGCTTTTAAGAACACCACTAATAACAAAGCGATGGCGTTGGTCAAATAGCGATAAACTGCGCTCTAGTCCAGGTCTACGATTATCTTGAGGTTGGAGCAAGGATTGTAAATCTGTTGAATCATCAATGGTTTTTGAGTAGCTATAGCTAGCTTGAAGTTGTAGATTGCCTGAAAAGCGTTTGGTTACATTAAAAGAAACACCATGATAGACAGAACTAGAAGTTGCTTCTTGTACTCCTACAGTACCAAAGGGAATTGGTCGATCTGTTTTAACAAAAACTGGATTTGGGCCAGAAGGTCTAAAAAAGTTGTTAATTACTCTATCTGTCGCGCTTGCTGTCAAAACACGCCTTCCATCAGGAGCATTTCGATTAACTGAATGAGGAAGTTTGCGACCGCCTGTAAATAAATAAGTCACCTGTAATGCTGTATCTGAAAATAGCTCATGTTCAATTGTTAGATTGACTTGATTGGTATAGGCAAATTGAAAATCTCTATCTACAGGTAAAGTAAATGGAAGCAACGCGCCATAACCAACAAATGCTGCTTTAGGGTCAAAACGCGACTGACCTGATAAAAATCTAGCTCCTCGATCAATGCCAGGTGTTGCAGGTAGTAATGTGCCTTGGAAAATTTGTGCTGCATTAAGACTATTATTTGGTAATGGACTACCACCAGGTGCAATTAATTGTGGTGAAGTAACACCATTTGCAAATACTGAGTTACCAGCAATAAATAACAATGGATTATCATAAAATAAACCGTATGCAGCACGAATTACTGTTTTACCATTTCCTCTTGGGTCATAAGCTATTGCAATGCGTGGAGCTATATTATTTCTATCTCTTGGTATGCCTTGCATTACATTAAGAAATCTTTCTGCTGCATCTACTTGCTCAGCACTAAGTGTTAACCTATCTGTAGAAATACCAGTAGCAGGAAAAGAAGGTGTTAATTCAAAATCATAACGTACACCATAATTTAGTATTAAGTTAGGTCGTATTTTCCAACTATCTTGACCATAAAATCCAAATTGAGTGTTATTAACTTCAATACTAGAATTTCCAAAGCCTTGAATAAAAGTTTGAGGAAGCCCTAATCCATAAGCTTGAACTGCTGTAAATGATGGTGCGCCAGCAAACATTGGACTAACTGATGTTGCTGCTAAATCCCCAAAGTTAAATACTCCAGAAAAATTTAGCTCAAACATAAATGGCGATGTCCTAACAAAATTTACTGAAGCTCCAAATTTAGTTGTATGTTGGCCTATGATATAAGAAAAATTATCTTTTATTTCATAAACTCTTTCTTGTCTTGAAGCAGGTGAAAAAGGCTCACGTCCAAAAAATGCTGCTCCAGGTATATTGATTGCTACATTAGCACTAGAGGAAAATATAGCAGAACGACGACCAAAGTTAAAAATAAACTCATTTATTTTTGTGTTATCTAAAATACTGGTTAACTGAGCTACTGCCGCAGTATCTCTTATAGATGCTACTCCAGTACGAGATACATCGTTGAGGCCAAAAGGTTGATTTTGCCCAGATGATTGAATACCTGTAGTTGTGATAGGAGTAAAATTATAGCGTGCTGAAAGCCGGTTATTTAAGTTTATTTGTTGGTCTACTTTGGCAGAGTAAAAAGTAAAGTCATCTTTTATTGGGTACACATTTTGTGCTGTAGTAAATGTGCGGAAAATCCCAGGAATTGCTCCTAATTGTCCATTAGAAGCTAAAAATGTTGGTAAAAATACGGCTGCACCTGTAGTTGGGTCAATTCCTGTTTGAGCTACTGAGGCACCAGAACGGGCAAACATTGCATAAAGATTGCCTACACTAGGATTATTAGCAATAAAAGCTTGTTGTGCAGGTGTTAAATCAAAAAGGGTAGAATCTCGCCCAATATCAGAAAAACCTGATTCACGCCGACGTGTTTGATCCAAAGATAAAAAGAAAAATGTCTTATCACGCTTTATCGGGCCACCAAAAGTAAAACCATATTGACCACGAGTAAAAGCTGGTTTTGGATTAGCTCCAACTGGAGGAAAAGCTAGTGCATTGCGGGCCTGGATTGCTCTTTGACGTAAAAATCCAAAAGCATTGCCATGAAATTCATTTGTGCCAGATTTAGTAACAATATTAACTACACCGCCAGCCGTGCGGCCATATTCAGCAGCAAAACTATTTATTACTACTTGAAATTCTTGAACAGCTTCTTGTGAAATTGTAGAACGCGCACCTTTAGAACCATTATCAATATTATCTGCCCCATCAACTTGCACTAGATTAGAGCGTGCGCGTTGACCAGCAAAATTTAATCCTGTTGTTGGGGCTGGGCCTAAGGGCGGGGTATTATCCCGACCAATTAAAGCATTGATAAAAGCAAAGCCTAAAAAATTTCGCCCATTGATTGGTAAATTATCTATTCTATTTGAATCTACGGTTTGGGTGACAGCACTTTTAGTAGTTTCTACTATTTTTGTTCCAGTTACTACTACTACATTAGACTCACCAGCAATATTCATTGTTACATCTAATGAGCCTATCGAACCAAGCACAAGGTTAAATAGTTGTTTATAATCAGCAAAACCTGGAGCAGATACAATTAATTCATAAGTACCCGGACGAAGTGCTAAAAATTGATAAGTCCCATCTTCATTAGCTGTAATTGTTCGTTCAAAATTAGTTTCTGGATTTCTAACAACAATATTTGCCGCAGATATAACACCTCCAGATTGATCTTTGATAACTCCAATTAAATCTGCTCCTGTTGCTCTTGATTGTGCAAATATATCCTTAGTAGTAACTTGAAAGAAAATAAGGCATAAAAACAGAGAGTAGAAAAATACTAAATACCGTTTTTTCATAGGATTAACCTTTTACTTAATGATTTATCTAATTAATTTTGTTGAGAAATGGAATCGCTTTTGAAGTAAAACTAGTAGCAAATTTACTAGCTTTTTATCTCCTGGTAAAGCTATTTTTTAAGATTTTTGTCTAACCTAATTATCCCTAATTTAAGTAAAGATATTTTGGCAAACAAAGAACACTACAAATTTAAGCGAAGGGGGCAGATTTTTATACAAAATACTATTAATAACTAAGCTATTTGGCCTAAGAAACTTTCTCCTGCACCTAATTTTAAGTTAAAATTTTCTGCTATAGTTTGACCAATATCAGCCAAACTCTTTCTTAAACCTAAATTGACACCTTTCCGCGCATTTTTACCATAAGCAATTACTGGAACATATTCGCGAGTATGATCTGTTGAAATATCTGTTGGGTCACATCCATGATCAGCACTAATAATTAGTAAATCATCTGGCTGCATTGCTTCAAAAACTTCTGTTAGGCGATTGTCAAAATCTTCTAAGGCTTTAGCATAACCTACTACATCATTACGATGACCAAAAAGCATGTCAAAATCCACTAGGTTAGTAAAAATAATGCCATGAGAATCTTCTTTTAACGCATCAATAGTGCGATCCATTAACGACATATTATTTTTAGCTTTAACTTCTTTAGTTACACCACGATCACAATAAATAGAGCTAATTTTTCCTATACAAACCGTGTCCAAGTTAGCTTGGAATAGTTCATCTAGAAGGGTATTTGGAGGAGGGGAAATTGCGTAATCATGGCGGCGTTCTGTACGAGTAAAATTTCCTACAGTGCCAATAAATGGACGGGCAATTACGCGCCCTACTTCATGTTTTCCTCTTAGGATTTCTCTAGCTATTTCGCACATTTTATAAAGTTCTGGAATAGGGATAATTTCTTCGTGTGCTGCAATTTGAAAAACGCTATCTGCGGAAGTATAAACAATTGGATAACCAGTTTTTATATGCTCTTCGCCAAGTTCGGCAATAATTTCTGTTCCTGATGCAGCGATATTGCCTAATGTTTTACGACTAATAGCAGTCTCAAAAGCATTCATTACATCATCTGGAAAACCATTTGGATATGTTGGAAAAGGTGTCTCAGTGATAATGCCAGCCATTTCCCAATGTCCAGTTGTGGTATCTTTACCACGAGAGGCTAAAGCGGCTCGTCCATAGCAACCAATAGGGTTATCAGAAGGTGATAAAGGTAAATTTCTAATATTGCCTAAGCCTAATTTTTGTAAATTAGGAATTTTAACTTCACGTGATGCCAAAATATGTCCAAGTGTATCACTTCCAGCATCACCATATTCTGCGGCATCAGGCATCTCGCCAATACCTAAAGAATCACAAACAATAATGGTTACTCGACCAAAAGGAGACGGCATAAAACCTCCAAGCTAGATCTTGTTTTGGGAAATATAATAACTGAGGTGAAAAGATTTTATCTCATTGTAATTAATAGAAAAACCGCTTTCTCCGTTTAAGTTGAGTTACTTAGTTTGCCAGAGAATCGGAAAAATATTTCTCTTATTTTTTGTATTGTGGGCTAAAATAAATTTTACCTTAAAAATAGTTTTAGTGAGCATTCAATAAAATAATTTAGTAATTAACTGTAGAAATTAATAATGTTTTTAGAAAAAGACTACCTCTATCATAGTGATTGTCGGGATATTTTGCCTAAATTACCAGATAGTTGTGTTGATCTCATTATCACCTCTCCACCTTATGCAGACCAACGCAGTAATACTTACGGAGGAATAAAACCAGATGATTATGTTAACTGGTTTTGCCAATAACTAAAGAATTGTTCCGAATATTAAAACCAACAGGAACTTTTATCTTAAACATTAAAGAAAAAGCTGTGAATGGTGAACGGCACACTTATGGTTTAGAGCTAATCATTGCTTTACGTAAACAAGGATGGTATTGGACAGAAGAATTTATTTGGCATAAAAAAAATTGTTATCCAGGTAAATGGCCTAATCGATTTAGGGACGCTTGGGAAAGATTATTACAATTTAATAAGTCTAAAAAATTTAATATGTACCAAGAAAATGTAATGGTTCCAGTAGGAGATTGGGCAAAAAACAGGCTTAAAAACTTAAGCGAAGTGGATAAAATACGAGATACTTCTAAAGTGGGAAGTGGATTTGGCAAAAATGTTTCTAACTGGATAGGTAGAGATTTGGTTTATCCAACTAATGTTTTACATTTATCTACAGAATGCGCCAATAAAGAACTAGTGCAGCTTTTCCTGTAGAACTTCCTTCTTGGTTTATAAACTTATTTACCCAAGAAGGCGATATAGTTTTAGATCCTTTTCTTGGTTCTGGAACAACAGCTAAGGCAGCTTACCAATTAAAACGCCATTATATCGGGATAGAGATTCAGGAAGACTACTATATAAAAAGTAAAAAAAATTTAGAATTATTAACTAATTTATCTCAACCTTATTTATTTGTTGATGTTAAGTAACGAACATAGTTCTAATTAAGGATAATATAATTAAGTAGAGGATTTTCTTAATGTCGTCACAAATATGGCAATATTTTCTTATTTAGGGGAAAATGTTGTAATCCCTTTTTATGAAAAGCGATTGGAGAAACTAAAAAAACTCAGCTTAAAGGATATTTTGCAAAGAAAAAATCCGTATCTTTTCAAAGCTAAAAACATAATGACTGCTGCTGAATTTGTAGAAAGCATTTTGATGGCCTATTTATCTTCTCAAGAAGAAACTATTTTTGGAGATTTACTAGAAAAATTTGCTCTTTATGTTTCATATATTGAATATCAAGGAAAAAAGTCAAATTTTAAAAGTGTAGATTTAGAATTTGAAAAAGAAAATGTTTATTACATTGTAGGAATAAAATCTGGCCCAAATTGGGGCAACAGTGATCAAATTGCACAAATGAGAACTAATTTTAAGCTTGCAAAAGAAAAGTTAAAAAATAATGGAGTTAATAAAGAGATAATTGCAATTAATGGTTGTATTTATGGAAAAGATAACCACCCATTTAAAACACATATTGAGCTAGAAAAAGCTTATTACAAATATTGTGGACAAGATTTTTGGGAGTTTATTTCAGGAGACAACAACTTATACCGCGAAATTATTACACCCATAGACAAAGAAGCTAAGAAAAAAGATGAAGTATTTAAGATAGCTTATGTAGGTAAATTTAATGAAATGACCCAGGAGTTTATGAGACATTTTATTACTGATAATCAAATAGATTGGGTAAAGTTAATAGATTTTGTTTCTCAAAGGAAAAGCTCTTAGAACTCTAGACTAAGATTTTATGTATGTCGAAGTTGCATTGCCGCTTTATATTTTTCAAACCTTTACTTATCTTGTTCCTAAAGAAATAGAGATAGATGTACAGGTAGGGTGTCGCTGTTTAGTCCCTTTTGGCAAACGTTCAATGGTGGGCTATATTGTTGCTTTGCATGATGAAATAGACACAGAAATTGAATCAATTAAAGAACTTTTAGTAATAATTGATGAAGAACCAATAATTATTGTTGAAGTATTAGAGCTAACCCGCTGGATTTCTGATTATTATTATGCTCCCTGGGGAGAAAGCATTAAGGCTGCTTTGCCTGCTGCAATAAATGCTGCTGTAGAGGTAACTATTTCTGTTACTGAAGCAGGCCGTGAGCAATTAAATAGCTTGGATGCTAGCCGAATTGAACGTTCTACAAAATGGAAAGTTCTTGAACAAATGGCAAGCAACAAAAACTTAAAATCCCTAGAAAAAGACTTTCAAAAATCTAGGTTGAGTTCTATAACTCGTGAGCTAGAGCAAACTGGGCTAATTCAAGTTGAACACCAACTAGAACAAAAAACACGCACTAAAAAACAAGCCGCAGTTCGCTTAAATCCTAATTTCACTATAGAAGAATATATAACAAAAGAATCTCAAGAACTTTCTACTAATCAAAAACGAGTGATGGATTATTTAGCTGCTTCAGCAACTGCGCCATTTCTTACTGAGCTACTAGATGGCTTAAACATCAGTGTTTCAGTAATTCGCACATTAGAAAAGCGTGGTCTTGTAGAAATATTTTTCCAAAATGTCCGACGTAATCCGCTAGCCCATATGGAACAGCCTGCTTTAATGCCTACATTAAGCTTAACTGATGCTCAAGCCGAGGCTTTAGAGCAGATCGTTACAGCTATTTTTGCTGAAGAATATGCTACATTTCTATTACATGGCGTTACGGGTTCAGGAAAACAGAAATCTACTTAAGAGCAATGCGAGCAGCAATAGAAATTGGAAAAACGGCTTTAATGTTAGTGCCAGAAATCGCTCTAACACCTGTTTTTTCACGTCGTCTTTGTGAACATTTTGGAGAATCAGTAGCAATTCTTCACTCTTCGCTTTCAGAAGGAGAACGCTTTGATGAATGGCAGCGAATTTATAGAGGCGAAGCTAAAGTAGTTATTGGGACACGATCAGCCGTATTTGCTCCTATTCGTAATCTAGGGCTAATTGTTGTAGATGAAGAACATGAAACGTCTTATAAACAAGATGAAGTACCACGTTATAACGGTCGAGATAGCGCGATAATGCGAGCCTTAAAAGCTCAAGCAGTAGTAATTTTAGGTAGTGCAACACCCTCACTTGAGACTTACCATAATGCTTACTTAAAAAAATACCAATATATTAGTCTTCCTGAACGAGTAGCAAAACGTCCGCTAGCCAAAGTTGAAGTTGTAGACATGCGCGAAGTTTTTCGCCGACATGGAAAAATGCAGATTTTTGCTGATGAACTTATAGAAGCTATCAAAGAAGTACAAGCAAAAGGCGAACAATCCATAGTTTTACTTAATAGACGGGGTTTTTCTGCTTTTGTTATTTGTCGTAGTTGTGGTCAATCAATACGTTGCCGCGATTGTGCTGTAACTTTAACTTATCATCGGGAAGCTAGCCGGCTGATTTGCCATTATTGCAACTATCAAATAGGCGTTCCTCAAGCTTGTCCTAATTGTAAAGGCCCATACATTTATTATATGGGCGAAGGAACTGAGCAACTAGAAGCAAAAATTAAAGAACTTTTTCCAGAAAATAAGATTGCTCGACTAGACCGAGACACTACACGAAGGAAAGGAAGTTTTGAGAAAATTTTAGGTGAATTTGCTGATGGATTAATTGAAATTTTAGTTGGTACACAAATGATTGCTAAGGGGCATGACTTTCCTAATGTTACTTTGGTTGGTGTAGTTTCAGTTGATGCAGGGCTTTCAATGCCAGATTTTCGTTCTGCTGAACGAACTTTTCAGCTATTAACCCAAGTTGCTGGTCGTGCTGGTCGTGGAAATAGTCCGGGACGAGTAATTATTCAAACTTACCATCCTGACCATTACTCTTTACAACACGCTTGTAAGCAAGATTACCTAGCTTTTTACCAGCAAGAAATTAACTTTCGTCGCTCGCTCTACTATCCACCTTTTAGCGTGCTAGTAAATATAATTATTAAACATAAAGAGTTATCTCAAGCTCAGGCTCAAGCCGCAGAACTAGCTAAACAACTAAGAACAGCTAGCGGAGATGATAGAACCATCCGTATTTTAGGCCCGGCTACTGCTCCTTTAGCACGACTTAGAGCAGAACACAGACTGCAAATTTTAATTAAAGCTCGCTCAAGAACTAGGGCGCGGGAAATCTTAGATTTAGCAATGAATAGCTTAAGCTATAATCAGCAAGATCTAAGCTCTATCAATATTGAAGTTGATCCAATTGATTTAATGTAATAATCTTTCGGTTTTTAACCTTTTCATTTATTAATTAAAAAGGTAGCTTGGCTATGGAAATTATACCTGCAAATTTAGTTTTAATTATTGCTGGACTAGCTGTTTTAGCAATAGCAGCAGTCGTTTTTTGGATTGGGGTTAAAATTACAAGTTTTATAACTAAAGTTATTATGTGGGCCATTGGCTTTATAATATTTTTAGCTGCATTAGGTATTTTGTTTCATAAATTTTTACCTAGAATTTATTTTCCATAAATAAAATATACTCAACTCACGGAGAGAAATTAATGTTATTAACTTTACATCGCACAATAAAAGAACAACTTCAAACAGCAGTTAAAAAGAGCTTTGATATAGAACTAGCACTAAGCGATATTATGTTAGAATATCCACCAAAAAGCGAAATGGGAGATCTAGCTTTTCCAATTGCGTTTGAAATTGCAAAACGGCTAAAAGTGGCTACAGGAACAAAACAAAATCCAAGACAAATAGCTGATAAAATTCGCGGTGAACTTACTTCCATAGATAAAGTAGCACGTATAGAAACAGCCGGAGCAGGATACTTAAATTTCTTTCTTGATAGAGGTGCTTTTTTTCAAACAAGAGCGACAGCAGAAAAATGTGTAAAGCTTGATGAAATAACAGGCGGCAAGCTAATTGTTGAACATACTAGCATTAACCCAAATAAAGCTGCACATATTGGGCATGTTCGTAATGCTGTACTAGGTGACACAATTGTTAGAATGTTAAAAGCTAGCGGCGAGACAGTAGAAACACATAATTATATTGATAATACGGGTGTTCAAGTTGCTGATGTCGTTGTAGGCTTTAAGTATTTAGAAAAGAAATCTTTAGCAGAAATTGAAGCTATAACAGAAAAATTTGATTATTATTGTTGGGATCTTTATGCACAAGTGGGAAAATTCTATGAAGAGGCCCCAGATAATAAAAAGCTACGTGCGCAAACCCTTCATGAAATTGAACATAACCTTGGCGACACAGCTATAATGGCTGAATATGTTTCTAATCGTATTCTAAAAACTCATCTTGATACAATGTGGCGATTAGGTATTACTTATGACGTACTGCCTAGAGAAAGTGATGTCTTACATCTAAATTTTTGGCAAACAGCTTTTGAAAAACTAAAAGAAAAAGAAGCAATTTATTTTGAAACCGAAGGTAAAAACAAAGGTTGTTGGGTGATGAGAGCAGAAAATAAAGCTGAAACTGCGCCTACAACCGAAACCGAAGCAACTGATTATGAGGCTGATAAAATTCTAGTTCGTTCTAATGGTACAGTTACTTATACAGGTAAAGATATTGCTTACCATTTGTGGAAATTAGGCCAACTAGGGCTAGATTTTCAGTATCAAGAATTTTACAAGTACCCAACAGATAAAAAAGTTTGGATAACAACTTCAAAAATTGCTTCTGATAATGCAAAAGGCTTAGATTTTGGTAATGGAGTAGCCTATTTTAATGTTATTGATGTAGGGCAATCTTACCCACAAGCTTATGTAAAATTAGGGGTTAAGCTGCTTTCAACAGATGATCGAATTGATCGTAGTTCCCATTTAGCTTATGAAAAAGTAGTTCTAACCCCAGCTAGTGCGAGGGAATTAGGCTATGAGCTATCAGAAGAAGAAAGTAAACGTAGCCAAATTAGTATGTCAGGACGTAAAGGTTTAGGTGTAAAAGCTGATGATTTAATTGATAAGCTAATAGAGAAATCACGTCCAAAAGTTGATGAACACCATCCAGAAGCAAGTGTAGAAGAGCGTCAAGAAATTGCTCAACGTATTGTTGTTAGTGCATTGCGCTATTTCTTACTGAAATATACTCGTAGCTCCATTATTGCTTTTGATTTTGATGAAGCACTAGCATTTGAAGGCGAAACCGGCCTACCTACTTTATGCCGTAGTTCGCATTAATAGCATTTTCCGTAAATTAGCAGAAAAAAATAGAGCTATAGAATTTACTTTAACAGATAATGAAATCAATGAATTATTGGCAGCTAAAGATGATAAGGGTTGGGATGGCAATTATCTTTGGAGTTTAATTTATTTTGCTAGTAGACTTCCTGATGTAGTGTGAATGTCTATAAACTCATTAGAACCAACACATTTAGCAAAAATATTCTCATCAATTAGCTTCAAGTTTCAATAATTTCTATAACTTAAAGAAAGATGCTAAAGTTGTTTATAAAATTGTTGATGAGCCAGATACAAAACGTTATCAACTGCTAGTAGCAATTATGAGTTTTGTTCGCCAGCAATTAAAACAAGCTCTTTGGATATTAGGCGTTGAAGTACCAGAAAAAATGTAAATTTGGGGTATTGTGGAAAATATCCCATGCATAAGTAGCAAAATACTAAGAAAACCGACTGCTTCCTCAATAATACTAATAGTGATAATAAACGGACAATAACCTTTTAATGAGTCACTTGTTAGTTCTTACTCTTTATATTCATATAAAAAATATTCGTTTTACTAACTTTGTAGAAAGGAAAGCTATTTTTATTAGATAAATATGGCTTGACATATATAATTTTTGAAACATAATATAAACATATTCGTTGAGGCATATATCAATTAACTAAAAAGGAGATTTACACAATGAATAGCTTACCAATACAAAGCCTAAAAGCGCATATTTCACTAAATGTTAGCAATGTTGAAAATAGCATTGAATTTTACAAAAAACTGTTTGGCATTGAACCATTAAAAGTACGTAAAGGATATGCTAAGTTTGATGTACAAAACCCACCTCTTAACCTAGCACTTAATCAAATAGCAGTAAAAGATCGAGGCGTGCTTTCCCATCTTGGGATACAGGTTGCAACAACCGAAGATGTTATGGCAGTGCGTGAGCAATGGATAAAGGAAGGACTTACGCCTCGTGATGAAATGCAAACTAATTGTTGTTATGCAATTCAAGATAAAACCTGGGCCCAAGACCCTGATGGTAATGAGTGGGAAGTTTTGTAGTACTTCAAGATAACTTAGCGGAAACTTCTATGTGCTGTGTAACTGATGACAGTAAAGAAGTTAAAACAGAAAATGCTTCTTGTCAGACTACAAATTTAGAAACTTTACAAGCAACTGCCTCTTGTTGTGGAACTAGTGAAGTAGCAGCAAATCTAGTGGGCTTATCTAGCAAAAAACAATAGTAAATCTAATCAAGGATAAAATTATGAGTAACTCAAGTGTAGCAAGCCGACTTTCTTTTCTGGATAGATTTTTAACTTTGTGGATATTTCTAGCTATGGGTTTGGGTGTTAGCTTGGGTTATTTTTATCCTGAAGTTGTTCCAATGCTTAATGGTTTAAGTGTTGGGACAACTTCAATTCCTATTGCTATAGGGCTAATTTTGATGATGTATCCACCCCTAGCTAAAGTACGCTATGAAGAAATGGGAAGGGTTTTCCATAACTTCAAAATATTAGGATTATCTCTAGTACTAAATTGGGTAATTGGCCCATCGCTAATGTTTTTATTAGCAATAACTTTGCTAACCGACAAGCCAGAGTATATGATAGGGTTGATTATGATTGGAATAGCACCATGTATTGCTATGGTGTTGGTTTGGAATGAGTTAGCTAAAGGTGATTCTGAATATTGTGCTGGACTTGTAGCTTTTAATTCCATTTTTCAGGTTTTCTTTTATCCAATTTATGCTTACTTTTTTATTACACTTCTACCTACTTGGTTTGGATTAAAGAGTATTACGGTAAATATAACTGTTTTAGAAATTGCTAAAACTGTATTTATTTACTTAGGGATCCCTTTTCTAGCAGGAATAATAACTCGCTTTTCCTTAATAAAATTAAAAGGAAAAGATTGGTATCAAACAAGTTTTATCCCTAAAATTAGCCCATTAACCCTTATTGCTTTACTATTTACAATTATTGTTATGTTTTCTCTAAAAGGAGGAGCAATTATAGAACTACCATTAGATGTAATTAAAATTGCTATCCCTTTACTAATTTATTTTGTTGTAATGTTTGTATTTTCGTTTTTTATGAGCAAAAAATTACAAGCTAACTATGCTCAGTCGGCTACACTTTCTTTTACTGCTGCTTCAAACAATTTTGAGTTAGCTATTGCTGTAGCTGTAGCAACTTTTGGTATTCATCATGGGGCTGCTTTTGCTGCCGTTATTGGGCCACTGGTTGAAGTGCCAGTCCTTATAGCTTTGGTTAATGTCGCGCTTTGGTTTGAAAAAAGATATTTTCCAGAAAATTTATCTACCAAAGAAATTAAATTATGTAAAACAACATAAAGAAAAGGTGATTTATAATGAGCAATTTACCAAGAGTTTTATTTGTATGTGTAGAAAATTCTTGTCGTAGCCAGTTGGCAGAAGCTTTTGGAAAAATTCATGGTCAAGCAGTTATTGAAGTTTATAGCGCGGGTTCTCGACCATCTGGAACGGTAAACCCTAAAGCTATAGAAGCAATGAAGGGAATAGGCTACGACCTTACCCAACATAAATCTAAATCTTTAGAAGATATTCCTACAAGCGAATATGAATATGCAATTACAATGGGATGTGGTGATGAATGTCCATTTATAGTTGCTAAAAATAGAGAAGATTGGAAAATTCCCGACCCAAAACATATGTCTACAGACGAATTTAAGGAAGTCCGAGATTTAATAGAGTCTAAAGTTAAAGACTTGATTGCAAATATTTCCAAATCATTATTATATTAAAAGACATAAATTTTCAGAATAACGACAAAATTAAAACAGGTTACTTAAGTAATGTCTAAAATGTCTCCTCAAATAGTTGTTTGTGGTGCTGGAATGGCGGGTATTTCGGCTGCTTATCATCTAACAGTTAAACACAAAAAACGTGTTTTAATTATTGATGAAGGTCAACCGCTTTCACTTACAAGTAACAAAGGCACTCAAGCTTATCGTAACTGGTGGCCTGGCCCAGATGATACTATGGTGAAGTTTATTAATCGTAGTATTGAGCTTATAGCAGAACTTGCAGAAAAAACTAATAACCATTTTGGGCTTAATCAAAGAGGCTATCTTTTTTGACTGCTCAAGAGAGCCAAATCAACAATTGGAGAAAATCATCCCAAGAAATTTCTAAACTTGGAGCAGGTGAGTTTAGAGAGCATTCTAGCCTAGATAATTACTTACCAACATTAACGGAAAACTTTAATAAAACACTCTTAGGAGCAGATTTAATTTTAGATCCAGAGTATATTAATAAGCTTTATCCTTTTCTTACAAAAGATGTTAAGGCTGCTTTGCATATTCGTCGTGCTGGTTGGATGAACTCTATAAAGCTAGGAGAATGGCTTAAAGAAGAAGTAGAGCGATGTGGAGGAGAATTTCTTTTAGATAAATTAGAGTCAATAAAAGTAATAAATAATAAAATAGTTTCTATTAAACTAGCTTCTGGCAAAGTCTTAGAGCCAGAAAGTTTAGTTTTAGCTGTAGGGCCTCATCTTAAAAGTGTAGGGGATATGTTAGGGTTAGACTTACCTGTTTTTAATGAATTACATAGCAAAATTACTTTTCCTGATACTAAAAATATTTTTTCAGCAAATGCTCCCTTAATGATTTGGGATGATGAACTTTATTTACCTTGGACAGATGAAGAAAAGCGTTTATGGTCTTCTAATGTTTCTACTAGTTGGCTACTAAATAAATTTCCTAGTGGAGTACACTTAAGGCCAAAAGGAGATAGCAAAAACTTAGAAATAATGATTATTTGGACATATAAACAGCAGATAGAAAAAGATTTTAAGCCAATAAAATTTAATTCTCATTATGGAGAAGTTTTAATTAGAGCAATTTCAAGGATGATTCCAGAAATGTCTCATTATTTCGCTCAAGGCGACAAAGCTTATATAGATGGGGGTTATTACTGTAAAACATCAGAGAATCGCCCATTGATAGGGCATTTACCAATAAGCGGAGTATATATAATTGGTGCATTATCTGGTTATGGCATTATGTCTTCTCAAGCAGCAGGTGAACTTCTAGCTTTACATGTTTTAGGTGAAAAGTTACCTGATTATGCTCCAATGTTTTTGCTTGAACGCTATCAGAATGCTTCTTATCAAAAACTTCTTAAAGAACTTCAAAGCAATTCTGGACAACTTTAATTCATAACAATTTTTTGATGAAAAGATGTTTTGCTCATTATTGGCTTTGTAGAAACAAGCGATTGACGCTAGTAAAAAATCCTCTTATTCTTCAAGAAAACAACTAAAAATCCTTTTTCTACAATCTTTATTACAACCTTTTTACGATTTTATAAAGTTTTTGGAGGCATCCGGCAATGAAAAATCTTAAAACGCTAATACTAGCCTTAGCTTTAGCATCAACACTTACATTTCCTATCCCAACTTTAACAAGAGCAAATAATATGAATAGTCCCAAGCAAGTAGAGTCAGAATTTCCTTGGATTAAAGAAGTCGCAAATAAATTAGAGAGTGAGCTAATTGCTAAACATGGTGAGACTCAGCGAGCAAGATTACAACAAGGTATAAAGCAAGTAGCAAGTTTTTGGCGTGCCGAAGATGGAGACAAAGAAGTTTTTGAGCAATTTGTTAAAGAGCATTTTGCTGGAGATCAAGCTACTTTAGATGAGCTATTTAAGCGTTTTGAGCATAATTTAGAACAACTTGATGGGCATATGCACGAAATTAACCGGGAATTTCGCAATCAATCTGACTTAGATATTGGCCCAATAATGCCTTTTGATGATTTATTTGCTGGTTATGATCCATCGGCACACTTTATTGATGACTTTTTTAAGAATAAATTAGCTTTTGTTGTACTACTTAATTTTCCATTAACTACTTTAGAACAACGCTTAAATGAGGGTGAAAAGTGGTCGCGTCGTCAATGGGCAGAAACCAGGCTAGCACAAAGATTTTCTAAACGTGTTCCAGCAGAAGTTAATTTGGCTATTGCTAAAGTTTCGTCTGAAAGTGAGCGTTATATTTCTGAATATAATATTTGGATGCACCACTTAATAGATGACAAAGGGCAAAGAATTTTCCCTCCAAAATTACGATTACTTTCACATTGGAATTTAAGGGATGAAATTAAGGCTAGTTATAGTGATGCTAACAGTGGGCTAGCTAAACAACAAATGATTCAACGAGTTATGGAACATATTGTTAATCAAACTATTCCAGAAATAGTAGTAAATAACCCTAATGTTGATTGGAACCCTTTGACTAATGAAGTAAAAAAAGCAGCAGTAAAAGATTTTGAAGGTGATGGAAAAGTTGCTGATAATCCTACTAACACGCCTGAGCCTAATACACGTTATGCACAGCTTTTATCAACTTTTCAAGCCGCAAGAAAGGTTGATCCTTATTCACCAACTGCACCAACTTTAATTGCTAGACGTTTTGAAGAAAATAGGGAACTGCCAGAAGCTAGAGTTAAGGCTATGTTGGAGGATGTCGTCTCGTCTCCATTAGTCGCTCAAACTGCTAAATTGATAGAAGCCCGACTTGGACGGCCACTTGAGCCTTTTGATATTTGGTATAACGGTTTTAGACCTCGTGGAAGTTATAGCGAAGCACAACTTGATGAAATTGTATCAAAACACTATCCAAACGGTGAAGCTTATAAAAAGGATATGCCTAATTTGTTGGTAAAATTAGGCTTTAGCAAAGAACGTGCAGAATATTTAGCTAATAATATTGAAGTTGATGCTGCTCGTGGTTCAGGTCATGCTATGGGTGCTTCTATGCGTTCAGAAAAAGCACATCTACGAACTAGAGTTGAAAAAACAGGAATGAATTATAAAGGTTACAATATTGCAGTTCATGAAATGGGGCATAATGTTGAGCAAACGTTTTCGCTTAATAATATTGACCATTTTCTATTGCAAGGCGTTCCAAACACAGCTTTTACAGAAGCTTTAGCTTTTGTTTTCCAAGGGCATGATTTAGAGCTTTTAGGACTAGCTAAACCTGATAGCAAAAGCCAGGCCCTAAAAACACTTAATGATTTTTGGGCAACTTATGAAATTGCTGGAGTAGCTTTAGTTGATATGACGGTTTGGCATTGGATGTATGATCATCCTAACGCTACGCCAGCAGAGCTAAAAGACGCTACTGTAAAAATTGCTAAGGATGTTTGGAATAAATACTATGCACCAGTATTTAAGAAAAAAGATGTTGTTCTACTAGGCATTTATTCTCATATGATTGATGGCTTTATGTATTTGCCTGATTATCCAATAGGCCATTTAATTGCATTTCAAATTGAAGAACAAATGGAAAAAGCAGGTAATATTGGACAAGAGTTTGAACGAATGGCAGTTGTGGGTAGTGTTACGCCTGATATGTGGATGAAAAAGGCTAGCGGCGCACCTGTTGGAGCAGAAGCTTTACTTCATGCTACTAAAAAAGCTTTAACAGAAATTAATCTAAGTAATGCCAAAGCAGAAAAATAAATTAGCAAGTAGATAAGACTAAGCATTTTATATAGTAGTAAGCAAAAAAGCTTGGAACTACTAGATTTTAGTAATCAATGGTTAGGTAGAGAAAAGCTAGTTTTGTTATAATGCAAATTCTCACCTAGCCAAAATTGTTTAAAATCTTTGAGGAATAGCAATGCGTTTATTGAAGTTATTTGCCATTTGTTTGATTCTAACTTTTCCAATTTCTAGTTTAGCTTTTCAGGAAAATGAAGTAAAAGATAAAAAAGAGCAAACAAATAAAAAAGAAAAGAAAGAAAAGAAAGAAAAACAAGATAAAAATAAAAAAGAACAAGATAACCAACAAGAAAATCAAGCCAATACAGAAGAAAATCAAGAACAAACACCAGCACCAAAACCAGAACCTGCTACTAATCCTTTAGTAACACAAATTGAACTAGCAATTTCTCTTAAGCAACTAATTGAGCCACCTGGACAAAACGCTTATGAACTTTATCAAATATTAGCTAAAAATTCTCCAAATGAACCAGCATTAAAAAGCTTAAAAGAAACACTTACTTTAATACTTGGGGATATAGCTAGATCGCCTTTAGAACTTTATGTTCAAGGAGCTAATTATAGCTTTACCCGGGAAGATTGGGCCTCGGCTCAAAAGTATTCAGAACGCTTAAAAACATTACAGCCTAAAGATAAACGCTTTGCTGCATTTGATTTATTTTATCAAGGGATGATCGCTTTAGCTGATAAAGACCCTAAAAAAGCAGAAGAGCTTTTTCGTCAAGGAATAAAAAAAGATGATAAAGCACCCTATTTTTATAATGCTTTAGGACGAGCATTATCTGAACAAAAGAAGGAAGAAGATTCCTTAAAATCTTACTTAAAAGCCGCTTCGCTAGCACCAGATTGGAATTATCCTTTAGTTAATGTTGCGTTAAAATATTTACGACGAGGAAACTTAGAAGAAGCTCAACGCTTTGCTTTAGGAGCATTAAGTGTAAATGTTAATGATGTAGAAGCTCACTCTGTATTAGGTAATATTTATGCTAGTGTTGGGAATTATGATGAAGCAATTAAGGAATATGAAATAGTGATTTCTCAGCGTCCTAATTCTATAGCAGATCAAATTGCTTATGGAAAATTGATGTTAGAAGAAGGGAATTTATTAGCAGCCGAAAGAGCCTTTAGCACGGCATTACAAGCTAATCCTAACGATCAAACAGCAAAACTTTATCTCAGTATTACTACTCAAAGATATTCTGATATTGTGCTTAATGATGCTACTAATCAATTAAAAGATGTTGCCTCAAAAAATAATAATGCCCAAGCACAAGTAGCAATAGCTGAAGGGGCAGCCCATAAAGGTAATACTACGCTAGCTATAGAAGCCTTTCAAGCAGCATTAAAAATAGAGCCTTGGCTTGCAGGTGCTAGATTAAAACTAGCTACCCTATTAGCTCAAACTGGCAAAACAGCAGAAGCCATTGCAGAATATCGTAATGTAAGTAAAACAAACCCATCATTAAAAGAAGCTTATTTTAGTCTTGGTAATTTACTTAGAAGAGAAGGGGATACTAAATCTGCAATTTTAGAATACCGTAAGGCTATTGCTGTAGCACCAAATTTTATACCAGCACATTCTAATTTGGCTATATTACTTCAAGAAATAGGGGAACTTGCGGCAGCGGCTGCTGAGTATCGAGCAATTTTATCTATTGAAGGAAATAATAGTGTTGCTGCTAGTGCATTAAAAGATCTTGAGGTAAAAATTGCTGAACAAAATAAACCTGAACCAGCTAAAACAGTAGAGGAACCAAAACCAACAAAACCAACAGAACCAGCTAAACCAAATGAAGAACCAAAAACTAACATTGAGAATAACAAATAAAAATTTTCTTAAGGAAAATATTATCTTGCTTGCTTCTAAAGATTAAGTTCGTTAGAATCGTCCCCAATAATCTTAATTTTTATAACTAAAAACTAGTAGATTTTAGTAACTTCCAAATGGGTTTTTTTGCTATGCAAAATTCTAAAAAAAAGTTAGCTCTTGACTTAAAAAAATTTCCTAACTTAGATAAGTTTTCTAAAAACTTAGAAAAATTTCCTAAAAACTTAGATAGTTTTTCTAAAGATAAATTTTTATTTGTTAAAACTCTAGTTGAAAATCCTATAGAACTTGGTCAAGTAACACCTAGTTCACGCTTTTTAGCAGAAGGAATGGTGGCTAGTTTAGATTTGGCTAATGCCAAAGCAGTAGTTGAATTTGGCCCTGGTACAGGAGCAATTACCAAAGCTATTGTTAAAAAATGTGGTGATAAAACTAAATTTTTTGCTGTAGAAACTAACGCTAATATGATTGAAATTTGGCAAAGACGTTTTCCAGAACATCAAATTATTCAAGATAGTGCAGAAAATATTGGCGAACTTCTAAAACGTAACGGTTTGGAACATGCAGACTATATTATCTCTAGTCTCCCTTTTGCTTTAATTGAACCAAAACTTGGGCAACGAATCTTAAATAATTCTTATGCCAGTTTGCGACCCGGCGGCGTTTTTGTTACTTATCAATATGTACATGCTAGGGTTATTAATAGTGTTATGAGGCTTTTAAGAAAAACTTTTCCTGTGGTTGATACGTCAGTAGTGTTTCGTAATCTGCCTCCTTCTTTTGTTTTTCGCTGTCAAAAACCTGAGTAAAAGAAAAATACAAAAAAATAAGAGAGTAACAATTTACTCTCTTATTTTCCTTAAGATTTTAGCTAATTTATTTTTTGGCTAATTCTTCAATTCTTTCATTTTCTTCAATGATAGTTGAGCGTAAAGCAATAAAAGCTCGTTGAACATTATCAGGTAAGCTATCACAATTAGCACAAGCATCTGCATTTCCTTTTAATGCAGTAACTCCACAAATTCCACAAAGACGACGGTTAGCTACTTCTTGATAAGATTTTTTTTCTAAATATTTTTTGCTTCTATGACTGCATCTTCTAACCAAGCAAAGTGTTTTACATCTGTTTCAACAAATTCTGTAATATGTTCAATAGTCATTACATTATGTTCGCTTGATTTAGTCAAAACTTCAAAGGTTGGTTCAAATAAAATTGCATGTTTTCCTAGTCTCATAACTTCAACTCCTCCTATAACTTGCAAAATAAGATTTTAGGCAGACATTAGATAAATCTGCATTAATAATTTTAAGTATTACTTAATTGTTAGGATGTTTTTATAGCCGACAGTATAGCACGAGTTAGAAAAATCTAACCATTTTTGTCAAGAGATTTTTAATAATTTTCTAGTTTTTCAGCCACAACTAAACAGCTACCACCAAAAGGGATCTGGCGTTTGGATTTAATAAAGCTAAGTTCTAGCTCTAAATATTGATTAAGCAAATGGTTAAATAACCCTCGTTGAACATTATGTTCCTTACGTGTAGTTTCTAGGCTTCCTTCTTGTCGCCAACCTAATTTACTAGGGATTGTTCTAAGTAAAAATATTGGTAAGGGTAAAAATGAAAAAAAATAAGAAGAATAATTAATTTTATAGCCTAAATTAACTAATTTTTTGGTTAATTTATTGAGTGTATAGCGTCTAAAATGTCCTGTTATTTCATCTTCGGTTGACCAAAGAAATTGATAAGCAGGAACTGTTAAATAAAGCTTACCACCTATTTTTAAGATAGATTTTATTTGAAGCAAAAAATCTTTTTCTGCTTCAATGTGTTCTAAAACATCAAATAAACCTATAGCAGACAAAGAATTAGCAAAAAATCCAGCATCTTCTAAAGAAGAGCAGATCACTGTTAAACCTTTATTTTTAGCATTTTGTGCGCCAATCATTCCTGGCTCAACAGCTACTGAGTTAAAACCTGCTTGGCTTAAAGCTTTTGAAACATAACCGTTACCTGCACCAATATCAAAAATTGTTCCTTGAGGAGAAAAATTTTTCATTGTATCAATCAAGCAATTATTCCGATGGTAAAACCAAAAAGACTTTTCTTCTACTTGTTCACATTCTGAGTGACCATCTTCAGGAAAGGCTATTGCACGCTGATTATTTGCTACCCAAATATCATTGCTTGAAAGAGTTAAATTTTTGGCTAATTGCTCTATATTCATAACTTAGTTGGAGATATTGTAGATTACTGCAATATTTTTACTCCAGGTGGAACAGAAAATTCAAATTGTTCATCTATAGCTAAAAAGTTTTCTCGGAAATTTGATAAAATAAAATCTGACCGACGATCATTTGCATTAATTAATACTAACCGACTTAATTGCATAGCTTTAGGGTTTACTTCTACAAATAATCTTTTCAATGAACTACTTATACGTTTAGGGATTAACTCTAGCACAATATTACCAGAGATTACTGGTGATTCTACATTAGAAATTTCTATAGACTTAAAATCTTTTTGTAGATTACGGCGACCTAAGAGAAAAACAAATGGTGCGCGTGGATCATCGCTTTCTTTAAGTGCAGTGATTGTTACTTCTTTTTCTTCAGGGAGGTAAAAATAAACTTTTTTATCATTTACAATAAATATTTTTTCTTCAGGCTGTTGATAATCCCAACGCATTTTTCCGGGTCGTTTTAAGGTTAAAGTGCCTTGTTCACGGAGTTTGCGCCCGGCTCGGTCGCTATAAACTTGGGTAAAATCTGCTGCTAACCCTTTCATATTGCCATAGCGATTTTCTAGCCCAATAATTAACTTTTTGACTGTTTCATCTTCAGCTTGCCCTGGTAAAGCAATTAATATCAATAAGATAAAAACGAAAATAGCCTTAAAAATTGCAAAATTAATAAAACGTGTCATAAATAAAATATCCTTAAATTTATTGTCTAATGCTAATTTCTAAAAGTTTTAGATGCAGCATAAGTTTATTTTTGTATCTTTCTAATAGTTTTTTCTACATAAGAAAAGTTTTGTTATTTATTCTTTTTGGGACAGCATTATCCCACAAACGAACAAACCTAAATATGCAAAGTTAGAGATTTTTCTACAAGGCTAATTTTATCAATTAAATAAAATAAATCAAAAAGTTGGCACAGCATTTGGGTAAGTATTTTAATGGCCTTTTTAAGTTCTACAAAATAAAAGGGGAAAGTTATGGAAAAATTTCTTCAAGATTTCCGCTATGGATTACGAGTATTAGCAAAAAGCAAAATTTTTACTGTAGCAGTAGTTTTTATTTTAGCTTTGGGCATTGGGGCAAACACAACTATTTTTACAATCCTAAATGCTATTTTCCTACAACCATTGCCAATGGAAAAGGTTGAAGAAGTAGTTTCCCTTTTTACTCTAGATGGAAAAAATTCTAATGATAGTCGTAACACCTTGGCGGTTTCTTTTCCAAACTATAAAGATTACCGTGACCAAAATACTACTTTTACCGCTATTGCAGCCTTTTCAGGCGCATCTTTAAGTCTAATAGGTCAAGGAGAGCCTAGACAGCTTAATGGCTCAATCGTTACAGGGAATTACTTTGATGTTTTAGGAGTAAAAGCTTTAATAGGGCGGACTTTTTTACCTGAAGAAGACCAAACCCCAGGACTGCATCCTGTGATTGTTTTAAGCCATAATGTATGGAAAAACCAATTTGGTGCAAAGCCTGAAATTATAGGTAGCCAAATTACATTAAATGCTACTAGCTACACAGTAATTGGTGTAACTCCACCAAACTTTCGAGGAACTTTTGCTATAGGATCAGTGGACTTTTTTGTCCCAATGATGATGCATGAACAAGTTTTTAATGGCATTTTTAAGCAATGGTTTGATTCTCGGCGGGCATTACTTTTTAATTTGGTAGGTAGACTTAAGCCAAATGTAACTATCGAACAAGCACAAGCCGAAATCACAACCATTGCTAGCCAATTAGCTAAAGAATATCCAAAAGATAATGATGGTCGTACACTAACGCTTATACCATTAGCACAATCTACTATTAATCCTAACCAACGAGACATTTTTATAAGAGGTGGGGCATTATTAATGGTAGTTGTTGGATTAGTTTTATTAATTGCTTGTGCAAATATTGCTAATCTTTTGTTAATACGGGCTAATATTCGTCGTCGGGAAGTTGCTATTCGTATTGCTCTTGGTGCTAGTGCGTGGCGATTATTTCAACAATTTATGATTGAAAGTATTTTACTTTCCACTATAGGGGGTATTATTGGCCTTTGTTTAGCTCTTTGGGGACGTGATTTATTATGGTCTTATCGTCCTGTTTTTATTCAAGCTGATGGACTGGATTTAAGTCTAGATTTAAGAGTGCTAGTTTTTACTTTTTTGATTTCACTAATTACAGGGATAATTTTTGGTATTATTCCAACACTTCAAGCTACTAGGTCAAACTTAGTAATAGAATTAAAAGAAAAAACAGCCCCAATTAATTCAGGTAATAAACTGCTAACACTACGTAATATTCTAGTGATTGCTCAAATAGCTTTTTCATTAGTAGCTTTAATTAGTGCTAGTCTTTTCCTTCATAGCCTTATCAATGCCCAATCAATTAACCCAGGCTTTGAAACTAAAAAAGTTTTTACAATCTCATTTGAATTAAATCGCCAAAATTATAATGAAGTTCAAGGAAAAGAATTTTTCCGTAATGTTCAAAGCCATGTTCAAGGCTTACCGGGTGTAAAGTCTGTTAGCGTAGCGGCTAACCCTCCGCTTGGAGGAGGCTTTTAAGGAGCGTTTTCCCTGAAGGTGGAGATCCTCAAGCTTTAGGTAAAGGTATCCTTACAACTACTAATAATATTGGAACAAAATTCTTTGAAACCCTTAATATTCCTATGCTTCAAGGGCGCGATTTTAATGACTCTGATAGAGAAACGGCTCCAGGAGTTGCAATTATTAATGAAGCAATGGTAAAACGCTTTTGGCCCGGACAAGATGCTGTCGGAAAACGATTTAGGTTTTTTGGAGATGATAATTTTACCGAAGTAATAGGGATAGTTAAAGATACAAAAATAGTTTCTCTTGGTGAAGAGCCAACACCTTGTGCTTATATTCCAATATTTCAACGCTATACAAATTTAGTAACTTTATATGTCCAAAGCAAAGAAGACCCTAAAACCATTTTAGGAATAGTTAGAGCAGAAGTACAATCGCTTGATAGCAATTTAGCTCTTACAAATATCAACACGGTTTCCGAAATAATAGGTCAAAGTCTTTGGGCTGCTCGTATGAGTGCTACTTTGTTAGTTTTGTTTGGGTTGTTAGCTTTAGTTCTTGCTGCTGTTGGAATTTATGGAATTTTAGCCTACTCTGTAAATCAGCGTACCCAAGAAATAGGTGTTCGCATGGCGTTAGGTGCAAAACCATTTGATATCTTAAAACTAGTTCTTAGCCAAGCAATGTTGTTAGTTGGAATAGGGATTACGCTTGGCACAGTGGGCGGTTTATTTTTAGTACGTATTTTTGCAGGTCTTTTATTTGGTGTAAGTGCTTTTGATCCAGTAACTTTTATAGTAGCCCCATTAATTTTAGCTCTAGTGGCCTTGCTAGCTAGCTATATCCCAGCTTATCGTGCTACAAAAGTTGATCCATTAGTAGCCTTACGCTGTGAATAATAAAGTCATATTAAACTAGGGCTAATTTTTTTCTTAGCCCTAGTAATTAACCTAAAGTCCAGTTTAATCTAATACTTACGCTATTTTTCTAAAACATTACTCACACAACTTAAAAAAATGTTATTGCATCCCAACAATGGTTAAGCAACAATTAATTATCTCGAAAAAGGAAGGTTGGGTAATTTTATGGGAAAAGAAGGGACTAATAAAACTTCTGGTGCAAAATGTTGGATTAGATTAAGAGGATCTCCAAATGACCCAGAATCCTTTGAATTAGCTGCTTGGACTGGTATTGCTTGGGAAATCCCTGCAAAAACGAATGATGGACGTATAGTAGTTTTATCTATACCTGATTATATGGTTGCAGAAACATTACCAGCAGAAACAGACCCAGAAAAGCTCTATCATCCATTAAAAGTAGCTTAAGATTGCAAGTGCAATCTTAAAAAATTTGTAAATTATAGCTAGCACAACGTTAAAAAGTGTTTAAAAGTATTTCTTTTGCCCTCCTCATTTTGTTAAAAGCTAGGAAACAAAAAACTTATAAGTAGCTGAACGTATACCATTAATTTCTATTACTAGGGTATTTTCACCTTTTTTAAACTTAAATTTTTTCTCTTTACCCTTAAAAAATAATAAATCCTCTGTTAATTTTGCTGCGCGGTTAATAGAAACACCATTAATCAATAATTTTACTTTTGTAGAAAGCCCTTCACCTATTACTTCTAAGCGGTTATCTAGAATTGAATAACGGGCAAAATCTATGCGTAAATTTGTGCCAATATTGATGTTAGCATCACTTGTGTCAACTATTTGACTACTAGAATTTGTACGTACAACAATACGAAAAAGTGCTGTTGCGGTTATTTTTGTTGGAGTAAAATCAAAACTTCGCAAGTTTGCAGCTAAATTGCTAGCAATGGTTTGGAATGTTTTTCCTTCATCTGTAGAAAGCATTAAATCTTGGTTTGTAGTCTTAGCAGCTAGGTCTTGAGATAAAATCCAGCGAATATTGATTGCTTGGTTTTGTGGTAAAACTTCACCTCCATTTGGAAAAGTTAAAAATAATCCATCAACTTTATCTGGAACGCTAGCGAGACTACGAGCAAAACGATCAACATTAGGAGTCCCCCAACCTGTAGCTAGATCGTAACCTGGGCGTGCTTGATAGCCATCAAGTCCACCACCACTATTATTTCCTACCGTAATATCATTGAAAAATAATGAACGTGGGCTAGCACTAGTTTCTTGTTGTTTACCTAGTTGGTAGATGCGATGGTTGGCATTACCAAACCCATCTGTTTTAGAAAATTGATTAGTTAAAGCTAAAATCCCCGCCCAAACCGGAGCAGAAGCACTTGTTCCACCAATAACACGAGTAACACCACTTTCAACAACAAAAAATCCTGGACGGCTAAAGTCGGCTAGTAATGAAACATCTGGCACAGTTCGACCTGTTTGAGTAATTCCGGCTAAAGTTTGAAAGTCTGGACGTGGAAACATTACACTTATTCCACCGCCGCTACCTTGCCAAACTTGTTCGTCTTGATAAGCTGTTACATTTCCATTTGCATCACTTTCAACCATTAAAGATGTGCCTCCAACCCCAACTATAAAAGGACTTGAGGCTAAACCATTAACTTGCAAACTTTGCCCATCACCACAATCATTTGCACCTCGATCACCTGAGGAAACAAAAACCGTCTGACCCTGAGCCGCAGCTTGTTTATAAAGATTGTTAAATATGGCGACAAATTGAGGAAATAAAAACTTTTCACAAGCTCCAAAGCTAATACTTAATATTTTCGTATCAGGTAAAACATTTAGAAAATAGGTTAAAGATTGATCAATCTCGCTATCTCTATCAGCAATAACAACTTGGATATCTGCTTTTGGTGCTGCCGCGCCTGATAATTGGGTGTCAAGCAAAACTTCTAAAGTTTCTATGCCTCCACGATCAATAATTTCTCCGCCAGCAGGGATTTTTACAATGTTAACAGCAGGTAACTTAAATAAATCTCGATAAGTGTTAACATCTGACATATCAAAATCACTTCTAGCAATAATACCAATTTTTTGTCCTTGGCCTTCAATACCATTAGCAAAAAGAGGTTTGAAATTATAAGCAACGTGTAAATCCTGTGGGCCAATAGCAAAACGTCCGCGATCTATTACAGTAGGCAAAATATCTTGGGGTTGTCTTTTAAGGCTTGGTTCTGTAAAAAGAAAACTATTTAACTTAACATCCATAATCTCTAAAGCTAAGTTAGAAGGTAAGTAGTTAGTTTGGGAGTTTGCATAATAAATTTGGTTATCTAATTCAAATAATTTTATTTGTGTTTGAAAAGCTTTTTGTAGCGTTGAGACGGAAGCTTGAAAATCTAGCCTTAAACGATTTGACCAGCTTTGAGTAACTTTAATATTTGAGCTTTCTAGCCAACTAATAGCCATTTGATAAACATCTTTTGAAACACCAAACTTTTCGCCAAATTGAGTAGGAGTAAGCCATTTTTGATAATTTTCGCTTGTAGGGTTTTGTTGTTCTCTTAAAAGCTCATCAAGTGTAGATTCATTTTTTAAGCGAAAATATAATGTACCACTAATAAGCATATTTGCTGGTGCAGCAGTTTTTAATCTTGCTTGAAGAGGAATAAAGGGTTTGCTAACAGGCTCTAAATTTTCTACTTGGGCTTTAGTTGTAGGAAAGATAATTGTTAAAAGGCAGAAAATACAAATTATTAGCAAGAAAACTTTTTTAGCCATAAATAACCTACTCTCAACAATTTATTTTGATAAATTTATATTATTTGTTATTAACTCTTTTATTTTCTGTAAAAAACCGTGATAGAATTTTAATCATTTTTTAATTATTCAAACAAGGGGATAAACTAGCTAAATTATGGACTCACCACAATCAAAAACCAAGACTAAAACACCTAATAAATCAACTAGTGAAGCTAACAATAACGATAGACAATCGGATATTAAAAAAATCTATGATATTGCTACAGGGTTTTGGGCTTCTGGCGCACTTATTGCCGCAATTAAACTTGGAGTCTTTACTAGGCTAGAAAATAACCCTGCTACAAGTGATTATTTAGCACGTAAACTTGGCTTAAATCGCCGTTGGACAGAAAAACTTTTAACTGCTTGTGCTGCTATGGGAATGTTAGAAAAAAGCGATAAATATTTCAGCAACTCCCCCACCGCATCACAATATCTAGTTGAATATAAACCACATTACCAAGGTCATTTCCTGCTGCATTTAGGATCATTATGGGAAAGATTTGGTTCTTTAGCCAGTACAGTCCAAACTGGTATGCGAAATGATAGTCAAACAACAGAACGAACAGATCAAGAAACTAGTAGAGCCTGGATTCTTAGCTCACATAGTGTTGCAATGAGTGGTCAGGCAGAAGCTTTAGCTAAAATGCTGGATTTAAGCGATAGTCAGCATTTATGTGATGTTGGAGGAGGCCCGGAACCTATGCAGCAGTTCTTTGTTTACGTAATCCAAATTTACAGGCCACTGTTTTAGATGATCCAGAAGTAGTTCCTTATGCTGAGGAAATTATTGCTCGCTCTGGCCTAAAAGAGCGTGTTAGCGTTAAACCAGCACAAGTTCCTTTTCATACCTATGATCAAGACTATGACGTAATGTTGATTTCTGGTGTTTTGCATGGTTTTTCTGAAGCTACTTGTAAAAAAATGTTACGTAAAGCCTATAAAGCTATGTCTTCAAATGGTTTAATTGTAATTCAAGAAATGCTCTTAGATGATGAAGACGCTCAACCCTTGTTACCAGCACTATTTAGCTTAAATATGACTATGGGAGAAAGTTACACGGCTGCACAAATTATGTCTTGGCTTTATGATGCAGGGTTTGTTAAAGCGGAAGTAAAAGAAATTCCTGATGGTTCTTGGATGGATCATGTAATTATGGCTGTAAAAGCCTAAAAAACTTATATTTAACTTAAAAATAGCCTAGTGACTGCTAGGCTATTTTTTTATTTGGCTGCAACTTTAGGTGCTGCATCAACAAATACATCTACTTGTTGACCAACATAAACAGGAAATGAAGGTGGTGAAAACCTGTAAATTACTTGTAAAACCCGAATATCTACACGCTCAGTATTATCACCAGTTAAACTTTTCTTTGGCAAAATATAAGGGTCTATTCTGACAAATTCTAAGGGAATTTTTTTATTTGAATCTCCTTTTAGATGTGCAACTGCTTGGCTACCAGAAGAAAATTTAACAGCATTGACCTCATCTATATCTACTCTAACCTGTAAAAGGTCTGTTTCTCCAAGCAACATTGAAGCTTGATTTGGGTTAGCTGTAATCATTTCTCCAACACGAATATTAAGTTGTAGGACTCGTCCAGTTTGCGGTGCAGTAACTGTTAATCTTTCTAAATTAACTAAAAGTTCTGCTCTTTGTGCTTTTAAGACACTTAAATTGGCTTCAGATTCTTTTATTCTAGCTTTTGCACTGTTAAGCAAGGCATCTGCTTGTTGAAATTGTGCCTCGGCTTGACTTACGCGAGCTTTTGCAGCATCACGAGCCTTAAGGCTAGTGTTATAAGTTAAAAAAGGAATTACACCAGTCTGATAAAGTTTTTCATTGCTGATTAAAACTTGTTCATTATCTTCTAGTAGTGCTTTTAATTGAGAAATATTAGCATCAGCACTTTGTTTAGCTGCTTCTTGAGTAGCAATATCAGCTTGTGCTGTAGCTAAAGTTGCTTCAGCACGGGCAATATTAGCCTCGGCACTAACAATTTTAGATCGTTGTTCCCGATCATCTATCAAAAAAAGTTTATCACCTGTTTTTACCAAATCGTTTTCTTTAACAAATATTTGTATAACTTGACCCGCTATAGGAGGGTTAATTTGAATATTTCGCCCTGCTGCTTCAATAATTCCGGCTCCAGCAATGGTTTGATCATAAGTATTTTGGGCAGGTTCATTAAGAGGTGGGGCAACAGGTGTTGGACGAGCAGAGACTTTTACCCAATAGATCGCAAAACTTATTCCAATTAATGCTAATAAAATACTGGCATACTTTCTCATACTTTCTAATCCCTCTATATTATTGATGTACTAAATTGTTATCGTTATTTTGGTTAGTATGAACGGCTATAATTTCCCCATCTAGCATTTCTGCTATTCGGTCGCCATAAGAAAAAATACGGTTATCATGTGTTACAACAATAATTGCTCGATCTTTGCTAAGAGCAGTACGTCTAAACATTTCCATTACTAATTTTCCTGTATCTCCATCCAAGCTAGCTGTAGGTTCATCACAGACAATAAGCCTAGGTTCAGATACTAAAGCACGAGCAATAGCGACACGTTGTTGTTGACCGCCTGAAAGTTGTGTAGGAAAAAATTCTGTTCTTTCGCCTAACCCTACTAAAGATAAAAACTCTCGCCCTTTTTTTACAGCCTTTGCATAAGGAGTTTTGGCAATTAGTAAGGGAACAGCAACATTTTCCGCGGCTGTTAAAGTTGGAATTAAGTTAAATTGCTGAAAAATAAAGCCTATATACTGGCGGCGAAAACTAGTTTTTTGAGATTGGCTTAATTTATCTACTCTTACACCAAAAACATCAACTACCCCATCATCATTATCTAATATTCCAGCCATTACACTTAGTAAGGTAGTTTTACCGCATCCAGACGGCCCAACTAGCAAAAGTAGCTCACCACAAGAAACTTGTAAATCTACTGTTTTTAATGCTTTAACCTGAGTATCTCCAACGCCAAAAGTTTTAGACACTTTAGTTAAAGACACTGCTATATCATAATTTGTTAATTGATTATCTTGTATTTTCATAATTATTAACTTCGGAAAACTACGGCAGGTTCTAATTGTAAGACTCGTTTAATACTAATTAAACTAGACACCATACATATTACTATTGTTATAACAAAACTAATTAAAAGTAGTTGATAGGGAGTAAAAAATGCTAGTCGGCCAGTTTGATTTACCCAACCAATAAGGCAGCCTGCTCCTGAACCAATACTATAGCCAATTATTCCTACTGTTAAACTTTGAAGTAAAATCATTTTAACTAATGTAAAACTACTAGTTCCCATCGCTTTAAGCGCGCCAAAATAACGCTCGTTTTGCAGAGCAAAAGCATAAAATGTTTGTCCCGCAATAGCCATTCCAACAAGAAAAACTAGGGTTAAAGAAATACCGATATTAATTGGAATACCAGTATTTTTCATATAGTAGCCAATAGTAAGCCACTGCATATCTGCTTTAGTATAAGCAGCTAAACCTGTAGATTTTTTAATAGTTTCTACAAGTTCTTTTGGGTCTAAAGAGTCTTGAGCTTGGACTAAAATAAAATTAAGTTGTTTACGTTGACGGGGTGAATATTGTAATGCACGGTCATAAGTAGTGTAAACATAAGGGTTAGACAAAAAATCTCTTGGAACATCAGCAATTCCAACTACACGAGCAAGACGGTCATTAATTTCAAAAGTATCCCCAATTTTAGGACTATTTAAGCGTTCTGATTCTGCTTTTCCAATAATTACAGAATCAGGAGAATTAAGCGCAGATGTGTCGCCTTCAAGCATTTTGCCGGGACGACCTGCTAAACTAGCATTATCTAAACCAAAAAGTCTTACAGTTTGAAACTTACCAGTTTTTAACCTTACCTGTGTTTGTCTCATAAATAGAGGAACTGCCCATTTTACACCTGGCACACTTCGCACACGTGTTAAATCGGTGTCTAGTAATGGTTTAGACTCATCAATAGATTGTAGTGTAGGATCTGCTACCCAAATTTGCGCTCCAACAGTTTCTATAGGTTTGGCAGTACGAAGCATTAATCCACAGAAAACAGAGCCTTGTTGAATAAATAACAATGAAACAAAGGCTAATCCACTAACTAAAGTAATGTACTTAGCGCGATCACCAATAAGCATTTGTAAGGCAATACGTAACATATTTAGACCTCTATTTGATTTACACCTTTTAATGCTGTTAGGGAAAACTCAGCAATATGTTTAGCAATACGACTAATTAAGTCGGGAGACATTTCTTTTTGATTAAGCACTTTTAAGATAATTGGTAGGGCAAAATGATAATGCAAACATTGAGAAACAATACTAAGAGTATAAAGCGGTAACTTATCAGAATTTGCTAAAGCAGGTTGAAATTGGGCAATTAATCTAGATAAAGCTCTATTTTTAGGCAAAATAAATTCCTGCACAATAACATCTAAAGCTGGTGTAGGATCGCTAATTTCTCTGCTCATTAAACAAGCGTGCCGACGTGCTTGGTCAGAGGAAAGAATTAAGAGCAGAAATTCTTCAATATATTTAGTAATAGCTATTTCGGCAGCTTCTTTTGTATTAATGACTTCAGCTTTTTTAATTATTTTTTGAAATTCTGGAGAACTTACACCGGTTTGTTGAAAAGCATAACGCAGAGTTTCTAGGTAAAGATTTTCTTTACTACCAAAATAATAATTTACCGCAGCAACATTAACTTCTGCTTCCCGTGCTAAGTCTCGAATGCTTGTTGCAGCTAAACCACGCTCGGCAAAAAGCTTTTCTGCAACTGCTAGTAGCCGTTCTTTGGTTCCTAATTCTTCCTGATTTTCTACTAAATTATTTGCCATTTTTATAATTTAAAACAGATGATTAAAACAAACGTTTGATTTTCTTAAAGTAAATGGCAATGGCAAAAAGGTCAATTAAATTTTGCTAAAACTTGGATAATTTTTAAGACAGAAAATTTTATAGTTGAAGTATTGGAATAGAGAACTGACGGGCTTGGGTAAAAATACTTTCTACTTCAGTTGCTTTTAATTTGCGGGAAATCACAACTAAAGCATTATTTTTTGCTTTGGAAAAATCATAAGTATTAAGTTCACTAGGCTTTTTACTAGTAAAATTTACTATGCCACATTTTATTAAGAGACACTTTAAGCTAATAAGCTCTATGTCCTCGCCGCTACCAAAAATTACTATTGATAAATTTTTTCTCATAAGATTACCTAGCAAATTTATTAAAACTAGCAAAAAGCTACATTTAAGGATAAGTCCTGCCTAAGCTCAATGTAGTTTTTGCTAGCATTTTGTAAAAATTTAAGGTGTCTTAAAGTTGCTTATTTCAATGACTCTTGCGCTTATTACACCATTTTCTGCACAAATTATGCGACGCTCAGAAGGAAACCAAATGTCTAGTTTATCCTTTACGTAGCGGACAATCTTTACAGTATTTACCAGCTTTTTTGTATTTTTTACAGCATTTTTCTTATAGTGCATAACTTATCCTTCTTTTAGTAAATTAGAAATTAGACTCATAGTTTTAACCTAATAAAAATACTATTTTGTTAATGTTAATTTTGAAAATCAATGTCAATTTCATTTTTCTAAAAATACTAAATCTTCTAGAAATATGTCAAGGTAAGTTAGGAAAGGTTTTGGCAAGTTTTCTAAAAATTTTTAACTGTTGTGGTAAGTGCTAAATTTATCTATAAGTTATGGGCAGTATTTTTAGTATATTGGTAAAAAGTGTTTGCTAGCAGAGCAAATTCCTTAGAACTAAGAGTTTCAGCGCGTCTTGTTAAAACAATATTGGCTTGCTCAAGAATAATTGGTATTTGAGAAGGTTCTAGCTTTGAATCAATAGTTTTGTAGTTGGATTTTAGGCTGTTTAAGATGGTTTTGCGACGTTCAGAAAAAGCAGCACAAACAACTTTTACAAATAAATTTCGGTCTAAAACCTCAACTAAAGGTTGTGGATAGACTTTTAATTGTAAAATGGCTGATTCTACTTTAGGAATAGGGCGAAATGAGCCAGCTTTTACAGGAAATAAAACCCTTGTATCAGCATAAAGTTGGGAAATTACAGATAAAATTCCATAATCTTTTCCTCCAGCCGTGCTAGCAATTCGTTCTGCTACTTCTCTTTGAAGCATTAAAGTCATATCTCGAATTAAATCACTAGCTGATAATAATCTAGTTAATATTGCTGTAGAAATATAGTAAGGAAGGTTAGCTACAATGCGAACTTTCTTTTTAACTCAGGGTGCAAATTTAATTGGCTATGAATTAACTGTTCTAAGTCTAAATCTAAGGCATCGGCTAAGATTAGCTCTAAATTATTTTGGGGAAGAGTTATTTTTAGTTCTTGAAGAAGTTCGCTATCTATTTCAATTGCAACAACTTTGCCCGCTTTTTCAAGTAAAGCTTCGGTCAAAATACCATGACCTGGGCCAATTTCTATTATTAATTCATCTGATGTTGGCGCAACATGTCCGACAATTCGGGCAATAATGTTTTGATCAACAAGAAAATTTTGTCCAAGGCTTTTTTTTGCTTTCAATGTAGTTTAATTTTCCACCTGAGTTTTAGGATAGCCAGTAATTTCAATATCTTTGTTATGTTGGATGATTTCAACGTTTTCTAGCTCTACGGCTTCATCTAGGCTTTCAAAGCCAGTTGCGCCCATTGCTACAGTTGCATTTTGTCCACCAACTAATTTAGGAGCAATAAAAAATGAGGCTTTATCAAACAAATGATTTTCTAAAAACTGTCCTGTGATGCTTGAGCCGCCTTCAACAATTAAGCTTGTAATTTGACGGCGTGCTAGTTCATTAAGTAGTGCAGGAAGCGACACATAGCCGCTTATTCCTGCTTCAAAAATTATTTGAACTCCAAGATCTTCATATTGTTTAACACGCTGCATTAAAGCTTCTTTGCTTCCAAGATTATTAATAGCTGATTGCTCATCAGCAAAAATAACTACAGGATATAGCGTGGTAGTAGTAAACATTTTTGCTGTAAGTGGAGTGTTTAGACTACCATCAACAATAATTCTAAATAATGCGCGATGTCGTTTAGCTTCAATTCTTAGGGTTAGTTCTGGATCATCAGCAATAACAGTTCCAGCACCTACTAAAATAGCATCATATTCTGCTCGGAGTTTTTGAGATGCTAGGCGAGAGGCTTCGCCCGTTATCCATTGGGATTTGCCAGAGTAAGTAGCAATTTTACCACCTAGGGTCATAGCTGTTTTTAGCAAAACAAAAGGGCGTTTTTTAGTAACAAAAGTAACAAATTTTTCATTAAGCTTTTGAGCTTCTTTTTCACATAGTCCAACTTGAACTTCTACACCATTTACTTGAAGCGCGTGAAAACCTCCACCAGCTACCAAAGGATTAGGGTCTGTCATTGCAGCAACTACACGACTTACACCGCTTCTTAAAATTAAATCTGTACAAGGGGGAGTTCGTCCATGATGGCAACAAGGCTCAAGATTTACAAAAAGTGTCGCATTTTGGGCAAGACTTCCAGCTTCTCTTAAAGCGTGTACCTCGGCATGGTCAAAACTGCTATAGCGATGATAGCCACGTCCAAGAACTACATCGCTTTTTACTACCAAAGCACCAACCATTGGATTAGGGCTAACTTGACCTTGACCCTTAGCGGCAAGTTTTAAGACTTCCTGCATCCATTTAAGATCATTCATAATTTAAGCCTTTGTTATTTGTTTTTTGATTACTGCTGGAACACCTACAGCTAAAGAGTTTGCTGGAATATCTTTTGTAACAACAGTTCCGGCACCTGTTATTGAACCTTCGCCAACTGTGACAGGGGCAACTAGCATTGTATCGCTGCCAATCTTAACATTATCAGCAATGATTGTAGAATGCTTATTTTTCCCATCATAATTACAAGTAATCGTTCCTGCACCAATATTTACTTGGTTGCCAATGGTTGCATCTCCTAAATAAGCTAGGTGCATAGCTTTAGTTTTACAGCCTAAAGTTGATTTTTTTACTTCAACAAAATTTCCTACAGTTGCATTAGCTTCTAATCTTGCTCCCATACGTAGATGTGCAAATGGGCCAACCATAGTGTCATCAGCTAAAAAGCTATCTACAACTAAACAGTAATCCTTAACCGTAACTCCATTAGCTAGTTGAGCGTTAACTAAATGAACTCCCGGGTAAAGTGTGCAATTTTCTCCTACAGTTGTATAACCTTCAATAACTACATTTGGGTAAATTACGCTATCCATTCCAATTGTAACTTGTGGGTCAATAAAAGTGCTATCAGGGTCAATAATTGTGACACCTGAAAGCATTAGGTTAGTTAATTTGCTTTTACGCAGGCGTTTTTCGGCTTCGGCAAGTTCTAAACGGTTATTAATTCCTAACACTTCATTGGCTACAGGGTATTGATAAATAGCTACTTTATTACCTTGTTTTTTTAGAACAGATAAAACATCTGTTAAATAATATTCACCTTGGGAATTGTTAGGGGAAATTCGCTCTAAAGCATTAAAAAGGGCATTAGATTCAAAACAATAAATTCCTGCATTAATTTCATTAATTGCTAGCTCTGTTGGGCTAGCATCTCGATGCTCAACAATATAGCTAAAATCTTCACCAGTGCGAACTATACGACCATAACCAGTTGGATCTGCAATAGTTGTAGTTAAAACAGTAGCTTTAGCATTATTTGATTTATGGACTTCAAAAAGATTTTTTAAGGTTTGAGCAGAAATTAAAGGAACATCGCCAGATAAAACTAAAATAGGTGTATTGTCGTTTGCAAGCTGTTCTTTAGCCATCATTACCATATGACCTGTGCCGCGTTGCTCAAGTTGTAAAACATGCTCTGGAGCAACAAGATTAGAGTCTGATAATTTTGTAAGTTGTTGATGACAAGTTTTTAAGTTTCGGGCTACATCGTCAGCTTGATGACCAATAATCATTAGGATTCTTTTTGGTGAAAGTGAAAGGGCTGTTTGGTAGACATGATTTATCAAAGGTTGACCAACTAAATTATGTAAAACCTTAGCTTTACGTGATTTCATTCTTGTACCTAAACCAGCAGCCATTACTAAAATATTTAAGTCCATAAATATATCCTACAAAAAAGAAGTTTTAAGAAAGCCAAGATTTTAACTACTTAAAAGCAAAAAGTTAATAGACTTATGCAAATACAAAAAAATAAGGCAGCCATTTAAGCTGCCTTATTTTTTGGATTATTTGTTAAAAGTTATTAGTTAGTAAAGCCAAAGCTATTCATCACTTCTGAGCTATCTTTTGTAAAGTCCATTTTTACTAACCCTTGCTTATTTAAGAAATATCTTTCAGAAGTACTTGATATGGTAGGGATATTTCTTTTTAGTCCCCAAGTCCAGTCTTGAATTTGTTGGAGTTTTTGTTGTTTGCTAACAGTTAATAAACCAGTGTTGATGTCTAGGATTGCAAGTTGTTGTTCAGGAGCAACATTGTAATCTTTTACTAAAGTTACTAGTATTTGGCTATTATTAATATAATCCATAATGTAAACATCAGCAAAATTCCCTGTTTCAATGGTTTTTTCTACTTGTCCTTCAGAAGATAAAATTTGCATAGTAGATTTTTTAGCATTTCTATCTACTTGTGCTAAAGCTATTTTGTCATTAGCAATAAAACGGACACGTTGATTTAACTCTTTATTTGGAGTGTAGATATTAGCTATAAGTTCACCTGTTTTAGCATTATAGAGTCCTGTAAGTTCATCGTTGCTTAGAATCATTTTTTCATTGTTGGATGACAACATAATTTGGTGAAATCTAAATGCTGTTGCTTTGCCAACTTCAACTAATTTTTTGTCACTAACATTTAGTTCAAATATTGCTAAATCATAGCTATCTTTGTTTCTTTTAGTATCATCAACTATATAAAAGCGTGCTAACTCAGGAGTTAAAAACACACCACCTTTATAAACCTTGTTTGTTAAAGGAATATGAACAGTTGCTAATTCTTTATCTGTGTTTAAGTCAAATATAGTAATCATATTATCTCTAACAAAAGCAAGACGTGAACCATCATCAGAAAGCTCTATTTGACCAAAAGAGGACACATTAATATCAGTGTAAACAGGTTTAATTTTGTCTGTGCTTAAATCTGCTTTAACTATTGAAAATTTGTCATAAAGTAAACCATAAACTCCAGCTTTGCTTTCTAACCAAACAGCCTTGTTACCATCAGCAGAAAATACTATTCCATAGAAGGAAGCACTAAAATTATCAAGTTGATGATAGTTACCACTTTTTACATTAAGTAAATAGCCGGATGTATAGTTGCCGCGTCCCCAACCTGCGCCCTGGAAAGTTACCCAACTACCTTTTGAATTAGTTTCAGCATAATTTACATTAGTTAAATCATCTGGAGCAGCAGAAACTATCCATTGAGAAACACCATAACCACCTACTATTAGAGTCATTATCATGCTCCAAAAAGAGATAGATAAAAATTTGTGTATACTTTTAATGTTAGAACGACCAAAAGAGAGAGCAAAACCATTAACAACTAGTAGCAGTAAGCCTAAGCCAAAAGGTAAAGCAGTTGCTAAAGTTTCGCTATAGTTGGTAGATACATAACCAGGGTTAAAATAGGCGACGAAGATAACAAAAAAGGAAAATGCTCCTAAAACTAGTGCAACAGGAGTAAGTGCTAAATCAGTTATTAACCAAAGAGATTTAGAACGAAAAATAATGCCTGCTGTTACGCCTAAACCTAGGCAAAGAACGGTTAGCGTACTATATATTTCTATTGCCTCGGGTGCAAAGAACTGATGGGATTGTGAACTAAAAAATAATAAGCTTGGTAGTGTTGTAAGCATTAGTGAGAGAACAACTATAGATAATGCACCTAGCACTTTTCCTATATAAAGGGTTGTAGCCGATAAGGGACGGGAAAAATAAAAACTCATTTGTCGGTTTGCTAGTTCTCTACCTAAAATAGATTCTCCTAATAGTAAAGAGAAGGCAAAAACAACACAAATTGTTATAGCAAAAGTACCAATTCCAACATCATTACCAGTAAAAGGTGCGCCAAATTTATTAAACACTGGGAATAGTGCGGGGAAAAGACCTATTACAAATGCTGCACCAAATAATGTGATTCTAGATTTTACTTCTCTTAAGGCGACGGTAAATAAACTTTTTAATTCTCTTTTAATTTCTCTCATAGCTATTCTCCTTTTTCTCCTACCATAACAGTAAAAATATCTTCTAATGACGTTGCAGAAACTTCTGCATCAGTTATTCCACCTAAATTTCTAAATTTATTAAATGAATATTCGTCATAGTTTGAAACAACAGCCTCTACTCCCCAACCCGACACCTTAACTTGAACTGTTGTAAGTCCATCCCAAGCCGCATCTCGGCTAGTTATTTCCATACCTCGGTTAGGGCAGCGGATACGACGAAATTTTGCTTTTAATGTTTCAATTTCTTCATTTGCTACTAATTTATTGTCCTTAATAATTCCTACTCGATCAGCGATTCTTTCAATACCAGCTAAATCATGCGAAGTAATAATTACGGTCATACCGCGATCAGCTAATTCACCAACTAATTCTTCAAAAAAATTTTTTCGTGCTACCACATCTAAGCCAAGTGTTGGGTCGTCAAGCACTAAAATTTCTGGGCAAGAACCAAGTGCAAGTGCAAGTGCAACTTGACCTTTTTGGCCTTTAGATAAATTGCCAAAAGCTACATTTAAGGGGACTTGAAAACGTGCTAGACGTTGGTTAACTCCAACAGCATCCCATTTTGGATAAAGATCTGAACAAAAATTTACTAATTGTTTAGCTGTCATATCAGCAGGGGCATCTGGTTCTTCTGGAATTACTCCAACTTTTTCCATTAGTCTAGAACGGTTTTTCCAGACATCTTGACCAAACATTGTTACTCTACCTGTTGTGGGCTTTTGTTGTCCTAAAAGACAACGTACAGTAGAAGATTTTCCTGTACCATTGCGCCCAAGTAGAGCATAAACTGAACCTGAAGGAACTTGAAAAGAAACATTTTCTAAAACGCTTTTTTTACCATAGCGGATGGTTAAAGCTTCAAAACCTATTGTTGCACCATCTGACAAACTTTCCATAAAACCTCCCATTCCTACCTTTGCCCTAACCTTGTTAATTTTACGGCTACTTTTAATCTACCTTGTTGTAGTTTTATATTGTGAAATGCCATTTTTAATTGCTGAATGGCTACTTCTTTTTCTATTCCTAATTCACTGGCAGCATAGGCATATCTTAAAGCTTCTTGATGTAATAAATCTTTTTGTTCATCTACTGTTAAATAATTAGCTACTATGATACCTTCCCAACGCTTATTTACTAAAAGCCCTGTATCTATTAAACGTTGATAAGCCTTTGCTACAATGGTTGGATTGATTTTTAATTCTTGAGCTAGCTCACGTACAGAAATAATTAAGCTTCCAGGGGCTAGAATTCCACTTGTAATTAACTTTCTTACGCCTTCTTCAACTTGTTGCCATAAGGGTTTTTCATTACTTGGATCTACTTTTAATCTAAAACTGACCATAAGTAACTACTCCTAATCCTTAAAATTCTGTTTCAAGTTCACTGCTACTAATTTGTTCAATAGCTTCTTTTAACTCTAAAATAGCTTCTTCAGAACTAGCTCCAATAGTAATAGCTGTAGTTGCATAGCGAATAGCACCTTCTCTTAAGAGTTGCTTACGTTCAACAATTCCCATTACTGGGCGACTTTCAGCAACAAAAGTTCCTTCACCACGCTTGACCATTAAAACTCCAGCGTCTACTAGACGTTGATAAGCTTTTGCTACTGTTGCTGGATTAACTCTTAACTCTTTGGCTAAATCTCTGACAGAAGGAACAGCTTCTCCTGGCACTAAAGCACCAGAAGCAACCAAACGTCGCAACCCTTCTTCTATTTGCCGCCAAATTGGAGCAGCATCACTAGGATCTATATGCAACGCTCGACTCATCTGTCCTCCTTAAAATTTAACTAATACGCTTTAGTTTTACTGTATTACTGTGTCACTGTATTAGTGTATTAGAAGTCTAATACACTAATACAGTGAAGTCAATAATAATTTTGCAAAAATTTTTAATTTTTAGCTTAAGATAATAAAAAATTAGAAAAAACTATAAAAATAGTAAAAAATAATAAAGATAATAAGAATAAAAGCCTAGGAATTTTGCTAAATACAAATTAACATCCATAAATAGCTTGTTAGTTAGGAGGTCTATACATAAAATAAGAAATTTAGCTAAGGTTGGTTTGTTAATTAGCAATTTTTTAGCAATTTTTAATAAATATAGAAATAGGAATAAAATTAAAACTTATAGCTTTAACATATAATTGAAGCTTTTATAAAAATAGTATTGATGATTAGTACACTGTAAACAAAGTTTTCTGAAATTTTATCTCTTAAAGCCCCAACGGGGCGGCATATTTGTAGCGCAGGGGTTCAACCCTACGTATGATAGTGTAATATTTATAGAGTCACGTAGTGACGACATAATTAAAATATTGTGTTAATTAGGTTTATTATGTTGTCGCTACGCGACTCTAGTTATGTATAATCACTAAGCTTATGTCTTACGACCTAGGCTACAATTATTTCGTCCCTTCAGGACTCAAGAAATTCAAAAAATATTAACTTACTTAGTTTACGCTGTAATTAGCTAATTTTTAATAAAAATCTTGCTGTAGTCTTAGGACAAAACTTTTAACTATATGAGTTCACAACAAATTAAATCCTTTGTTTCTTTACATCAATTTAATCAAATAACCCAGTTTGAGCTAGTAAGCGATGAGCAAAATGCCAAAGCTTATCAATTTACAGAAGATTTGCAAGAACTAGCTATAAGAATATTAGTTAATGCTGCTGCTGGTATTGGCACACAAGCTATTGTAGCTGAGCGTGGTATGGGTAAAAGTCATTTGCTTAATTTAGTACGTAGTTTAGCTAATCGCCCAAGATTTGTTAATTTATTACAAGATCAAAACGTAGTCAGTGCTTTTGAGAAACTAGCTTTACCTAAATTACCATCAGATGGATTTCCTACTTTAATTTTAGGGTTTGATTTAGAAAAAGGGTTAAATCTAGTAAAAGCTTATCCTATCATTCCTGGAACAGAAAATCTTTCTCCAGAAAATTTAATTACTCAAGTAGATGATATTATTGATCAAAAAATACGCACAGGAGTACAAATAGCTTTATTTATTGATGGTATTTCTCAATTTCTTATTGATCCACAACAAGGTGGGCCACTACTTGAATGGCTCCAAGAATTAGCAAAAGAGGCTGTTAATGGCAAATTTAGTTTGGTAATTACCTTGGATCAAAATGTTGCTGAAGGATCACTAAAAAAAGTACTCTCTACTATATTTAAGTATGAATACATCAATACTAATAGTATTGTTAATATTATTGATAAAAAGATCTTTGTTAAAACACAATCCCAACGCTTACAAGTAGAAAGTCTTTATTCTGATTTACGCCGTAGAATACCTTATTTTTCTTCTTCACAATCTCAATTTGCACAACTTTATCCCTTACATCCTTTAGTTGTAAAGCTAGCACCAGCAGTAAGACGCTATGCACGTTCATTTTCATTATTTGGATTTATTACAGCCGTTTCTTCTCGCGCATTGCTTAGACGAGCATTTAATTTAATTTGCTTAGATGAAGTGTTTGATAGTTTTGAGTTTGATTTACGTAAACATCCAAGTTTAGCTGAGACTTTTGTTCTTTATGATTATCTGTTTAATAAATACATTCCTTCCTTACCACAACCACAACCGCTTTATGCCAAAATGATGTTAAAAGCTTTGTTAATATTTTCATTAGCAGGCCAATCTGTAGCAGCAAAAAGCTTAGCTGATTCTGTAATGCTTTATGATGAGCGAGATCCATTATCTTTTATTGAAATGCTTAATTCCATTATGGCGCGACTTGCTGCTACAAGTAGCGGAATTGTTGTTAGTGCAGAGGGGCCAGAACTAAGCTATAAATTTAATATTGCAGAAACCAACCCCTTATCTTTACTTGCTAATAAACCTGATATAGATATTAGAACTATTACTAAAACTATTGCTAGAGATAAGCCCAAACGACAAGTCTCTAGCCAAAACTTTAAACCTATAGAAGTTAAAGGTGAACCTAGTTTATTGCCCCAATCCCCTATTAAAACAGATAGTCTTGTTGCTGCTAGTTCTAATGCTTCCGATATTTTACTAGATTTAGCTGATGCAATACCTGATGATGAGATTAAGCTAGATTACCTGCTTGTATCTACAGGAAAGAAGTTTTTTAAGGATTGGCCTTTTGTCTTAGAACAGGATAAACTCCGCGATAGAATAGAACTTAACGTAAAATGGCGAGGTTCATTAAGAAAAGGTATATTAGCCTTTGGTGGAAGTATTGAGTTATTTAATGATACAGATGAGCATCAAGCTGTTTGTGAGTATGATTGGCAAATAATTATGCTACGTGCTTATGCTCCAATGGCACTACCTCCACCAATAGAATTACCTAATACTTTGCTGTATTGGCAACCAATAGCAGTTAGTAGTATAGAACGTTTGTTATTAAAACAGTTATTAGTTATCAATGAAGGTAAATCACCTTTAAGCAAAGAAGAAACTTTACAGCTTAAAACTCATTTGGAAGAAGAAATAGGAAATATTTTTCAGCATGTTTATTTGACTAAAGGACGCTTAATTAATAATCAACAAACAGACTTACATTTAACTGCTAGTAATTCTTTTTTAATACTAATTTAACTAAACTCTTAGAACCTCTTTTAAGCAAACGTTTTTCTAAACATCCTGAATTTGAAGATTTATTAACTTTAGAAACAGTTTATGAGCTACTTCCTGGGTTATTTCAACCAACTAGTACACCTAGCCCAGATCAACAAGTTTCATTAGAACAATTTGCACGTCCTTTACACTTAATTTTTAATGAAGGAAATACTTATAAAATATCTGATTTATTAAATAATGTTGTAAAAGGTTCTGTAGTTGATTATTTTCATCAAGCACTTGAGCAAAATCAAGTCATAACTAAATTACAAGCTTTTAAGTTAGTTCATAAAGAGCCTTTTGGACTTCAACGACCAGCTTTGCTGTTGATTCTTGCTATTTTAGCTGCTAGTGGTCAAATAGTCTTATTAGATGAGGTTGACTTACCTATTCATGATAGTAATGGTCTTCGTACCGATATAGACCTTTCAGATTTTAGTTCTATACGCCTTTTACAAGGAAATATTAAACAAGTTAGCTGGAAAGATGTTAATACAAAACCAGTAGATGAGATTACTGAGTACCAAAACTCTAATATATTAGTAGTCGATGATGATCCTACCATCCATATGATCTTAAAGATTGCTGCACAAAAGCTTAAATGCCATATAGAAACAGCACTAGATGGGGTAAATGCTTTAGAAAAATTAGAAAAACTTCCTATACATTTACTAATATCTGATTTACGTATGCCCAATATGACAGGTATAGAATTATTTCAAAGTTTGCAAAATAATCCTAAATTAGCAGATATTCCTTTTGTTGTACTATCTTCTATTGATGATGATGAAGAAGTTGCAGCAGCTTTAGAACAAGGTGTAGAAGATTATTGGATTAAACCCTTAAGAGTAAATGAAATCCAAGCTCGTATCAAACGCTTACTTACACGTCAAAATAAAAAAACAACCAAAGCTAAAGACTCAAAACCACCTGCTCTAAATATACCAACATTGCCTAATAAAGATGTAGTTGTCAAAGGATTAGCTGCCCCACCAACTTTGCCAACTTCAATAACTCCAGCAATTACACCACCACCAATAATAACTTCATCCACTACACCACCTCAACAAACAAGTAAAACACTTGATGAGCAAACAGCACAAAACTTGTTGCACTATTTCAAGAAGAAGCTAATAAGGAAATTACTATTCTTCCAGGAAAAATGGATCTTATAAAAAGAAATGCTGCCCAAAGTCAGTGCAGCAAAAACACCAGCAAATCCTGTTACTTCCACAAAAACGCCAGCTAACTCTGCTGTTTTACCAAAAGTTTCTCAAGTGGAAAAACCTACCGCAAGTAACACTGATAGTAAGTTTACTACCAGGAAGTATGCTATTAAACCATTACCACCAAATATAGATCTATTTCAAAGTGAGTCTTCTCAACCTACTACAATAGAAAATAAATCTACTACAGATGGCTTAACTATCCCTACTATAGATAAAGAAACTCCACCTATTAATCAATTACCAGAATTTGAAATTACATCTGATGAAGAAAAAGAAACTTCACATAAAATAAATGAATCAATACCTACAACTTTTAGTATTAACTTATCAAATCCAGAAGCAATGGGTATTGAAATTATGCAGCTTTATAATCAATTTTGGGACACTTGTCGCCGAGTTGGTAAACCTACTATTATTCCAGAATATGAAGAATTTAAGGATCTCGTTATAACAAAAGCTAATAAATTAAAAAAACAATTTCATTGTGATGAAATTGCTTTTATTGTGATCACAGAAGAAGATCAAGCTTATATAGATTGTCAGGTAAATCGCACTAGTAATTTCCTAAAAACCCCACCTAAGTTTAGATTATTATAGTATTTTTTCTTAAGATCGGTATTTTTGCTAGAATAACAAATAAAATTATCTAACTAATCCAATACAATTTTTGTTAAAATGGATTTTTACTTTGATAATTTCACAAGAAATAGATATTGTTTTATTAAAATCTTAACAAAATTTTAACAATTATTTCTCACACTAAAAAAACTGTTAAGTATGTGTTTGTAACATGTTGATTTAGTTCAACTTAAACGGGAATCTATATGTCTGAGCTAAAAGAAAATTTTATCCCACAAATACTACTAGACTATTACTTTAATCAAAGAACAGGTATTCTTACCATTAAACAGCAATCTGTCCGTAAGACTATACATTTTGAAAATGGTAATATCGTTTTTGCTACTAGTAATTTAGAAACTGAGCAGTTAGGTCAATATCTTCTTAGTTGCAACTTACTTACTTTACAACAATTAGAAGAAGTAAATAAATTAGTCCAAGAAAACCGACGTTTTGGAAAAAGTTTAGTTCAACTAGGTTATTTTCAGACAGAAGCATTACCAGCGATGTTTCAACAGCAAATAATAAGCATTATTACTAGTATGTTTATATGGCAAAACTTTGATAATCGTTTTACTCGTTGTGCATTGCCAGAATATGAAGTTAAAAATCTTATTTCTGTACCACAAATTTTATTAGCTGGATTTCGTGAACTAACTGATCTCTCAGTAGTTGAGCAAATTTTGGGTAATTTTCAAGCACCATTAAAACTAGCTAAACCGCTAGTAGAAATTCGTAAGCAAATAATTTTAAGTCCCCAAGAAGATATTTTATTAGGTAGGTTAGAAAATATTACTTTTAATATTAATGAAATAATAAAACTAGCTTCTTTTCCTAAAGAACTAATCCTAAAAACTTTGGCTACCTTGCAATTACTAGGATATTTATCTGTTTCTGCTGAACCAATTAGTTTGACTAATTTAGTAGAACAAAGTAAGGGAACTAAAACAGAACATAATAGCGGTAAAACAGGGGATTTAATGCAACAAATGGCTAGTTTACTTATAGAGTCCTCTAGTCCAAGTTTACAAGAAAAATTACCTAATGTTTCTCCTGTAATACATAGTAAAACAGCTAACGTGCCAGATTCACAAAATACTTCTAAAGCTTATGTTGATAATAGTTTAGATACACGTTCAGCAATGGAATTTTATTATCAAGTTGAATCAAAAGTAAGAGCTATAAATTCTCAAGCTTCTATTTATGAAGTACTAGAAGTAGATATTAGCTCTAGTTTGACACAAATAAATGTTTCTTATCAAAAACTAAGTAATTACTTTAACCCGAGTAGGCAAAAAGAGTTACAAGCTTATAACATGGATGTTAGTTCACACATAAATTATATAAATACTGCTCTCAATCAACCCTATCAAATATTAATTACCCAACAATCTCAAAACAAAACAAATAATGCTAGTTCTTCTGGCAATAAAACAGCACCTATTGCCAAAACACCTAGTTCTCAAACTGTATTACCTTCTACAAGTCCAAATACAAATTCAAAAACTTCTCTTAATTATCAAGAAATAATGGAGTTTTGTTATCTTATAGAAAATAAGTTAAATCAAATTCGTGCTAATGCAACTCATTATCAAGTATTGGAGCTAGAACGAAGTGCAACAAAAGATATGATTGAACAGTCATATACTAATTTGATGAGGCAATTTGATATAAAAAAACAAGAAAACTTGACAGCGTATGGAATGAATATGTCTTTGCAGTTGGAAGAAATTTCTAGGGCAATCCGCTTAGCTGTAGAAGTTTTATCTAATCCGCATAAAAGAAACTTATATGATGATCAAACAGGTAAAATGTTACGTAGAAATACAGGTCAATATAATACTTTACCAAATCCACAAGAACAAAAAATAGTTTCTACAGATAATAAATATGCTTCTCCAATTACAGGCTCTAAATATCAACCTTCTCCACCAAGGCCAACTCCATCAGCAATGCCATCTCTAAAAGTAGATTCTAAAACAGGTAGTCAGCTATCTAATCAGGCCCCAAAGACAAGTGGTAGTTATTCCTTAAACCCTGAGTTGCTTCGCTCTAATGCTGGTACTCGTCCAAATACAAATGAATTGGTTGACCCTAATAAATCTAGTGCAGGTACTAAAATACCAACTAATCTTCCTAATACTAATCAAAGTCCAGTACGCTCTAATCCTGGTGCAAAACCTTCTATAGTAATTGATACAACTAGCAATATACGCCCAACTATTACACCTTTAGCAGCTTCTCGCGCACAGTTTAATCAGCCAGCAGTACCTGTGGCGCAAGTACCGACACCACCCATTAATGAGCCTACTACTAATAATAGCGTTGCTAAACAATCAACTCCCACAACTCCTATAACTCCTACAAATGAATTACCCTCACAAAATAGGCCATCTCCTGGAGGTAAAAGCAAATCTTTTACAGCCGCAGAATATTACTTAAAATCTATTGAGTTTTGTGATGAAAAAAAATATGTTGAAGCAATAGAAATGTTAATGATGGCAATAAAAATTTCTTCAAAAGACGCAGAATACTGGGCCCAACTTGCTCGTGCTTATAATCATTTGCCTGGTTATGAAAATGATGCAGAATTTGGTTATCAAAAAGCTATTGAATGTGCGCCTAGAGATAGCAACTATTTGTTAGAGTTAGGGGATTTTTATCGCAATCACAATAAAATAGATAAAGCCATAGAAACCTATCAGGATGCGTTAAGAGTAAATCCTAATGGTAAACGTGCTAGACAAGCATTAGAAGAAATAGAAAAAGAGGAAACAGATACTAAATCTGGCACAAAACCTAAAGGTTTTTGGTCAAAACTCCTTGGTCAAGAATAGTTTTTATTTTATCTAACAACTATCCTCCTTACTATGCTTGCTGTTTATAAAACATTTTTTTATAATAGCCAAGTTTTGCAGTCACAAACTATAGATTACTTAAAATAACTTCTTGGAGAGGTGGCTGAGTGGTTTAAAGCAACGGTCTTGAAAACCGTCGTAGGGTTACTCCTACCGTGGGTTCAAATCCCACCCTCTCCGTAAATAAAAAAGCTCTAGTATGTACTAGAGCTTTTTTATTTACGGAACTAAAATAAGAAACTAAAATTTATAAGTTAACATACTATAGGCAAAAGAAACTTTAGCTCCCATAGTTGCTTCTTTCCAAAAATCTCCAGGTATCCAGCGACCATAACCGTTTTCTAAATCAACTCATGGACGTAAATTATAAGTAGCTCTTATATCTATTTCTTGGGCGACATGATTTGATTTTGCTCCCATTGCAACACGAGCAATTAAATTTCCACCAGCGTTATAAAGGCCATCCCGACGTTTAGCTAGCCAAATTGAATGATAATCAAGCTGCAATTTTAGTTTTTTATGTGCCTGCCAAACACTACCTACCCAAACATCGTGCATATTACGTAAACCAACTAAATCAGTTAATCCATATTTTGCATGTCCTGTAGGAAATAACTGGTCAAATGTTCCTCTAACACGATCATTAGGACTGGCATCTCCAGAAGCATGATTATATTCAACAAAAAGTGTAGGAATATTTTCTTTTTTGGAGAAAGTATAGTTAATTTTACTATGAGCAGCATAAGCCCTAACATCATCAGTTGAAAAAGAGCCTCTTTGCAGCATTAAATCAACTTCATAGTTTATTTTTGGATTTAATGCACCTATAAGATTTGTTCCTAAGGTGACAATGTTAGCTGAACCAATTAGACCGTTTTCGCTACGTACAAGTGGACGCTCAGTTTTCCAAAATAAATATGTATTAAGTGTGGTTTTAGGAGCTATTTTTGGAAGTTTAAGATATGCCCCATATAAGTTTTTACCATCTCTATGACGGTCAAATACAGTATTATCAACATTTACAACTGAAGAAGCAAAAACTTCTAGTCCATAATTTTTTTGGCTATAACCAATTTTAATTGCATCAAAAGTCCTTGATGTGTTAGTCCAATTAAGGCTTCCAATTAAACGCTGATCTCCAAAATTTAGTTCTTGACGGCCTGCTTTTACTGACCAACCAACTTTAGATTTTTGTTGCCATTCAATATAAGCTTGTCTTAAGTCAATACTATTAGCATGTATTGTTGGAGTTGGTTTGCTGTTAAATCCAAAAACTCGTGAGTCTTGAGCTTGTAGGAAAATTTTTAAGTTTTCTGTAGGCTTTATAGTTAAATCTAAGCGAATCCTAGAAAGACTATAAAGGTCATCTCGGTTTCTTTGACCATTAATACCAGAAAATCCCTCTACTCTTAATCTATATTCACCAGAAAAACTCAACCATTTAGGAAGTTCTTTATTTATTTCATCAGAGATTGGGGTACTTGATACTTTTTGTGTTTGTCCATTAACCTCACTAACATAAATTATTACTATAAGAAATAAGAATGCTAATTTTGTTATTAAGTTATTCATAATTTTTGCCCCCAAGTATATAGTTTTACAACTTTTAAGCAATTTTTATTCCAGCAATTAATCTATTGATAGGACAGCTTTTATAGGTTTTAAATAATTGTTTTTGCGAACATTTCACCAAATTTAGCAAAAGATTTTTAATTTTCCCCATTCCTAGACAACCATTTTTAACTATACAATTTTAAGAATTTTTAATTCGTATTATTACTATTATGCAATTTTATTCTAACTTAAGATCTAACTTGTAGTAAAACAAGAGCTTTATCTTATTAAATAGAAATAGTTTTATCAAATTTATATTAAACCTACTGGTTTAATATAAGTTTGGAATAATGGTTGCTTTATTTGTTGCTCAAATAAGCTAGATAAAGTTCTTAGAAATTTAAGTTTAATCTTTCTAAAGATATAGGCTAGATAAAATACTACTTATTAGTATTAAAGTAAGAGGAGGGATTATGAAACAGGTAATATTTACACTACTATTAATTTTGATTAGCCTTAATGTATTGCCATCAAATACTTTAGCTCAAATTACTAATCATGATCGAATACCTCAAGCAGCAATGGCAAAACCTGAAATAAGAATGGCTGTTAAAGAGCCTGATTTTTTTACAAAAATGGTAAGAATAACAGATAGCCAAACTGCTAATATGAAAGGCTCTTTCCCACTTTTGTCTAAACGCCAAGCTTGGAACATAGACGAAAGCTTAATGATTCTAAAAAATGGCGATGATTCTGTTTTACTTTATGATGCTCAAACTTATGAGTTTAAGAAAATACTAATGGGTGTATCGGGCCAAGACATCTTTTGGCATCCAACCGACCCTTTTTCAATAATTTACAACCCAGGAAATGCACTCTATTCTTACAATGTAATTACTGATGAAGTAAAACTTATTCGCTCTTTTTCTGAGTATGTTATAGCAAGTAGTCGTGGTGAAGGTAATCTGTCTGATAATGGTCGCTATTATGCCTTTATTGGTGAAACTAATAAACTTCAAAGTCTTAAGCTAGAACATTTAGTTCTTTATGATCTTTGGATGGATAAAATTGTAGGCCAAAAAACATTTCTTAATAGATTTGCTGATTTTTCAGGAATCTCTGTTTCTCCAAAAGGAAATTTTATTGTTGTTCATTACCAAACAGAAATGAATACTTTCTTTCATGCAATAGAAGTTTATGATCAAAATTTTAATGTTTTATGGCGAGATAACTTAGATATTAAACATAGCGATTTGGCTATAGATTCTAATGGAATGGAAGTATTAGTTGCTAGCCGTTATAAACTAGAAACTAATGCTACTGTGATTGAAAAATATCGCCTAATTGATGGAGAAATGACAACATTATTAACTCTTTCTCCAGAATTTAATGCTAGTGTTTCTTGTCGTAATGCTATGCGTTATGGCTGGTCTTTAATTAGTACTTATGATAACCAAGCACGTTTAACAGATAGTATAGACAATTGGCTACCATTTGAAGATGAAATTTTTTTATTAAATATGGATGGCAGTCAAAGAGTACAACGTCTTGCACATCATCGTAGCCGTCGTTTTTCTCCTACTACTCCAGATGCTTATAACAGCATTGCTCAAGCTGAACCACAAGCCACGATTAGTAAAAATTTAGATAGAGTATTATTTGCTAGTAATTGGCGAGAAAATGTAGAAAGTATGCCTAGCATAGACACTTATTTAGTAGATACACGTAGCTTAACCACTATTTTGAAAGATTTTCGTATTGAACTAGATCGCTCTAAAATACTAACTCAAGCTGGCAATATTGCAGATTTTTCCTTAGAAGTTAAATCATTTGCTGCTGTTAAAGATGTTGTAGACCTAGACATTAACATTAGTCCTAATCCAGAAAACTTTAGAGTATTTTTTACTAGCTCTGTTGTAAAAGGTGAAAACATTAAAGTTAGTATAATGGTGCTAAATAAAACTCCTATGGGTAAATATTTAGTACATATTACAGGTCGATCAGGTCAAGTTATTCATAATTATGGATTAATGCTACAAGTTGGATCCGTTGAGCAAGATTTTCGTATCCGATTACAACCATCATCAATGACACTTCGACAAGGTGAAAGCTTTCCTGTAATGATAGGTATAGAACGCTTTAATGGTTTTTCTGATGAAGTAATGATTTGGGTAGCTGATACTAAGCAATTAAAGATAAAAGCAGCCCCAACAGTAGTAACAACCATTGATGCAATGGCAGAGATAACGCTAAAAGCTAGAAATAAAACACCACTAGGGACACATTTAGTTAGGTTTTTAGCTAAAGATTCTAGCGGTAGAATACAAATGGCAACAATGAATTTAACCGTAATTGAATGATTTTTTCGTGACAAGCTATTGCTTGTCTTCCCTCAAAAATAGGAAGGTGTAGATAAACTAATCTACACCTTCTTAGTTTTTATACAGTAAATTTTTAATCTTAACTTAGCTAGAAGTTTTATAATGACTTAATTCATTACTAATATTACTATATAAGTCTGTTTGCCATAGATATTCTATTTTTAACTCTTCTATTTTTCGTTTTCTTAAATCTATTGGAGCAATAATAATTTTAGTTTTGTCCTTTCCAACTGAATAAACTGTATAGAAAAGCTCTTCTATAGCCGTATCTCCAATAGGAATACAGCCAATTGTCACCGCTTTTCCATGAATAAAAATGTCGCCACCTAAATTTGTTCTTGCTTGCTGGCTAGCAATTTTTCTATCAAACTGATTAGGATAATTTACTTTGATGGATAAATGATAGCTGCTATTAGGGTTAAGACCTTCTGCCCTGTAGATTCCTTCTGGAATTTGACGATCTCCTTCTTTTAGCTTTGGCCCTAATTTTCCGCTAAATGCTGTAAAATCATAGGTCTTAATTAGTTGCCAGCTATCCTTTTTCCCCAAACTTCTAGCTTTTTCTCATCCTTTAATGCAATCAATGTAAGTTCTTTAAATTCATTAAAATTAATTGGCAATCGCTTCTTAACATCTGACTCAATGGTTTGAATTGCTTCTATTGTTGTTCGTTTTCCTGCTAATTTATATTTAATATTTTCAGACAGGGAAGAACGATAAAAATAAATTGCTGTAATAAAAATAACACCTACCACCAATAAAACTATTAATTTATTATTAGCTATTTTATTTGGCAGATCTTTTTTCTCACCCATAAACAGTTAATCCATATAAACTGCAACAGAGGTTTCTGTTTCCCAAAGTTTTACAGATATAACAGGGAGGTTTTGCAAGCGAGCATAATCAAAAATTAATTTAGCAATATTTTCTGCTGTTGGATTTTCCTTCATTGTGTAAAAAACTTCATTACATTCTGTAAGTATTGGTACTAGAGGGTCATCTTCTCTTAGTAAAAGTTTATGGTCAAGTTCTGACATAATCCAATTTTGTACAATATTTTTAATATCAACAAAATCAACAACCATTCCCCGATAATCTAATTTATCTGTAGCTAAGGTAATTTCTACACGGCCATTATGACCATGCAAATCCTTACATTTTTTTGCGTAATCTCTTAACCTATGACCGTAAGAGAAGGAAATTTCTTTTGTTACTTGAAACATTAAGCTTACTCCGAAATATTGGCTAAAATGACTTTGTATTTTGGCGATAATAAAGAAATAAGTAAAGAGGACTTTGATTTAGAACTAATAGGGTGGAAATAATCGTCTAAGCCCATGTAGCAAGATAATAATTATAAAAAAGATATTACGCAGTAATACTTGATAAATAGGTAATCTTAAAACTTTTCTTGGCTGGTTTGAATTTAATGAGTTGCTTAACTCTATAGCTAAATTTTCTAGCCATTTTCTTGATCTAGGCCATTCAAATAAATTTTCAAGTAAATCTTTTGGAATACCTTCTTTACCAACTCTAGCACCAACAATACCCCCAACTATTGCAGCAGTTGAATCTGCATCCCCCCCACATTCAATAATTTGTGTAACGGCTTTAGAAAAGTTTTTTTGATTACTTAGCCAAGCATGAATAGCAACAGGTACAGTATGATAAACATAGCCTGAAACGCCTTTTGCTAAACCCAAATGCTTTGCAAAAGTAATAGTTAGCTCTTGTTTTTCAACGCTTTTAACAACCTGTTCAATTAAATTTATTAATTCTTCTCCTCCGCCAACAAGCAAAGGCCTTAGCTGTTGAAAAAAATCTTTTGGTGAAATATCTAGTTTTGTTGCTGCCATTCTAGCTGCAAAAGCAACCGTTAATGCTCCATATTCAGCTTTTGGATCTGTATGTGTAATTTTGGCAGAAGCTTTAACAAAAGCTTTTAGTTCTTCTAAATCCTCTATTGCTATTCCAAGTATTGCTGCTCGCATTGCTGGAGCATTTCCAGCAGAAAAGACACCGCTATTATTAGGATTAAAACCTAACCAAAGTTTTATAACTGCTCGTAATGTTGCCCAACCTACTCCAGCAGGTAAACAAATTGCCCATAATCTTAATTGCCAAGAAAATTCTTTTTGAAAAGCTTTAACATCTTGGTTTGCAACAATTAGCGATTGTACTAACATAGCAGTATGCTCGGTATCATCAGAAATCATTCCAAACCTAAATAAAAATCTATATCTATTAGCTTTACCTAGTAATTTTGCTGCTCTACGAGGTGACAAAGCCTCATAAGGCAATCCCAACGCATCACCAACAGCCGTTCCAAGTATTGAACCAACTATTGTTGATTGATTAGAATTATTTTGTTGATTGTCTGACATCTTGGTCTGATAATACTAAATAATTTATAACTAAGTGGATGTTTAGAACTTAATATTTGTTAGTAGTAATTTTCCGCCTGATTCACGCACTAGATAAAAACTTTCTTTGCCAGCAAGCTCTTGTAATCTAGCAAAAGAAGGTTTTTCTACCAACAAATAACAGCGATCGGGTTTTGCCCATAATGCCTTAAATTCTGTCATCAATAAAAACGTCTGGCGCGCCCGGAGCATATGACCCATATTCTAAATTATTGATCCTACCATTAAGTAAAACAGCTCTTTTGGATGAGCATAAAAAAAGACTGATGAAAATGTAATATTGATTATCAAAATTACTAGTCCTTTGGGAGCATCTACAAGGGCTTCGGCTAAAGGACGTGAGCCTAAATAAGGCTCAAATACCACTAAAGCTTGATGTGCAGCTTGAAAGAAAATAATCATCATTACTGCTAAAATTACACAAGCACGATCTCGATTTTTCCTAGCAAAAAATATTACTGATAACCCTAGTAACATACTAATTAAAGCCATTACTAACGGCAATTTTAAGTAAGCAAATGAATTTAGGGTTAAGTCTCCAAAATGTCCTAATGATAAGGTGTAAACACCATAAACATCTTCATTTTTAGCTAGTGCATTAGAAATATCTCCTGACACAGGAACATTTCTTACTAGATATAAAATTGCAATTATGGCAATACTGGCTAGGGTAGAAACAATTGTGATTAACCATAAACCAAATTTTGGTAACTCACTCTTTTTGTCAAGTGCTAGGCCAACTAGCAGGGCAACCGCAGGATAAATTGGCATTGAATAATATTCTTGAGTTGTGGAAAGACTAAAAAATCCCATAACGGTTGCTATCCAACACACAGCTAATAAACAAACTCGTTGCAAACGGTTTTTTGGTGTAAAAGTAAAAGCTAGTGTTTTAAGTGAAGGTAAAAGCTACTCCAGGAAATAACCAAACTAGGTTAAGTAACCAAAATGAAAGCAATGGGACAGTGTTATAGTCTTTTGGATAGCGGCGACCTAAAAAGCGCAAAATATGCTCATTAAAAAAATATAACCAGAAAAAACCACGATATTTTCCCGGTTCGCTAACAAGTGAAAAATCAAAGTAAGGAGGATTTTTTAAGGTTGCTAAAATATGCCAAGGGGCAACAATTACAGCTAAGACTAGGATAAAAACAGGTAAATTAACACGTTGCCAAACACGTTTTTCTAAAATTTGTCGGCTAACGACTAGGTATAAACCAGCGATTCCTATTGGAAAAATAAAAGCAATTAATCCTTTAAGTAAAATACCAAAACCAATAGAACTTGCTCCTAATACTGAATAAAGCAAAGGCTTAGGCTCATCATCATCAATAATACGTAAAAAGCACCAAAGAGAAGTTGTAATTGTTAATGCTATCAAAACATCAGCAATTAAAATTCGAGTAAAAAGAAATAGCCCAATACAGCTTGCAATAGCTAGTCCAGCTTGAAACCCTGCTCGTTCTGAAAGAGTCCATTTGCCAAAAAGAAAAACAACCCAAGCTAAAGTTACTGCTCCAAGCGCGATTGGAAGACGTGCAACCCAGTCATGTACCCCAAAAATAGAGAAAAAACTAGCTATTAGCCAGTATTTCATAGGGGGGTTTTTCCATATAAGCAATTGTATTAAGGTGAGGTGTTATCCAATCGCCTGTTTCTAGCATAGTTCGCGCGATTTGTGCTTGTACTGCATCAACATCATCCATTAAACCAGGAGGGGAAATGCAGGCTAGCAAAAACACACCAGCAGCAATTAAAATTACTCCCCATTGATAACGATTAACTAAGCTCATTTTTTACTTCACCTTCTATAGGAATAAATCGCCCACCGGCGACAATTCGGAAACGACGGTTACGCCAAGAAATTTCACTTCCTAAAAAACCACCTAACCAGGAAGCAAAACTAATAAAATCTTGTAGTGGAATTAAAAATAAATATTTGTAAATAGTTTTATCTTCTAAAAGATAAACTCCAACTTGAATTGCTAAAAACCATCTAATTATTAATGTAAATAAAAATAAAAAAAGGCCATAGGGAAAAGGTAAAAGAAAAATTCCTAGAAATGCCCAAGATAATCCATAAGTAAAACCTTGTCCAATGTAGCCAGATGGACGAGAAAAACGAGTACTACGATTCCAGCGAAGTCTATGCTTAAAACTAAGTAAAAAACCTGGGGATGTTGCATGGTGATTAATTACATGAGTTGATAAAACTACTTCAGCACCTTTTTCTGCTACCCAATTGCCTAGCACAAAATCATCAGCTAAAAAGTCCGCCATTGCAGCAAATCCACCTATTTGAGCCAGGTTAGATTTACGAATAGCCATTGATGGGCCAAGGGTGAATTTCATCCCCTCTAACCATTCCGCCACAATTACCCCAGACATAAACTCGCTACTCATTCCCAAAGCTTCAAGCTTTGACCAAAAATCATTTGCTGCAACTCCGCGATAAAGATTAGTCATTGCTCCAACTTTTTCAGATTGAAAAGCTTCAGCTATTGCATTTAAGTAATCTTTTGCTACAGAAGTATCACTATCAGTAATTACCAGAATATCAAAGGTTGCTACTTTTGCCATTTGTTCTAAACTATATACTTTAGCATTAGCATAAGGTGGATTTTCAGCAATTACTAGACGTGACTTGACTTGTGGATAATGTGAAATAAGCTTATTGACTACTTCAACAGCAGGATCATCTTTAGTATGAACAGCAAAAATAATTTCAAATTTAGGATAATCTAGTAAGTAAAAACTTGTTAAATATTCTTTTAATCCATCCTCAACACCTTTTAGAGGCTTTAATATGCTGATTCCTAAACTACTAGCCATAAAAGCTTTAGGTCGTCTTTTAATCAACTTTTTTGCTGCAATAATTCCTAGAAAATAATAAACAATGCCACCAATGATAATGGCTGTTAAAATTAGCTGTAAGACAATAACTGCCCAATGCAGCATAGTTGCTCCAAAATATAAAAAATTTTTAGTTGAAATTTTTATAACCGGCTAGTATATCAGCAGCAAAAAATAATTCTACAGATGCTAGAAATTTGGGTGGTTTTAGACTAAATTTCAACTACTTCTGCTTTATGTTGAAATTTTAGCTAATACTGTAGAAAAAATAATTAAGCGTGATTAAGCCTAATCAAAGTTAGTAGCTACTTAAACAGTAGCTACTTGTTCATTTTTAGCTATAGTGTTTTTACTAGTTATAAAGTCATTTCGGTAGCGCAGTAGCCAAAATAAAAAGCCTATAGATAAAACTATTGTTAAAGAGAGAGCTAAAAGAGGTAATTGATTTAATAAAAAGTAACTTGTACTAATTGCAGCAATTAAAATTAATCTAAAAATCTCTGCTGGAAATGCCCAAGATTTTCCTTCAAACATCGCTCCCCAAATTAATGAAGTAAATAAAATTAGTATAATTCCTAGCACTATTTGAGATAGTGGTAAAGCTTTTTCAAAAAACATTAACCCACTTGTAGCCAAAGCTACAAAAATAAAGTTTACAAAAATATAAATAGCTAACCCTGATGAAATTTTGGTATTAAAACGAACAGCCCTTTCAGGTTGAATAATTTTTTCTATATCATATTTAGCTTCTAGTCCGCGTGGCTGCCATCCTGGACGCATAAACCAAACTTTAATTTTATCAACAAAATAAGGTGCTTTTTGAGCCTGCTTAAATAAATCTACCCAATAATGAAAATTTGCCCAAATAGGATTCCAACTTGTATAAGGTGAAACTGTTCCATAAACAGGTTCTTCTTCTTCCTCTTGAAATGAACCAAATATTCGATCCCAAATAATAGAAATTGCTCCATAATTACGATCTAAATATTTAACATTACGGCCATGATGGACACGGTGATGTGCTGGAGTATTGAAAAACCACTCAAAAAAGCCTAATTTGCCTATTGTACGCGTGTGAATCCAAAATTGATAAAGTGTGCTAATTGATTCTGCTGTAAGTAAAATAGCAGGATGTACACCTAATAAACTTAATGGAGCATAAAAAGGCCAAATGCTAAAACCAGAAAACCATGCCTGACGCAAGGCTACAGATAAGTTATATTCTTCGCTGTGATGGTGAACTACATGAATGGCCCAGAGAAAATTTACTTCATGACTTAATCGATGCCACCAATAATAAAAAAAGTCTACACCAACAATTGCTACTACCCACATTAGCCAAACTGGTAATTCAAAAAGTGCATAATTTTCATATAGATAGAAATGTCCTGCTAAAAGTAAGCCTTTTTTTAAAATATGAATTACTTGTTGACCAATACCACAAGTTAAGTCTGTAATTGAATCATTAAGCCGATAATAATGAGCTTTACCTTGTCGGCGAGCAACAAAAATTTCTACCATAATCAAAATAAAAAATACTGGAATAGCTAAGGCAATATAACTAGCACAACTTATCACCTTTCAAATAAATAACATAAATAAAAATTTTGGATTAATTGAAGCCTTCTAATTATGCTTGTTTTTGGTTATCTAGCCAAGCTAAATTGGTAAGACCACTGGAAAAATTTTACAAAAATTTTATTAACAAAATAACAAACCCAGCAGAATTAATTAGACTCTACTGGGTTTATCGGTTTATTTAGTTAAATAACTTTACAGATTAATCACCAACACCGGCTGGAGTATTATCTTTACGTTTTTTCACACCAAGCTGTAGTAATTTACCTTCGGCTGGTTCAGCTTCTCCAACTTGTTTAAGAACGTTTTGTTGATAAAGTTTTTTCATCATTCTAGCTTCTTCTCTAGCATTCATTGGCTTAGTCTTATCACGGTCACGAATTGCATTAGCTGCTTCATCATTAACTATTAATTTGTGATCAAAAGAGCCAAGATTTACATTTCTGTTATTAGCATAAACTTCGTGTTTTCCATATTCCTTGTACCATTTAGCTACAGTAGCATTTTGGTGCATATTCTCAATAATATTTCTCCAACCAATACCAGTATTATAGGCACAGAAAGAAATCTCGCCTTCTTGAGTACCATAAGGAATAATACACATTTCTGTACGGCGGAAATCGTAATTAAAGAGGTCTTGGAACCACATACCAGCAACAAACAAGAAATTCCATGGGTCGCTACGTCGTTTTTCAATATCTTCACGAGTGCGATCACCTGATACTTTACCGTAACTCTTACCAGTTAAGCCAAATGACTTATCAAATTTCTTAAACATTGCTCCTAGTGAAAAGCTCTTAGGTGCGCCATAAGGATTATAATTTTTAAGTAAGGCTAAACCCATCATAAGATTAGACATCCATTTTCCACGGGCAGCATCAGTAATTTTTGTCATATCTTGGACTAGTCCAGGAATATTTAGAAATTGTGGAACAGGTGCCATTTCTTTAGTTTCTTTGTTAACCATTAATGCTGTACCTACACCACAATTAGGATGGCAACCACAGCTTACTTGTCCCCATTCAGCCTTTGGGCCAAATGCTAAATCAGCAAAATCAGCAAAGGAACTCATTAAAGAAAGTGGGAACCAATCACGAGTAGGTTCGGTTATGCTCATTTGGTTTTTAACGTCATGTGCTAAATGTGAAAGGGTATAGCGTTGACGTATACGACGCTCATCGGTGATTTCTTCATCGCGGCCAGTAAAGGAAACTGGTTGAAAAGCAAGGAAGGCAATCTTTTTGGGGTTTTGTAATGCAAACTCTACGATTCTACCTACTTGATCATTATTAACACCATTGACTAGGGTTGTAACAAGAACAATTTCAATACCAGCATCATGGATATTGTTGATAGCTCTTAACTTAACATCAAAGAGGTTGCCGATTTGACGATGGCTATTAGCATCATTACCAATGCCATCAAATTGTAGATAAACATAGCGCAAGCCTGCTTCAGCAGCTTTTCTAGCATATGTCATATCTTTAGCAAATTCAATTCCATTAGTAGCAGCTTGAACACTGTTATAACCAACTTTTCTAGCATAGCGAATAGCATCAAAGAAATAAGGTGACATTGTTGGTTCGCCGCCAGAGAATTGTACTGACATTTGACGACGTGGCTTAATTTGCATTGCATTATCTAAAACTTGTTTAATGTCGTCAAAGTTTAGTTCATGAACAAAACCAACTTGGTTTGCGTCCATAAAACAAGGGTCACACATCATGTTACAACGGTTAGTAAGGTCTACTGTTAAAACTGCACCTCAACCATGTTTAATTGTGCTGCTGCCATAATTATGTAATTTCTCGTCATTGTGCGCCCAAATATCACGACCTGGAAACATTGCTTCAATGTGTTCTAGGAATTTGGAGTCTATTGCCATCATGTCTTCGATTTTGCCATGTTTATGGCATTCTTTTACCATCCAAACTTCGCCATCACGCTCAATAATTTGAGCTTTTACTTCGCCTACTTGCTCATTGATTAATACACGATAATCTTTTTCACCATTAATAATCTGGTTTCGTGCTTCAATAACACATTTTGGGCAAAGTGAATCTGTAGTACGAGGCCAACCTAGTACAGGCTTGGATTTTTGCCAAGACTTGAGCATAGGTTTTTCTGACCATTTAGGGGTAAAAGATGGGTTGGGACGAAATTGATTTAATTTTTGAATTCCATTGAATGCTTTGCCAGCAACTACGCTTAATCCCTTTTCTACCATTTTTTTCAATGACATGTTTTTATCTTTCTCCTTAAGCAGACTTAATTGGTCGCATAATTTAGGGATTTTATTCCCCTAGTCTTAAAATATTGTTTTTAATCACCTAAAAAATTAGCCATATGGCTAAGAACAAAATAAAGCTTGTTATTAAGAAAATTAACTTTATCCAGCATTAACTAATTCTTCTTTTTCGGACTTGGTTGAAGTTGCTTTTGCAGCTACTTTCTTAGATTTTTTAGAAGTTAGTGATACTAGTTTTAACTCTTCAGCAATAGCTCGGCCTGGGGTTAAAGTAAGGCTTACTGGGTCTGGTAAAGTTTGTGGAGCCGAACGCCAGTTATCCATTACTGCTACTTTATGCACACAAGCTACTGTGCAATAAGGTGCGCAATCTTTTTTGGTGTTAAACTCTCGGACAATATCCTGTGTTGTATATTGCAGTAAATCTACTCCAGGATAGCCTCGGCGTTGAGAACAATAGTGTACTAAACCATCTTCACAAATATAAAGGTAACGACTACCAGCCCGACAACGCCAATCATTTGCTTTTCCAGTAGCTAAATTATCCTGAAAGCGATTAAAGCGAGCATAACTAGTTTTTCCTAAATCTCTTAACTGCATAAAGATATTTTGTTCAACTTCATTAAGTTGACCTAGTTGTCCGTGATGGTCATGAATAATTCCTACAGTAGTAGAAAATCCTAGCTCTACGGCTCGTTTTCCAACTACTAGGGCATCTTCTGGGGTACGAATACCACCGCCAATAACAGAGTTGATATTTACTGCAAAAACTGCATGTTCTTGGAGCATTTGCAGTTTTTTATCTAATACTTTTAAGCTTTTAACAGAAATTTCATCAGGTTGGATATTATCAATGCTAATTTGCATATAATCCAAACCTGCTTCATTTAGTCGTTTGATACGCTCTGGCATAAGCAGATAGCCATTTGTAATCATACCAACTAACAAACCTGATTTACGGGCATGAGCAATAATTTCATCTAAGTCTGGGTGTAAAAGAGGCTCACCACCACTAAAAACCAAAGCAGAAAGACCTAGTTTAACTAAGTGGTCAATTCGCTTTTTCATTGTCTCTAAAGCAATACCCTTAGAGTAATCATCATATTCATTGCAATAAACACAAGATAAATTGCATTTGCGAATAGGTATAATATGAGCAACTAATGGATGGTTAGTTGATGTAAGTCCTTTGGCGATAAACTTTAGCTCTTTTACCTTTCGTTGCCAAGCGGCACGAGTTTTTTTACATTCATAGCTTAAAAGTTATAGAGCTCTTTAGAACAAGATCAGGAAAATAGCACTAATTTTCTATTTCAACAAGCTTTGCTTCTCTGTTTTGTACCTTTAGCTGAACTAGTTGCTTTTAGTGGCCTGTTTTAGGTAGGTTTTGGCACATTAGCATTAAATATAGATTAGTTTCAGCTTATTAGGTGTGTTGTCTTAAAGCTAAAGCAAAATTTATGCCACTCAGAGTAGAATATTTAATAGCTTTATTTACAATAAGTTACAAATAATAAAATAGTTTGTGCTTTTTAGCAAAAAATGCTTGCGTGTCGAAATGACACAGGCTTTTAATCTTATAGTTAACTAATTAGTCAAGAGTAGATTTTAGTGAGTCTTATTGACTCACAGAAGGTTTAACAAAAATTTTTCCTGTATCAAAACGACACAAAATATTAATTAAGAGGTTATTTTTTTTGATCTGCTAATTCATTTAAGGCTGGATCAAGTTCTGAAAGATTGTCATTTGATTTGTCTAATTCTCTTAATTCTCTTAATTCTCCTAATTCGCCTATTTGTAAAAATAGGCGATCGTAGACAAATAAATGTAACCAAACTAAAGGAAAACATAATGCAGGAAGTAAGGCTTTTGCCCAGAAATTAAACCAGTTTTGTCTTAATTTTGAATAAAATTTAGCTAAAATTATACGTAAGAACAATAATATTGCTAAAATAGGGCTAATTGTTAATATTGCTTGATTTAAAGGAATATTTAATATTGTTTGGACATGCTCAATATTCCAAATAATGCTTAAAATAGAAAAAATACCAAGAAGAATTAAAAGAAAAACTAGAAATAATACTGTTAAACTAATAGTTCTTACTTGAGAATTTAAGCGAAATACTTTAAGAAATCTTTCAGTAGCTACTTTAAGCTGAAATAAAAAGTCTTCAGTAGGTTGGCGCATTAGAGGAGCAATTTTTAGAAAATTCCAATTTATCTTATTAGCTTGTTTTTTAATAAATACTTGTTGAAAAGATGTTTGGTCAAAAGTTTGCTCACTAAGCTTATAGCCATAATACATCAAGGAATCTGCTTCTAAGTTAGTAAATGAATCTAAATGCGTTCGTACTCGTGCTAATAACTGTTGAACTTTTGGATCTATGCCAGTTTTATCACTATCTAACTTAGTAGTTGGTAAATCAGGGCTTAGAGAATTATTAGAGTCTGATAAGTGGTGTTTAGTAGTAATTGGAAAGTTTTTTCTTAAATGAATAAAAGCAGTATGGTTTTTATGCTTACCTGTTAGCATTCTTAAGAGTTGTTCTTCTCTAAGTCGATCTCCTAGCATACTTCTTACTCTTAGAAGTAAACCATCTGTACGTAAATCTGGGCGCGTTTCAAACTCTAACGGACGACAAGCATCACTAATAATAAAATCTGTACAACCAAAAGTAAGTAACCCTGCAATTCCTTGGTTATCGTGTACTCCAGCATCAACTAATTGTAGTTGAATATCATCTGGATATAGCCCATCTATTTTTATTGGTGCAAAAACACCAGGCAGTGCAGCAGAGGCAGCAACAGCGTGGCTTAAAAGAAAATTTTTATGCTTATCTTTTAATTTTTGGTAGCTTTCTGGTCTAAGTAATCTAGGGTTTTTATCTACACTTTGCCAATCTAGGGTGTCACGGGGATGTTCTCCCATATGAGTAGCTTCAAAATACCAATTGCGACCAGTGTTTAAGAGGGCAGCATTGATAAGCAAAACGGGGACTTTTGCTTGGCGGGATGGATTATCTTTTAAGGGGTAAAAATTATTATTTTCTCCTTTAGGAATAATCTTTAAATCAGACATTTTTATAGGTTCTTTGCTGTTTTTATTAAAAACTGGTCTATAAAAATGCTCTTCATAAAGCTCTGCTAAACGTATGCTAGAATTATAGTTATCCCCAGCCATACGGATAGTCTTAAAAGGATTCTTATAAGCTGTCATAATAATATTTTTTTGAACAGCTTTAAGAAAATCTACTTCTATTTTTTGTAAGATATCTAAGTAATCTTTATTAGAAATTTCATCGTCAGACTTGGTTTCCAGTAAATTTTTTAGATGTAAATAATAAAGTGCGCCAATAATGGAACCACCTGAGACAGTAGAAATAACTTCCACCTGTCTTAATAATCCTATTTCAGCTAGATGTGCTAGTAGGCCAATATGGAAGAAAGAAGCACGAAAACCGCCCCCAGAAAGTGCTAAGCCCAATTTAGGTAGATTAGGATTAGCATTTTCTAAGAACGGTTTTAACATAATTACCTACTATATTAAGCTAGGAAAGTAAATTTACTTATCGGTAATAAGGGTTTGCACCACCAGCATGATCTGTAGCATCTAAGATTTGTCCAATGCTAGGAACTGCTTCACGAATCATACGTTCAATTCCCATTTTCAAAGTCATATTAGCCGAGCCACAACCTTGGCAACCGCCACCCATGCGAATATAAACATTATTGTTTTCTACATTAATTAAATCTACAAAACCACCATGTGAAGCTACACTAGGATTAATTTGTAGATCTAATACTTCTTGAACTTTTTTTCTAAGCTCTTCTGTTGATAGAGTGTTAGCATAAACTTCTGGTTGTAAAAAAGCGCGAATAAAGCCGCCAATACGTTTTCCAATAACTGACCAATCATCATGACCATCTTTTACAACAGTTAATACATTGTCAGCTATTTCCGCTTTTTTGATTTCAGGAATGCTAAAAAGGTTTTCTGCTAAAGCGTTTCCTTTTGCAGATGTTTTGCTTGTAAAACTAGCAGTACCATTAATTAGCGGTCTATCTGCCATAAAACGGCAAGTATTTATGTCTTGTTTATCTACATTAGCTTTAATCATTATTGCTTGACTCATTATTTTTTATTCCTCCAAAATAAAGTTGTTATTTTGCGCTCATTATAACAACTTAAATAATTAGCTGCGACTAGCTTTGCACTACTTACCGATAAGTGTATTTATTGGAGACAAAAAACTAAGTAGTAAAATCTTGTATTTAATAATAGCTTTTAACATACACATATAATCTATAAGCTATATTTTTTATCCCTACTAAAATATTTAATTTCTTGCAAATAGCTTATTGATTATAATATATTTCTTTTAGCATATTAATTATATATTTATATAGTTATATTATTAAATATAGGTGGGTATTTATGAGTAAATCTTCTAGTAAGCCAAATATGTCAATGGAAGCATTAGAATTAGTGGCAGAACGTTTTAAGGCTTTGTCTGAGCCAATTAGACTTCGTATTTTACAAGAATTACATGATGGTGAAATGAGTGTTTCGGAAATTACACAAGTAATAGATTCTAGTCAGCCTAATGTAAGCAAACACTTAAAGTTATTACAAGATGCTGGCCTACTAGCACGACGACAAGAAGGAAATACAGTTTATTACTCTATTTCTGATAAAGTAATTTTTGATATTTGCGAAATAGTTTGTAATAGTTTACGGGAAAAATTTTCTGCTAAAGCTGATGCTCTTAGTCTTAAATTAAAATAATTATCTTAAGTTACAAAGTTTGTTTTCAGTTATTGCAAGTAAGTCAAAGCTTAACTAAACTTAGCTACCAAGACTCTAACGAAATTAAAAGTTTTAACTGTTTCAATCGACACATTTTTCTAAATTTCTAAAACAATTTAGCTAAACAACAAAAATTTTATTTCATCAGCATATAAAAACTTAGGAGCTTTTATGAAGTGGACTAACACACTAAAACATTTTTTCTTGTTTTTAATTTGTTTTCAATTAATGACTTTAGGCTTGCCAATAGCAAACAATGAAGTTTTAGCTAAACCTAGAACATCAAAAAAGCTAGAAATGAATCCTGAAATACTTCCTGGACTTGCTGCAAAAGTTGATGTTGTGGAAGATGAATTTGGAACGCCACATATTTTTGGCAAAAACTTTAAGGATGTTTTTTTTATGCAGGGCTTTTTGCATGCACGGGATAGATTTTTCCAAATGGATGTTACACGTCGCACGGTTGAAGGCTCTTTAGCTGAATTACTTGGCGTTGGGCCAAATAACAGTATTTTATCTAGCGATGTGCAATTGCGAGGCTTAAATCTTAAAGCTTCTGTCACCAAAGCTTTATCAATGATGCAAAAAGAAACTCGACAATTCTTAAAAGCTTATAGTGATGGTGTTAATGCCTACTTAAAAGACAACCCACTACCAGCAGAATATCAAGCATTAAAAATCACCCAAAAACGTATGTGGACGGAAACAGACTGTTTATTAGTTGGTAAAGGTTTAGCACTAAGTCTTTCTTTTGACACAGGCGATATTAACAACACATTAGCTTTACAAGCTTATCAAGCAGCAGGTATGGCGCAAGGTTTTGATGGTTCAGCATTATTTTTTGAAGATGTATTTCGTGTAGCTCCTTTTGACCCAAGTTTTTCTATTCCTGACGCAACGGGTCGGCCATTTTCTACCACTGGCACTAAAGCTAATAATCAAAGACTTAGTGCTAAAGTCCAAGAGCAGCAAAAATGGGCTAAACATATTTCTGACACAATTAAGCCTGAAACTTTAGAAATGGCTCAAGACTACTTAAATAAAGTTAAAAATATTCCTCTGCTAGCTAATGGTGCTGAAGGTCATGACCCAGATCGTGGAAGCAATTGGTTTATTTTAAGTGGTAGACTAACTGATTCTGGCGCACCGCTTTTAAATAATGATCCTCACTTAGGGTTTAATACTCCTCCAATTTGGTATCAAGTTCAACTTAATGTTACAAAAGGCAAAGGCAAAAAATTACTTAATGTTACAGGAGTAAGTTTAGCTGGGGTGCCTGGTGTGGTTTTAGGCCATAATGATGATATTGCTTGGGGTGCAACCACTTCAAACTTTGATGTTACAGATGTTTATCAAGAACAAATTAAAGCACAATTTGGTAGTGTATCAATTATTCATGATGGCAAAGAAGAACCTGTAATATTTCGAGATGAGTTTTTCCGAGCAAATCAAGTGGTAGATGGTATGAATGATAATTTAGTTATGATACCTGCTAGTGATTCTGTTCCTGGCCGATTTCCTTCTGTTCCACGTCGTAATGGTGGCCCAATTGTATCTATTAACTTATCTGCTCAAACAGCTTTAACACTGCAATATACTGGCTTTGGGCCAACTTTAGAAGTAGAAACATTTCTTGGCTTTAACCGTGCAAAAAATGTTGATGATTTCAAAAAAGCATTAGAGTTTTTTGATGTTGGATCACAAAACTTTTCTGTGATTACCACAACAGGCGATATGGCTTATTTTACAACAGGCGAAGTGCCTATAAGAGAAGACCTAGAAGCAGGTAAAGTTAACGGCGCACCTCCGTTTTTAATTCGTAATGGTGTAACTGGTAATGAATGGATGAGCATTAGAAATCGTCAACCAAACCAAGTCTTACAATATGAAATTTTGCCTTTTAATGAGCTACCTCAAGTCGTCAATCCAACCAACGGTTTTGTAGTTACTGCAAACGCTGACCCAACAGGTATTACAGCCAACAACAACCCATTTGAGCGTAAACGAGCAACAGGGGGAATCTATTATCTAGCTGCTACTGGTTATGCTTCGGGTGCGCGTAATGCACGATTAACAAAAGATATTCAAGAAGCTATTGCAAGCGGGCAGAAAATTACAGTTGAAATGGCCCGACGTTTTCAAGCAGATGTAAGAATGCGTGATGCAGAAATTTTAATGCCATTTATTCAACAAGCTTTTGCTAATGCTACAGCCGTAAATGCTCCAACTGAACTTTCTGCACTAGCCAAAGATGCAGGTATAAGTGAAGCTGTAAATCGCTTTAAGACTTGGGATTTTAGCACCCCTACAGGCTTAAAATCTGGTTATGATTCTTTTGTAGCTTTTGGCAGTGACCCTTCACAAAAACAAATTGATGATAGTGTTTCTACCACAATTTATAGCCTGTGGCGTTCACAAATGGTTAGAGATACTATTGATGCCACACTTCAATCAATGCAATTAACTAGACTTCCTGATAATGCTACCTCTATGGCATCTCTTCGTAATTTACTAGATAAATTTTCATCCAACAAAGGAAAAGGTGTTTCAGGAATATTTTTCTTTGGAAATACTGGTTTAGATAGTGCAAGTCCTGAAGTACAAAGAGATTTTGTTATTTTACGTAGCTTGCGACGTGCTTTAGATTCATTGGCGGCCAGATTTTGCTCTAGCTTTCCAAGGCTCTACCAAACAAAGTGATTATCGTTGGGGAGCTTTACATCGTGTTTCCTTCCCAAGTATGTTAGGGGTAAATACTGATTTTACAATTCCTTCTGTTAATGGCAAGTTCCAATCTCCAGTTCCAGGGCTTTTTGGACTACCTAGAGACGGAGGTTTTGATGTTCCAAACGCTTCTGGACATTCAGTTAGAGCTAGGGGAGTCAATGATTTTACTTTTAGAAGTGGGCCTAGCAAACGCACAACTATTGTTATGAAACCTGGGGCAATTGATTTTACTACTGCTATACCAGGTGGACAAAGTGCAGCACCTAATAGCAAATTCTTTGATAATTTACTTCAGTTTTGGTTAACAGCAGATGTTTATCCTGTACGTGATATTACTAAGCCAACTGCGGCACCAAATGAAAAACGTACTACTTTTGCTCCATTCAGAAAAGAGTAGGTCTTACTATAAATAAACAATTTTGTTAAATTTTAGCCCAGCAGATAGATCGCTGGGCTAATAATTTGTTGATACTATTATTGTTCTCGTTTTTGATAATAGCTTGTCCCAGAAACGGGCACCACATCTTGATTTTCCTTCTAGTTATTTTAGCTAAGTCCAATTAGATAAGTAGTTAACTAATAATACTTGAGTGGCATAGAAGTTTCTTTATAGTTAGCTTGGAGGCATTAAATGGACATTCAGCGCAAAGGCGTTAGTCGCAACCGCAAAATTCGCAATATTGTTTATCTAGTCCTAACACTAGTTGTTATTGCTGGTGTTAGCGTTGGTCTATCAAAGTTAAAACCTGCTGCTCCAACTGTTGAACGCTCTACAATTTGGGTTGACAGTGTTAAACAAGGCGCGATGCTGCGCCAAGTTCGCGGATTAGGAACATTAGTTCCTGAAGACATTCGTTTTATTCCTGCCACAACTCAGGGCAGAGTAGAAAAAATTCTTGTCCGTCCCGGTGCAATGGTGACACCTGACACAGTTTTAATGGTGTTAAGCAACCCAGAGCTTGATCAATCTGTTCAAGATGTAGACCTTCAACTAAAAGGCGCAGAAGCTGATTATGCTACATTACAAGTAAAATTAGAAAGCCAACAATTAGACCAACAAGCCATTGCTGCTAGTGTTCAAGCTGATTATAACCAAGCAAAATTACAAGCTGAAGCAAACGAAGAACTTTATAACAAAGGGTTACTTTCAGAATTACTTTATAAAGTAGCTAAAAATAAAGTTTCAGAACTAGCCACACGTTGCCAAATTGAAGAAAAACGTATAACAATTAGTTCAGAGTCCACTAAAGCCCAATTAGTAGCTCAACAAGCTAAAACTGACCAATTACGCGCCCTTTATCAACTAAGACGAAACCAATTAGATTCGCTTAACGTTCGCGCGGGTAGCAATGGAGTCTTACAACAATTATCAGTTGAAGTAGGCCAACAAGTCACCATTGGCACAAATCTAGCTCGTGTTGCCGACCCTAGTCGCTTAAAAGCAGAATTAAAAATTGCAGAAACTCAAGCTAAAGATATTCAAGTAGGGCAAAATGCTACAATTGATACTCGTAATGGAATTATTGCAGGCCAAGTTACTCGAATAGATCCAGCCGTGTTACAAGGCACTGTTACTGTAGATGTTGCTTTACTAGAATAACTGCCTAAAGGCGCACGTCCTGATTTAAGCGTAGATGGTACAATTGAGTTAGAAAATTTAACTAATATTCTTTATGTTGGTCGACCTGTTCATGGTCAAGCTAATAGCACAATAGGCTTATTTAAGCTAGATAGCACTGGAAAAGAAGCCATTCGTGTAACTGTAAAACTTGGTCGTAGTTCTGTTAATACAATTGAAGTTATAGAAGGTCTTTCTGTAGGAGAACAAGTAATTCTTTCCGATATGTCTGCTTGGGATGCTTATAATCGTGTCCGATTAAATTAAAAGTCTGATAAATCAAGGAGAACAATAACAATGAGTAAAGCTGACCAGCCCTTAATACGCTTAGAAGGAGTAACTAAAGTTTTTTATACCGATGAAGTAGAAACACACGCCCTTTCAGGCATTGAGCTAGAAATCCGATCAGGTGAATATGTTTCTATTGCTGGGCCATCTGGTTGCGGTAAATCTACGTTACTATCAATCTTAGGTCTACTTGATACACCCAGCCAAGGAAGTTATGCCTTAAATGGTAAACCTGTAGAAAAGCTAACTTTACCCGAACGCGCCAGAATTCGTAATCAAGAAATAGGCTTTATTTTTCAGAGTTTTAATTTAATTGGAGATTTAACAGTTTATGAAAATGTTGAACTGCCGCTAACTTACCGAGGTATGGCAGCCACAGAACGTAGAAAACTAGTCAATGAAGCATTAGAAAAAGTTGGTATGGGACATCGTGCTAAACACCTTCCTAGTCAGCTTTCCGGCGGGCAACAACAACGTGTTGCTGTTGCACGTGCAATTGCTGGGCAACCGCTAATTTTGATGGCTGATGAACCTACAGGAAACTTGGATTCAAAAAATGGTGATGCTGTAATGGAACTTTTAAGAGACTTACACCGAGGCGGTGCAACCATTTGTATGGTGACACACGACCAACGATTTGCCCGACACGCTGATAGAACTGTCCATCTTTTTGATGGTCGTATTGTAGAAGAGCGAATGACTGTCAATAGTGCGACTGCCTAGAACAAAACTACTCCTTGGTTGATGAAAACATGTTTTTACCAACCAAAATCACATTATAATAGCCTAAGTTATACTCTTAGGCTATCTACTGGTTTATTTATGATATCACTACGAGATATAGATAAAGTTTATTCTCATGGCGTAAGTAAAACTTATGTACTTCGCAAAGTAGCCTTTTATGTTTCAGAAGGCGAGTTTATTTCAATAATGGAATATCTGGAGCAGGAAAATCACCTTGCTACATTTGTTAGAATGCATGATAGTTCTTGGACGGGTGAATATTATTTTTAGATCATCCAGTTCATAAATTAGGTAAGAGGGAAAGATCAGATTTACATAAAAAAATATATTGGTTTTGTATTTCAAAGCTATCAATTACTTGATAATTTAACAGTTTATGAAAATTTAGAAGTACCTCTTTCTTATCGTGATATTAAAAGAAGTGAACGAGATAGCATAGTTTGTGATGTTTTAGATCGCTTTCAAATGGTTGGAAAAAAAGACCTTTACCCTAATCAACTGTCTGGTGGACAACAACAATTAGTTGCTATTGCAAGGGCTGTTATTGCTAAACCAAAGCTGATTTTAGCCGATGAACCAACAGGAAATTTACACTCAGATCAGGGAAGAGAAATTATGGAAATGTTCCGCTTACTTAACCAAAGTGGTACAACTATAATCCAAGTTACCCATTCTGAGCAAAATGCTGGTTATGGTAATCGAGTTATTAGACTTAGGGATGGTTGGATAGTTTAAAAATTTTTTGAGGTTTAGTTAATGAATTTTCCAAAGGTTTTAGTAGCTGATGATCAGCCACATATTTTAGAAGCTTTAAGACTGTTGCTAAAAAGCGAAGGGTTTCAAATAGAAACCGCTACATCTCCAGCAGCCGTTTTAAGTGCCATTAACGCAAGAGATTTTGATGCTCTATTAATGGATCTTAATTATGCAAGAGACACTACATCAGGCCAAGAAGGACTAGATTTACTTTTCCGTCTACACGCAGTTGATAGCACTTTGCCTATAGTAGTAATGACAGCTTGGGGAAGCGTTGAACTTGCTGTTGAAGCAATGCGACGTGGAGCAAGAGATTTTGTACAAAAACCCTGGGAAAATGACCGTCTTATTAGTATTTTACGAAACCAAATTGAACTAGGACAAGCACTTAGAAAAGGACAACGCTTAGAAGCAGAAAATCAGTTGCTTAGAAATGAGGGCCAAAATGTCCCAAAGTTGATTGCTGAATCTGCAACAATGAAGCCTATTTTACAAATAATTTCACGTGTCGGGCCATCGGATGCTAACGTGTTAATTACTGGTGAAAATGGAACTGGTAAAGGCTTAGTTGCACAGGCTTTACACGCGGTTTCTTCACGTTCGTCTAAGTCTTTAGTAACCGTTAATGCTGGTGGACTTTCAGAAGGAGTTTTTGAAAGTGAGTTGTTTGGTCATGTAAAAGGTGCTTTTACTGATGCTAAAAGTGAAAGAGTTGGACGATTTGAATTAGCTGATACAGGAACATTATTTTTAGATGAAATTGCTAATGTTCCACTAAATCTTCAAACTAAATTGCTAAGAGTTTTAGAAACAGGCGAATTTGAGCGCGTTGGATCTTCTCGTACTCGTAAAGCAGATGTAAGAATTATTTCTGCTACCAATGCTGATCTTAATGAAGAAGTTAATATAAACCGTTTTCGTCAAGACCTACTTTTTCGATTAAATACAATTGAAATACGCTTGCCACCCTTGCGTAACCGACGTGAAGATATACCATTACTTGCATCACATTTCTTACGCCAACATTCTCAACGTTACCGAAAAAAAATTATAGGTATTGATGATGCTGCTATGCAGGAATTGCTTAATCACCCTTGGCCCGGCAATGTACGCGAATTAGATCACTCATTAGAAAGAGCCGTGTTGATGGCTCAAGGAACTTCTATAAAAGCCGCAGATTTAGGTTTAAGAGTTGGACGCGAAACTGCCCTACGTTTAGAGGATATGAGTTTAGAAGATGTAGAATGCCATTAATTAAAAAAGCTCTAGCTCGCTATGAAGGTAATGTTAGTCGTGCCGCTGAAGCACTAGGATTAAGTAGAAGTGCGCTTTACCGACGACTGCAACGCTACCAACTATAAATTTCAAAGTGCGGGCATCCTGCCCGCATTCCTTTGAAATTTAATTATTTATTTCCATATCGCTATAAAAAACGCCTATAGGCACACTTTCGCCTTCTGACTCGGCTGTAACATCAGTTAATTTTAGATTAGCTTTTCCTGCTCCAAAAGCCTCAATGTTTATTGAAAAAGTGTTATGTTGATCATTTGGTTCAGGATGTCCAAATGTAGAAATCCCAATACTTGCAACAGTTATTTGCTTATCAACTTCATGAGGAAATAACACAGAAGCATTATTGCCAACAGATCGTTTAACTTTAATTACTTGTGGATTAAACTGTAAGTTAAACTTTAAACTAACAGATTGTTGAGTATTAACAGAAATTCTTATCTCTCCACTTTGACCAACTCTTAAATTTGGATTAAGAGGAGTTACTACAACTTTTATAGGTGAACGTGTTGTTGTGTTTGTTGGATTTTCGACTTTTGAACTAACTTTTCCTGTTGCATTAGAAGCCAGTTCTGTAACTGATTTGTTACCTAAACTAGTAGTATTATTAGTTGTTGGATAAGGGGTAAAAATTATTTCTCCTGTTGTTGGTTCGTTTTTATCACAGACACCATTTTTGTTGTCATCTAAGCAATTTGGATCTTTAGTTTTTGTGTTGGATGTGATTTTGTTATTGTCTAAAAAGCTGTTAACAAAAGGTTTTTTTGACTTTTTAGTACTAGATGAGGCCATAAGACTATTTTGTTTTGTTTTTTTTGAGGGCTTATGGTTTGCAGTTAGAGTTAAGTTTTGATTTTTGCTAATAGCAAAACGGCTAGTTTTATCAATGGTAAGGCGTGTTTCAGCCGTCTTTGGTGAAAGGGCAATATAATAAACTTTCTCTTGGTTGGGAAAGGCTGTATTACTAGATAGAGTAATTTTGCTAGTATCTGTGGAAAATCCAAGCCCAAAACCTCCATAGAAAATTAAGGAAGCAACACTAGTAAGCCAAATAAAAGTTGCTACTCTAACGCCTTTATCCCAGTAGGGGCCTTTATGCGCTTGACCAATATCATTAATAATTGCAATCATAAAAACTTTAGGACTACTAGCAAAATCCCGTAAGCTAGTTTCTACTTCATCAAAGCAATTAGTAATAAGTGGTTTTTGATTTAACAGAGTAAATTCAATAGGTTTAGTTAAAGAAATAGGGTTTGAAATTAGCAATTTAAGTTCTTGCCATTGAGGAGAATCCAAATTAGAAACCCTTTCTTTACTTGGAAAAGTAGAAAGTAACTTTTGGCAATCCTTACGGCAAAATTCGCAGGTGTATAGATGGGCAAAGAGATCTTTACCAATGTTACTAGTTATTTCTTCCAAATAATCTTGGAAGTCGGAGATCACTGTTTCGCAGCGCATAGTTGCTCCTCAAAATTAGTAAATGGCTTAATATTTTCGTTTTAGAGATTGGTTCAGACTGGTCTAACATTAAACTTCAGATAAGCAAAAGAAGTTGCAAATTTTTCTCTTTTTTACGGAACTTTTTTCATGTCAGAACTAGAAAAAAACTTTACTCAAGAAACATTAGAAAAAAGAGTCTTAACCTACCAAAACCGTATCTTACTTTTTAGTTTGCTTACGGGTTTTCCCGCAGTAGTTGTATCAATTGTCTTGCTTTGGAATAACAACTATAGCCCAAAAGTTATTTGGACATTAATTTTAATTATTCTGAGCTTTTGGTTAGGCTTTTCTTTTTCTATTGCCAGAAAAATTGTTTTTAATTTACAAACAGTTACTAATTTACTTGCTGCTCTACGTGAGGGAGATTATTCAATTCGCGCTCGTAGTATTGGACGAGGTGACGTACTAGGAGAAGTAATGCTAGAAGTAAATGCTATGGCAGAAACCTTACGTGAGCAGCGACTAGGAGCATTAGAAGCAAATGCCCTACTACGTAAAGTTATGGTAGAAATTGATGTAGCAATATTTACTTTTGATAGTGAACAGAGGCTGCAATTAGTCAACCGTGCAGGAGAAAAACTTTTATCTCAGCCAATGGAAAGAGTTTTAGGACGAACAGCTAAAGAATTAGGTTTAGCAGAATGTTTACAAGGAGAAAGTAATACTACAGTTACTCGAACATTTCCTGGTGGACGTGCTGGACGGTGGGAAATTAGACGTGGAATTTTTCGGGAAAAAGGCATGGCTAACCAACTACTAGTTTTAACTGACCTTAGCCGCGCACTACGTGAAGAAGAACGCCAAGCTTGGCAACGCTTAGTTAGGGTGTTGGGGCATGAGTTAAATAACTCTTTAGCTCCAATTAAATCTATTGCTGGAAGTTTAGAAAATATGCTGACTCGTAAGCCCCCTGATTGGCAAGAAGATATAAAACATGGTCTTTCTGTTATTGCTGCTCTCGCCGAAGCCTTAAACCGGTTTATGGGTTCTTATGCACGGTTAGCTAGGCTTCCACAACCAAGATTTCATAGTCTTGATGTAGCTGAATGGATTAAGCGTGTTGTTAGGTTAGAAACACGAATGGAAATAAAATTATCCCCAGGCCCAGATTTAATTATTGAAGCAGATGGAGATCAGTTAGATCAATTACTAATAAATTTACTACGTAATGCTGTAGATGCTGCTTTAGAAACTAGTGGTGGAGTTAGCCTTAGTTGGCAAGTAGAAAATAATTATCTTGAAATCTGCATAGAAGACGAGGGTTTAGGTTTAGCAAATACCTCTAATTTATTTGTTCCATTTTTTACTACTAAGCCGCAAGGCTCTGGAATTGGGCTTGTTTTATCCCGCCAAATTGCAGAAGCGCATGGAGGAACACTTTCTTTGCAAAATCGACCAAATGATAAGGGATGTGAAGCAAGGTTAAGAATTCCAATGGCTTCAGATGTAAGTAACTCTATAATATGATATTTAGTAATTGTATGAAATTAGAATTAGTAGCAGAATCAATAGAAATAGGTAGACAAACGCTTTTAATTCGAGATCTTGCATTTAGTCCTGATGGTAAGTTGCTGGCTAGTGCTGGGACGGATTCAATAATTAGATTTTGGGATGTTGCCACACAAAAAGAAGTAGGGCAAATTCTATGGGAAAAATTAGTTCCATATGGCTACTCTACTGTTGAATCAGTTGCATTTAGCCCTGATGGTAAATTATTTGCTGCCTGTGGCGGTATTGGCAGTCTAGCCCTTTTTTACACCTCTAACTTTCAATTAATTACAGAATTTCCTTTGCAAAAACGGACAAAACTTATTGAATCAAATGTTGCATTTAGTCCTTGTGGAAGATATCTTGCTGTAGTTGGCTGGAATAACGTTTTGCGTCTAATTTCTATAGAAGAACAAAAGGTAGTTCAACAATTAAATCTTCAAGGCTGGCTACATTCAATAGCTTTTCATCCTACAAAAAAATTATTAGCTGTTGGTGGTTCTAATTTTGTGCGATTGTTTGATTTTGAAACTAATCAAAGCTTTAATAATTTGCCAAAGAAAATAGCTCTTGATACTGAAAAGTTAGGTGGTAGCGATCTAGGTTTTAGTAATAATGGAAAATGGCTAGCTATAGCTTGTAGTGATGATAGCGTAAGAATTTACCAAGCCAACAAAAAGGAACCTCAGTTTATTTGTCGTAATCATCGTGGTGGATCTACTGCTGTGGCCTGGCATCCCAAAAATGACTTATTTATTAGTGGTGATGGAAGTAAGTTTATTTATCTTTGGAATGGTGAAAGCGCAGAATTACTTACATCTATTGCTGGTCATCAAAAAAAAGTTTCTTGTCTAAAATGGCGTTTAGACGGTGAGGTGTTTGCTTCAGCAAGTTGGGATAGATCCATTAAATTTTGGCAAATAGTTTAGTTATACTTTACAACTTTAAACTAGCTTTAATTAAACTAGCTTTAATAAAGGTAAGAAAATAATGGAAAAAATAATATTAGGGGCAGGATGTTTTTGGGGTGTTGAAGACTTGTTTAAGCAAGTTTGCGGAGTTATTTCAACCTGTGTTGGCTATTCAGGAGGATTTTTAGAAAATCCAAGCTATGAAGATGTATGCTACAAAAATACTGGACATACAGAAGTTATTGAAATTGAATATGATACAGCACAAATTAATCTTCAAGAAATATTGAATTTATTTTGGGATAATCATAACCCTACTTATAAAACTAAACCTCAATATAAATCTGTGATTTTTTATTTTACTCCTGAGCAAAAAAATTTAGCTGAGAACTTAAAAGAGCAATTAATTAAAAGTCAAAAATACAATAGTGAGATTAGAACAGATATTTTGCCTGCGCAAACCTTTTATAAAGCTGAAGAATACCATCAAAAATATTATGAAAAGCAAAAAATTAAGCTTGAGAAATATTTATCAATTTGCAAAGTTGATTTAACAGATTGAGAGCTAAAAAGCTTAGTTAGCTAGCTTTTTTTTTAAGAATAACAATAATCAACCATTAGCTAAATTTAATTTAGGTAGTTTAGTTTTATGGTCGTCTCACGGACGAAATTATGGTGGACATTTCTTTGGTTAGGCTGTATTGGTTTTGGTGGTGGAATAGCTGTTTTAGCTCAAATTTATGTCCTCATAGTCCAAAAAGAGGTTGGTTAAAAGAAGCAGAATATTGGGAGGCTGCTGCCTTTGGTCAAAGTCTACCTGGCTCATATGCTGTTAATGCTGTTAGCTATATTGGTTTAAGACTTCAAGGTACAATAGGAGCAATTATAGCTGTTGTAGCTTTTTTACTACCTTCTTTTTTTATGATGATTGGTCTAACGCTTCTTTATCGTGAACTACAATCCAGACAAATAACAAATCTAGTAACCCTTTTTATGTCAATGAATGCTGCTGTTGTAGGCATTGTTTTAGCTGTCAGCATCAAACTTGGACGTAATGGAGTTAAAAATTATACTCAAGCAATAATGGCTGTTGCAGCTTGTCTTATTCTGCTGCTTAAATTCTTAATGTAGTTGAGGTAATTTTAGCTGCGGGTATTATTGGAATTTTTCTAAATTCATTAAAACATTCTAATGAGGCTGTAATACAAACCGATGCTAGCACAAAGTCTAAAACAGATACTAGCTCTATACCTTCAACACGACCTGAAAAACTGTTATTGTTAATTCCACTACTTTTACTACTTACACCTATCTTACCATTATTAGGAAAAGTTATCTTTTTTATTTCTACGAATTGGAGCAGTAACTTTTGGTGGTGGGTTTGTGATGATCCCACTAATTGAGCAGGAAGTAGTTAAAAACGCTCATTGGCTTACACATCAGCAATTTGTTGATGGTATGGCTAGGACAAATGACCCTTAGGCCAGTTTTAATCACAGCTACTTTTGTTGGCTATTATGTAGCAGGTTTTTTAGGTGCAATAATATCTACTATTGCCGTATTTCTCCCATCGTTACTTATTACTATTATCATAGGTCATCCTTTAGAACGTTTTCGCACTAATCCACAAGTCCAAGCTTTTCTATCAAGCTGTTACTCCTACTGTTGTAGGAATGATAGAGCCTTATTGTTAATATTACCCAAGCAGGCGTTACTTCTAAAATAGGCATTTTAATTGCAGCTACAGGTTGTTTAGTTTTGCTTAAATGGCGCGTTAGCCCTGCTTTAGTGATGTTGGGAGCCATAATATTAGGTATCGCCTTAAGATATTTTCAAATAAGTTTAATTTAATTAACTATTAGCAATGTTTTGATTTAATCAAAAACTAAATATATAATCTCTGCTCACCGCAGTTTTCTTGATTTTTATGGAGCAAAAAATGAAGTATTCAGATGTAGAAAATTATATTCAGGTCAATTTGTCCCTGTTAACCTAGACCTCTTGGATGCATATAATCCCCGCTAATGGTAGTGTTATATCTAAAGTCCCGCTTTCAGGTATGGAACAAGTTGACGCGGCTGTAAAGGCTGCAAAAGAAGCCTTGCCTGCTTGGTCAAGTCTGCCTGTTAAAGAGCGTGTCCAAGTTCTTTATCGCTATAGAATGCTTTTAGAAAAAAATATTGAAGAACTTTACACATCTTATAACTGAAGAAAAATGGGAAAAATTTATAGTGAAGCAAAAGCTGAAGTCTTAAAGTCTATGGAATTAACAGAATTTGCTTGCTCAATGCCCTCAAATTGTCGCTGGCGAAGTAATGAAGTTAGCCGAGGCGTAGAATGTCTATAGAAAATACCTGTTGTTGGAATTGTAGCTTCTATAACTCCTTTTAACTTTCCAAATATAAAGGCTTAATTGACTATACCTAATGCTCTTGCTTTAGGCAATTGTATGATATTAAGCCTTCTGAATTAGTTCCTTTAAGCAGCGGGACGTATTGCAGAACTGCTAAAAGAAGCTGGGCTGCCTGATGGAGTGCTTAATATTGTTCATGGTAGTAAAGATAACAGTAGATGCAATTTGTGACCACCCTGACATAGAAGCAATTAGCTTTGGGTTCAACTAGTAGCAAAAATAGTTTACCGACGTGGTTTAGCTAACTTAAAGAGTATTAGCTTTGGGTGGTGCAAAAATCACTTAATTGTAATGCCTGATGCTGATTTAGAAATGAGTGCAAGCAATATTGTTTGCCTCAATGTCTGGCTGCAGGGCAGCGTTAGATGGCTGCATCGGTAATGATGGCTGTAGGTAAAGTAGATCACATCATTGACCGAATGGTTAGCTTTGTAAAAACTTGCGCTAAAGAAAGACATTGGCCCAGTAATTTCCAAGGAAGCCAAAGCACGAATTGAAGGCTATATCACAGAAGCGAGCAGCAAGGAGCAAAAGTTTTAGTTGATGGACGCGGCACAGTTGTGCAGGTCAAGAAGATGGTTTTATGTTGGCCAACTTTAATTGATTATGTAAAACCTTCTATGCGAATTGCTCAAGAAGAAATTTTGGCCCCGTTTTAGTAATTGTTCGCGCATGAACGTTGACGAAGCATAAAAGTGGAAAATAGTTCACCAATTTGTCACGCTGCATCAGTCTTACTGAAAGGAGGAACTGCCCGCTTTGTGTTGAGCATTTACCGAAAGTGACGGTATGGTAGGAATAAACGTCGGTACCTGTTCCACGAGAGCCTTTTCTTTTGGTGGTTGGAATGAATCACAAATTTGAGTAGGTGATATTACTGGACAGGGTTCTATTGAATTTTGGACTAAATCCCAAGAAAATTACCACCAAATGGAATATTGAGGTTGGTACCAAACTGGATGTCTTAAGATTTTTAAGTTAAATTGTTAAAGGGTTTGCCAATGTTAAGTTGCCCAACCTTAACATTTTATGAAGATACAACTTATTACTCTATCAACCTAAAGACTTAATCAACGGCAATCAAATTATCAGTTATTAGAATTAAGCAAATTTTAACTAAACTTGGTCAGTGTAAGTAAGTGTTAGCAGAAATCATAATGGTCAAGATGTAGATTAATGATTTGCCTTGCACGCGCTACGTAGAAACTTTTCATCAATTGAAAAATTTCATCAATGATCCAAATAAATAGGTTAGTAGTTGTACTAACAGGAACAGAATCCTTTATCAAAATATTCAAGCAGATATGTCAGCCCGTCAAGCTTTGGATTGGGCAACACGTTTAGTAGTGCTACAAAACAAGGTTTATTTGAACTTCCAGAAGCATTACAAGCTAAAACACAGGTTATTTATCAATCTGCTAAAAAGTTAAAGCTAAAAATAATTTTTTCCCACTAAAAGTTTTAATGTCTTAGTAGTTGCTAATTTACGTGTAGAAAAGGATCCCTTTCGCACAAGCTTTCTTAGCACTATCAAAATTACCTGAAGGGATTCTAAAATACAAGTTTTT